>JAFRRK010000076.1 GCA_017428115.1 Bacteroidales bacterium | reverse complement strand
CCCCCACGACGAAGGCAAGTAAGAGGTAAGAACTAAGAACTACGGGGTAACGGGGCAGTTGCCACTTCGCTCTGCGCTATGTGGTGGCACCTTTTGTCAGAACGCGACTGTAGCGGATGCTCAAGTCAGGAATGAATATACGGCTGAGTGTTTTATGTGTTTACGGTTGGAGTTGGATGATGGGTTGTTGTGAGGGAGTTATTTTTATTTGGTGGATTCAATTTATTTTTGTATCTTTGCAAAGTAATAGCAAAGAGGTTGTATTTTATAATTTATCAAATTATCAACGTATTATGACACCCACATTATTAATTATTGTCCTTGTTCTTGGTGTGCTGCTGTGTGCACTCGAGATTGTGGCATTGCCTGGTGGCATAGCCGGAGCGTTTGGGCTGTTGCTCACGGGTTTCGGTGTGTGGCAGAGCTATGTGATATGGGGTCAGAGTGTAGGCAACATTATCCTATGCATCTGCGCCGCAATAGTCATAGTGCTGCTGGCTCTCTTTATGAAGGCGAAGACGTGGAAGCGTTTTAGTCTCACCGAGGAGTCGGACAGCACGGTGAACCAGGTGGACCAGGCGGCATTGGCCGTTGGTGCCCGCGGCACCACGGTGGCGCGACTGGCTCCTACAGGCAAGGCCCTTTTCGACGGCCAGCTGGTGGAGGTGCATGCTATCAACAAGTTTATCGACCCTGACCGCCCCATTGAGGTGGTGGCAGTGGAAGGCTATCGCATTGACGTGTGCGAAATTGAGGATAAACGGTTTGAGCAAAACCAGTAGCTTTTGAGCTGTTTAATTCCATGAGGAGGATCTATTATCGTAAAACTTAAAACCTAAAAAGATATGTCAATTACAACCATCATTTTGTGTGTGCTGATATTCATAGCACTAGTGTTATTCCTTTATTTGGTGCCGGTGGGATTGTGGTTCCAGGCACTGGTATCGGGCGTTCACTGCTCGCTGATACAGTTGATGTTTATGCGTTTCCGTAAGGTTCCGCCCAGCATTATCGTCAACAACATGATTAATGCCACCAAGGCAGGTCTGAAACTGCAGCAGAACGAGCTGGAAGCCCACTATCTAGCCGGTGGCAATGTGGGCAGCGTTGTGCAGGCCCTTATTTCGGCCAACAAGGCTAACATGAACCTCGATTTCCGCACAGCTACCGCCATTGACCTGGCTGGTCGCGATGTGCTGAAGGCAGTGCATACTTCGGTGAACCCCAAGGTTATCGACACTCCGCCCGTGGCAGCAGTGGCCAAGGACGGCATACAGCTGATAGCCAAGGCCCGTGTTACGGTGCGTACCAATATCAAGCAGCTGGTGGGTGGCGCCGGCGAGGAGACCATCCTGGCACGTGTGGGTGAGGGTATCGTAAGCTCAATAGGCTCGGCAGTGACGCACAAGGAGGTGCTGGAGAACCCCGACAGCATATCGAAGCTGGTGCTCACCAAGGGCTTGGATAGCGGCACAGCATTCGAGATTCTTTCAATCGATATTGCCGACATTGATGTGGGTAAGAACATCGGTGCACAGTTGCAGATGGACCAGGCCAACGCCGATAAGAATATTGCGCAGGCCAAGGCAGAGGAACGTCGTGCTATGGCCGTAGCCCAGGAACAGGAGATGAAGGCCAAGGCGCAGGAGGCTCGTGCCAAGGTTATCGAGGCTGAGGCTGAGGTGCCCAAAGCAATGGCCGACGCTTTCCGTAGCGGAAACATGGGCATCATGGACTATTATCGCATGAAGAACATCCAGGCCGACACCGACATGCGCGAAAGCATCGCTAAGCCAGCAGGTGCCAAACCTGTGCAGCCAGGCGAGACAAAGAAGTAGTTTGAATTGCGGAATGGAGAAGCTAAAAATTTGTTGGCCTTTGCGGTCGGCAAATTTTTAGCTTTTCAAGTAGGCCGGCTTACTTTTCAGTAACCTTTGTGAGGGTTTTTATTAATTGCTTGCAATTGAAGTTATTGCCTAATCTCCACATCACTATCCTGTCTGCCTGCAGGACGGAATTACATTAGACTTCTTTCACTATATTAGATTAAAGATATTCGATTTGCAAATTCGCTTATTCTCAAATTCTTGATAAATAAACAATACTTTTTGAGTGATGAAATGTAAGGTGGTAGTTGGTTTGTGTTTTTGGCTTTTGTCGACAATGCCGTTGTGGGCTCAGGAGAGCCTTAATGCAAGGGGTGATAATGTGGTGGGTATGTATAGGGTGGTGCATGGTAGCGAGGTGTCGAAAGTGAGGGTGTATAAGTGCAAGGATGGCAGTTATGCGGCCCAGTGTGTCTATTTGCAGGATAGTATTGATAAGCGTACAGGCAGGTTGCGTTTGGATGAAAAGAATCCTGACAGGAGCCTGCGCACAGTGCCGTGCAACAAGATTGTGATATTGCGCGACCTGCGCTATAATGCCAAGAAACAACGCTGGGAGGGCGGACGCATATACGACCCTACCCGTGGAATAAGGGCTCATTGCAGCTGTGAGTTTTTGGAGGATGGAAGGCTGAAGTTGCGTGGACAGGTGCTGGGGATAGGTGAAACGATATATTGGCAGCGTATAAGGTGAGGGAGGCTTGATGTGATGGTGTGATGTTGTTGAGAATTAGAGAATAGAGTTGAAAGAGATTAATAGAGTTTTTCCAATAATTAATCTTATTGATATGAAACGTTTTATTACAATGGTTATCGCATTGATGCTGTGCGGCATTGGTGCTGAGGCTCAAGAGCATTTTACTGATAGCGACACTATAGACGTGTTGCACTACGACATATGTCTTGACATGGGGCATCATCAGCCGCAGCATATCCAGGGATGGTGCGAGGTGACAATGCGTATGCTACAGCCTGCCGACGAGGTGGGGTTGGGGCTGATGGCAGCCACGATAGACTCGGTGGAGGTGGATGGTGTGGCTACAATGGGCTATGTATACGACCGCAGGCAGCTGATGGTGCCTGTGGCTGGTGCCGCTGAGGGCGACACAGTGCGTGTGAAGGTGCATTATGGCAGTTCCGGCTGGCATGGCACCGACGGCGGTTTTTGGTGTGATGCCGACAAGTTCTATAACCTTGGTGAGGACCGTCGCATGAGGCCTTTCAGTATGGGCAGGAGTTGGTTCCCGTGCAGCGACAGCGTATACGACCGAGCCACCTACCATTTTGCCATCACCGCAGCACCGGGGTGGTCGGCTTTTTGTAGTGGCGAGCACGACAGCACTGTTGTGAATAGCGACAGCAGTCGAACGTTTTATTATACCCTTGCGCATCCTATATCGACCTATTTGGCTGGTGTGAATGTGGCCCAGTACCAGGTGTATCGGCGCGATGTGCAGGGGCTGTATGGCACCTATCCGCTGCGTGTGGCTTTCCTCGGCCAGGTTAGTCTCAGCCAAGTGGCACAGAGCTTTGCACAGTTCGACAGCACCTTGGTGCGATTTGAACGTTGGTTTGGCCCCTACCGCTGGGGTGGTATAGGCTTCAGCGTGGGCGGAGAAAACGCCGGCATGGAGCATGTGAACAATATCTGTGTTCGGCCCCAACTTTTGCCCGACAATCTCGGGACGGAGTATTTGATTGACCATGAGTTTGCTCATCAATGGTTTGGCAACTTGATAACGTGCGACAATCTGCGTGATATTTGGTTTAATGAGGGTGGTGCCACCTTTGCTGACCAATATGTTACGGGCAATACTCACGACCGTTACGAATGGCCGTATTATTCGAAACATTATTTGATGGCTTCTGTGCCCAAGGATGAGGATGGATTTCAGCCATTATGCGGCATGCCTAACCAGTATTCGTTTATGAGTAGCACCTATTATAAGGGGGCGTATGTGTTTCACGAGATGCGACACCTGCTGGGCGACTCGCTTTTTTTCGGCATGTTGAGGACTCTTTTCGAGCGCAATGCCTTTACCAATATGGACAGCTACCAGCTGCGCGATTCGATGAGCAGGTACTGTGGTGTGGACTTGACGCCGTTTTATGACTTCCATATTTTTGCTCCTGGCTTTACTAGTTATCGTATCGACTCGCTACGTACCGTTGAGGACATTACCACTGTGTGGTTGAGCCAATTGTTGTGGGGGGCGCCAGAGTATAACACCTTGGCTCGTGTGCCGGTGACTTTTTTTAGTGCTGAGGGCGACAGTGCTACATGCGATGTGCATGTGCGCGGACGCTATGCTCGGGGCGAGTTTAGGCTTCCGTTTCTGCCCAAGTATGCTGTAGTGGACTACTATAGTGTTATTGCCTGCGCTAATATTAACAATGATGTCGCAATTACTTCGTCATCGCCTATTTCGTTGTCACCTTTGAATATGGAGATACGCCCTACGCATGTGTCTGATACGTCCAAAATCAATGTGTCGTTGCAGTTGGGACGTGCCGATGAGCCAAGGCCGACAGGCCTCGTGCGATGGGGCAGCCGCCGATGGGCAATACATGGCAATGTGTCGGGGGTGAATGGCAATATCCGTTTCTTTTTTGGCAACAATAATACTGTGAATGACCTTGATTTCTGTCCCGAAACGGCCACTTACGATTCGGTGCGCCTTTTTTATCGCAAGGATGCAAGCCAGCCTTGGCGCCAACGCAAGAGTGCCACAATGGGGAATGGTGGCTCGTTGGGGATGAGGTACCACTATATGGAATATGGCGGACTGTTGGAGGGTGAATATATCATGGCGGTGGTGGACACAAACCTGCTGTCGATAGATGCCGAGAGGGGACTGACAATGCGCGAGAGGCCCCTGCTGTCGTTGGCTCCCAACCCTGCACACGGCTGCACAGAGGTGAGTATCGGGGGCATGCCGGCCGGGGGAACTCTGAGGGTATTGGATGCCACGGGGCGCGAGATGTTGCGCATGCCGGCAGATGAGCCGCGCTTCACGCTATCCACTACTGGTTTTGATGCAGGGCTGTATTTCGTCACCTATACTTCGGCCGGAGGTACCTGTACGCAAAAACTAGTGGTGCAATAGTGACATGCAGATATGTTAAAAAAGAATTTCTCGACAAAAAAAATGGTATTTTTGAGAAAAAAGCGTATTTTTGAATCCCGTATTTTTAACTCCAACACGAAAGGAAGATGAAACACGGATTTGATAATGAGAAGTATCTGCGGATACAGTCGGAACACATTAAAGAGCGAATTTCACAATTCGGCAACAAACTTTACCTAGAATTTGGCGGTAAATTATTCGACGACTACCACGCCAGTCGCGTGCTACCTGGTTTCGAGCCGGACAGCAAGTTAAAGATGCTTATGCAGCTGCGTGACGATGCTGAAATAGTCATCGCCATAAGTGCGCGTGACATTGAGAAAAACAAGATACGCGCCGACCTGGGCATCACCTATGATGTGGATGTGCTGAGGTTGCGCAACGAGTTTATCGGACGTGGGCTTATGGTCAGCTCGGTGGTTATCACACAATACAATGGGCAGGCCAGTGCCATCGCTTTCCGCGAACGGCTGGAGCGGCTTGGCATCAGCGTCTATTACCATTATATCATCGAAGGCTACCCCACCAATGTTGACCTTATCTGTTCTGACGAGGGGTTTGGCAAGAACGAGTATGTGAAAACCTCTCGTCCACTGGTGGTGGTTACGGCTCCTGGCCCTGGCAGCGGCAAGATGGCTGTCTGCCTCAGCCAGCTCTATCAAGAGAACCTGCGTGGCATCAAGGCCGGGTATGCCAAGTTTGAGACTTTCCCAATTTGGAGTATACCGCTGAAGCACCCTGTCAATGTTGCATATGAGGTTGCCACTGCCGACCTGAACGATGTGAATATGATCGACCCCTTCCATCTTGAGGCTTATGGCAAAACCACCGTCAACTACAACCGCGACATTGAGATTTTCCCAGTTTTGAATGCCATTTTTGAGGGCATCTACGGCGAGAGCCCATATAAGTCACCCACCGATATGGGGGTTAACATGGCGGGTTTCTGCATCAGCGACGACGAGGTCTGTTCAAAGGCCTCGAAAGATGAGATAATACGCCGCTATTATGCTGCCCTGTGCGACTTTGTTGAGGGTAAGAAGGCCGAGGACGAGGTGAACCGCATTCGACTGTTGATGAAGCAGATGAAGATAACCACCGACTATCGTCGTACTACAGTGGCGGCCCACCAGCGCAAGGAGATGGAGGGAACGCATGCCGCCGCAATAGAGCTGGCTGACGGCACTATCATCACCGGACACAGCAGCGACCTGCTGGGACCATGCGCAGCCCTGTTGCTCAATGCTACTAAGCATCTCGCCGGCATCGACCATAGCGTGAAATTGATACCCCAAGAATATATTGAACCCATACAGCTCACCAAGACTCAGCTGTTGCATGGACACAACCCACGACTGCACACCGACGAGGTGTTAGTGGCTCTTTCGATGCTCAGCCTCAAGGATGAGAACTGCCGTGCCACACTGCAGACACTGCCACAGCTGAGTGGATGCCAAGTGCATGTGACAGTTATGCTCAGCGAGGTGGACCGTAAGATTTTTAAGAAACTAGGCATAGGGTTCACCTCTGACCCTCAGGCAAAGAACTAGCAGGAGGCTATTTCTTCTTTAATAATGCATTATCTTAACTGACCCAAAGAAAAGCTTTGGGTCAGTTAAGTTTACTCCTATAATGGCATAAACTTAAGCCGTAACGTTTTAATCCAAATCGGTCATTAGGGTTTATGGCAGATTAGCATTTGTTTCGAGCAGATAGGCCGCATCGCTGGCGAAGGTGATAAAGGCATCCAGTGAATGTCTTTCAGCTACGGCGAGACAGGGATGTGGTCAAGCTGCCGAAAGAAATGCTGATATGGCTAAAACAGACTTAAAAAAGACAAGAATAATTGAAAAGTCGGCCTAATGACCGATTTGGGTTTAAGTTACAATCTTGAGTTTTCTAGAGATTGTCAATACTGCTCTTTCTCGTTAGGAAAGTCGCCATTTTTTACATCACTAATATATTGGCGAACCGAGTGACTTATATCTTCTCCAATGGCGCCATAGGTGCGTAAATAACGAGGTTTGAATTGCTGGGTGATGCCCAGCATATCTTGCAATACTAGCACCTGTCCGTCGGTGCCGCTGCCGGCACCAATGCCTATGGTGGGTATTTTCACCTCTTGGGTTACCTGTGTGGCTAGTTTGGCGGGTATCTTTTCCAACACCATGGCAAAGCAGCCAGCATCCTCCAGTACGTGGGCATCGTGGACAAGTCGTTGGGCCTCATCTTCCTGTGTGGCACGCACTGTGTATGTGCCAAATTTGTTGATGCTCTGAGGCGTAAGCCCTAGGTGTCCCATGACGGGTATGCCTGCCGTTAGGATGCGGCAGATGGATTCCAACACCTCTTCGCCGCCTTCCAACTTTACTGCGTCGGCTCCCGTCTCTTTCATAATACGAATGGCAGAGGCAAGGGCCTGCTTGGAGTTGCCCTGGTAGGTGCCAAAAGGCATGTCGACCACCACAAGGGCTCGCTTGATGGCACGCTTGACAGAGGAGGCGTACACAATCATTTCGTCGAGTGTGATGGGCAGAGTTGTATCGTAGCCCTCCATGACATTGGCGGCCGAATCGCCCACCAATACCACGTCGATTTTTGTGGCATCTAGTAGCTTTGCCATAGAGAAGTCGTATGCGGTGAGCATGGCAATTTTCTCACCGTTTTGTTTCATGCGCTGCAGCACATGTGTTGTGACCTTGGTCACGTCTGATTGCAGATAAGCCATTGTTATTCTATTTCTTCATCGCCGTCGTTGCGGAAGCGGTTGGTGCCTCCTTCGTCAAGATCTTCTTCTTCGGTCTCAACGATGCGCAGCAAGGCGCGAAAGTTTTTCTTGAATTCGTATTGTCCCTTGCCGTCCACACGGAAAGGTTTGTAATAGCGTTCCTCGCCTTTGACAGTGATAGTGACGGCGCCCTGCTCCGAAGGTGAGTCGGCAGAGTAGAGATATTTCTGCACCTCGTCTGGCTCGATACGTTTGGCTAGGTATATGGTGTCGAATTGGGTGGCGTTGATAGCTCCCTGTATCATCAGCACAGGTCCGCCTTTAATCTTCTTGGTGGGTACCGACTTGAATTCAGGGCCCTTGGAAGTATATTTCTTGGCGAACACCTTGAGACCTGCTTCCACCTGCTCTTCGGTAACTGGGAAACGCACATAGATGGAGTCGCTGAGGTTGCGGCATTCATCGGTCTTGCGGTTGAAACTGGAGTGCAGCACCACATAGCCCACGGGTAGGATAATCTGCCTGCGATGGGGCACAAGGGCATAGTGCTCCACCATCTGGCGGTAGTCAAGATGTTCGTCGATGCTGAGTTCAACGGGTGGCGGGCATTCGTCACGGGTGTTGTAAACGGCGTAAATAGAGCCCTTTTTGAGTATCAGCTGGGTGTAGTAGGCGCGTATGTTGCTGTCTTGTGCCGGCAGAAAGCATCCGCTATTGCCTCCGATGCACTCTATGGGGTTGTGGTGGAAAGTCACCAGCACTGTGCCCCTCAGCTCTATATCCTTGTTTATCATCATGCGGCTGGGCGGCAGAGAGTCGCAGTCGTACACCTGTCTATTGGTGGGCACCTCAAAGCGTATGAGCTCTGTTGTGTCGCCATGGCAGCTGCAGTGGATGGGATTGTATGCAAAGCGCACCGGCATCACTTCATGTCCACGCATTGTAAAATAGCGGTACACTGATTCCACTCTCTTTTGCATTAGCAATTGGTTGTTGCCGTTGCCATAGGCCTCTATGGTCATTGTATAGAGACGGGGATTGTCTCGGTCGAAGGCGATGCCGTAGGCAGAGTCTAGTATGTCGAGGTCCGTTTCTCGGTACGAGCTGTCGCCCTGGTCGAAATGCAGCAGTAGGCAGAATGTCTCAGGATATGTCCAAGCCTTTTCAAGCTCGCGTGGCTTGAGGGGCTTATCGGATGGAATAATCAGTGCCGAAGTCTGCGCTGTTGCGGCTGTCAATGCCAAAAGGTAAAAACAAATAACTAGTATGTTTTTCATATTTCTTTTTTGAATGTGAAATGATGAGAGCTGCTGATTTTACCTTTACCGCCTTTGTTTTAATACTTAATGCCACCAATCAGTTGGTGGATTATTTGCTCGGTGCTGATGCCCTCGGCTTCAGCGTAGTAGTTACGCACCACACGGTGGCGTAACACCTCCACCGCCACAGCATCCACATCTTCCATGTCGGGCGAATACTTGCCCTGCATGGCCGCATGGGTTTTGGCTCCCATCACCAGATATTGTGATGCTCGAGGCCCGGCACCCCACGAGAGATATTTGGTGGCATATTGGGCCGTGGTGTTGTCGCTATCGCGATTAGGACGCGTGGAGGAGGCAAGGCGCACTGCATATTCGCACACATTGTCGGCCACAGGCATGCGCCGTATTACACCCTGGTATGCAAGTATCTCCTCGGTCGACATCACCACCGACACCTTTTGCGAGTTGTCTATAGTAGTGCCTTTCACTATGTCCACCTCCTCTTGGAACGTGGGGTAGTCTATGTGTATATTCAGCATAAAACGGTCCAACTGTGCTTCGGGTAGGGGGTAGGTGCCCTCCTGTTCGATGGGATTTTGCGTGGCAAGCACAAAGAATGGGGCTTGCAGCCGGTAGCTCTTGCCCGACACCGTCACCGACTTCTCCTGCATGGCTTCCAGCAGAGCAGCTTGCGTCTTGGGTGGAGTGCGGTTGATTTCGTCGGCTAGGACGATATTGGCAAACACGGGGCCTTTAATAAATTGGAAATGACGGTTCTCGTCCAAAATCTCTGAGCCCGTAATGTCCGACGGCATAAGGTCGGGAGTGAACTGTATGCGGTTGAACGACAGCCCTAGCGCATGGGCGAGGGTGTTCACCATCAATGTCTTTGCCAGTCCTGGCACACCCACCAGCAGACAGTGTCCGCCCGTGAATATTGATAGCAGCAGGCTCTCCACTGCCTTATCTTGTCCCACAATCACTTTACCCACCTCATCTTTCAGACGTCGGTGTTGTTCTACAAATTTGTTTAAAAGTTCGCTATCGGTCATATCATTCTCCTATCTGGGCCAATTCACTTTAAAGTTGGGGCAGTCCTTATATTCGTCGGCAATGCGTATATATGTAGTTTTCACCATGCGGTTGCACCACTCCACTATTTTCTTGTTTTTGGCGGCCTCTAAGGCGGCATTGCTGATGCGGTCGTAGTCGTCGGTCAGGTTAGCCTTGTGGGCGGGTATCACCTTGGTGACTTTCACTATACAATAGGCGCTCTTATTCTCATCGGTGGTTATGGGTGTGGCGTTCGACACCTCTCCCTCCTCCATGGCGGCGATGCTGATGCCGGGATAAAGCTGGGCGAAAGTCTCTTTGTCAAAGCGGTTGTTGCCCGTTGCCGGGTTTGCCACAGCTCCGCCCTGTGCCTTGCTATCACCGTCAGAATACTTGCGTGCCACCTCTTCAAAACTCACCCTGCCCTGGCGTATCTCTTGTGCCAGGCTGTCGAGGGTGATGCGGGCGTGCAGCAGGTCGTCGGTCGAATTCTTTGGCTGCATCAATATATGGCGGGCGTTGATGGTGTTGCCCCTGCGCTCTATAAGCTGGATGATGTGGAAGCCATACTCCGTCTCCACTATGGGCGACACCTCGCCGGGCTTCAGCGCAAAAGCGGCGGCCTCAAATTCTGCCACCATCCTGTCCCTGCCAAAGAAACCCAGTTCACCACCCTTGGCTGCCGACCCGGGGTCCTGCGAATAGAGCCGTGCCAACATGGCAAAACTCTCGCCCTTCAGTATGCGTTCGCGCAGCTCTGCAAGCTCGCCGCGCACACGGTCGCGCTCTTCCTCGCTGATAGTAGGCTTAATCACCACCTCCGACACCTCGTATTGTGTCGGTATCTCGGGCAGGCTGTCGGCCACGTATGTGGCAAAATACTCTGCCACCTCGGCGGGCGTTACCTTGATGTTGCCAGTCAGGTCATACTCCACCTTTTGGCTCATGATGCGGTCGTGGATGATATCGTAATATTGGTCGTGCAGCTCGTCGTAGCTGGCATGGAACAGCTCGCGCAGCCTGTCCTTGCCGCCTGCCTGTGCCACAGCCATACCCAGGTAATATTCCACCTGCTCCTCCACCTGCTCCTCCTTCACCTCCACACTGTCCACCATACCCTTGTGCACAAGCAGCTTGCTCACCAACATGCTCTCCAATAGAGCGCAACGTTCAACTTGGGCATTCTCCATGCCCTTCCGCAGCCTTATTTGGGCATAGGCCTGTTCCACGTCAGAGTTTTTGATGATTGTTTGGCCCACAACGGCCACTATACCGTCCACCCGCTGCCTCTCCTGGCCTTTGGCCATCGTCAGAGCCAACAGACACATACTAAAAACAACTATTCGCTTCATATATTAAAGAATACCACTAATAATTAGTTTTTTTTTGAACACGAATGTCACGAACGGCACGATTATTAATACGTCAGATTAGTGAGATTCGTGGCTGAAATCTATTATTTGTAAGTTACATAAACTAGTAAAAACCTATCTCCTACCATCTATCTTATTTACTCCCTATTCTTATTTACTCCCATCAAACCTCATTTTAGTGGCAAGGGTTAGGTTGTTTGTTTATCGGTGTTCCACGTTATTAAGTCGGAGAACGTATAGCTGACTAATGCAGAACCGACAGAGAACAAACGAGGAAAGCACTTAGTTTCATTGCTTTATCTTACTTGCCAAACTTATGTTCTTTAGTACGTAATTCCGTCAATCACATTCTGGTAGATTACCACATTATACTTTTTGCGTAGGGCTATGTTGTTCTGCTCTTCAAGATAGTTTTGGTAGTCGTTCAAATAATAGCCCCGAGCCTCCTCGCGGCTCTTCAGCGTCGGAGGCACTATTTTCTCCACCACCAGCACGCGATAGCCCGCGCCGGCATTATGGGCATATACGCCCTTGTGCCATTCGCTCGATGCCAGCTCCGACTGGTTGCCCCGTTCCAGCATCCATAGCTCCTGATTCACCAAGGTGTCCTGCTTTGCCTTCTTGTTGATTTCCTCAGCTATCTTGGTACTATTCCAACCCTTCTTGAGTCCCTTTGCTACCACCTTCATGGCTTTGTTGCGGGGCAGCAGCGTGCTGTCGGCAATTGTGTAGACATATGTTCTGGCTCGTTCATTCCAGAAGTATACGGCATCGTTGGTGTCGTTGTAGTTGTGGGTTAGGCTGGCATTGTTGTAGAAGGCCTCAAAACCAGCTGTGTCCTGTATGGCTCGCGACCATACCATCTTGTCGTTGTAGGCAAAAATCATCAGGCCGTGGCGGTATTCGTCCACCAAGGCGCCAAACTCTGCATTGTCCTTTTCCAGCCGGCTGTCGGCATATTCCAACACCATGTCATCGACAAACTCCTTGTAGCGGTCAGCCACAAACTGGTCGAGCGAGCATATACGGCGAACCTTCTTGTTCTTATGGATATAATGAGCCAGCTGCCGCGAGTCGTACTCTTTGTCGCCTATCTTGAACAGCGGGCGCATGTCGGTAATCATTTCGGGGTCGTAGCTGAATTTTGCTGAGAATATCGAATCTGTGACAATAGCGCGCACAGCATCGAGGCTGGCAGCATAAGTCACCTTTTTAGCTCTTTTCTTCGAGGTCACCACCTGTGTGTAGTCGACAAAGTTGTAGCGTTGCTTGCATTGGTCGATAAACATCTTTTGTGGCTTAGTGCTGCGTTCGCCGCGTGTCATGCGCGAACGGTAGTAGGGCGTCAGCGACTCCAGGTCGGGCATCACCTCCTTTTTCAGCAGCTTAACAATATGCCACCCGAAGCGGGTGTGGAAGGGTTTTGAGTATTCTCCCACCTTAAGTCCTTTTGCCACAGCCTCTACATAAGCCTGAGGCAGCTGGTTGGGAGCCAACTCGGGCATAATGCCGCCATTCGACGAGGTGCTGTTGTCGTTGCTATAGTTTCGTGCCACTATTCCAAAGTCGGTGCCCTCACCCAGCTGGCGGTAGGCATCTTTGATCTTGCCTTCACCCATGTTGTCGCCTTCGGCAATCCAAATATGAGCCAGCTGCACTTTGCCGTAATACTCATAGCGGTCAAACAGTTTGATGATGTGGTATCCATAGCGCGAGTGCACCGGTTTCGATATCTCGCCCGGCTTCAGTGCATAGGCCGCGTTCTCGAAGGCATAGATCATGTCGAACACCGTAAAGCAGCCCAAGTCGCCCTCTGTCGGGTTCACTTCGTCGGCTTTTTGGCGAATCAGCGGGTCGCGGTCGTTCATCCGCTGTGTGCGTATCTCTTTTTGTGCTACGGCATAGAAGTTGTCGGACTTGAGGGCTTCCTCGTATATCTCCATGGCATGCTTATATGCTTTCAGGGTGTCGGCTGGCTCTGCCGTCTCGGGGCAAGGCACTAATATATGGGCAGCATGCAGCACATAGTGGTTCCTATCGTATGCTTCGCGCAGCAGTCCCTGCAGCGTGGCGGAGTCGATCAGATAGGGTGCTGCCAGTTCCTTGCGGTAGCCTGCCAGCTCTTGGTTGAGCGATGCCATAGTGTCCATCCCCATGGCGTAGGCGTCTGCCAGCTTGGTGCGGTAGTTCACATATAGCTGCACATAGTCTTCCAGTGCTTTACGCTTTTCGTAGGTGCAAGCCGTTGGTGAGGCGTTGGGGTCCTTACCTATCGAATGGAGAAACTCCTTCATGAATTGCGACTTGTATACATTTTTTCCATTAATCTGGAATACTACGGGGTCGTTGGCATTCTGAGCCATGGTTCCACACGTGGCCAACAGGTAAAAGCAAAGAACCAATAAGCTAAACTTCTTTTTCATCATATAGTGACGTTACAGATGTTTTTATTATTTGTTTTATATGTTATTGACAATGTACACTTTTTTCAATGCCACGAAGGGGCTGGCAACGATGCCTGCCCCCACGTTTTATTTCAATAATAATATATTAAAGTTCATATTCTCCCTCGTTATCTTGAATAGTTCGGAGCCTCGCGGGTGATGGCGATATCGTGGGGATGGCTCTCGGTGCGGCCGGCTGCAGTGATGCGGATAAACTTGGCCTGCTGCAGTTCGGCAATATTGCGAGAGCCCGTGTAGCCCATGCCTGCCTTCAGTCCGCCCACCATTTGGTAGAGCACCTCGCTTAGCGTCCCCTTGTAAGGTACGCGTCCCACCACTCCTTCGGGCACCAGCTTCTTGACATCAGTCTCCTTGTCTTGGAAATAGCGGTCTTTGGAGCCGCTCTGCATCGCTTCTAGCGAGCCCATGCCACGATACGACTTAAACTTCCTTCCCTCGAAGATTATGGTTTCGCCTGGTGCCTCCTCGGTGCCTGCCACCAGCGAACCCACCATCACCGTGCTGGCACCTGCCGCCAGTGCTTTCACTATGTCGCCGCTGTAGCGGATGCCTCCGTCGGCTATGACGGGCACATCGTAGCCTTTCTGTCTCAGTGCACCCACACATTCGCACACCGCTGTCAGCTGCGGCACGCCTATGCCTGCCACAATGCGGGTGGAGCAGATGCTGCCCGGGCCTATGCCCACCTTGATGGCGTCGGCACCCGCCTCGGCCAGCATCAGTGCGGCATCGCCGGTGGCTATATTACCCACCACCACATCGATGTTGGCATAGCGTTCCTTCACCTGTCGCAAGGCCTTCACCACATTGCTGCTGTGGCCGTGGGCTGTGTCAATCACTATGGCATCGGCACCGGCTTTCACCAGGGCGTCGGCACGTTCCATCATATCGGGTGTGATGCCTATGCCTGCCGCCACACGTAGGCGTCCGTTGCTGTCCTTGCAGGCCAAAGGGCGCTCCTTGGTCTTCATGATATCGCGATAGGTTATCAGTCCCACAAACTGACCGTCGTTGTTCACCACCGGCAGTTTTTCAATCTTATGTTGCTGCAAAATATCCGTGGCCTCGGCAAAAGTGGTGCCCACGTGAGTGGTTATCAGTTTCGTGATCATTATCTCAGACAGAGGCCGCTCCATATTGCGCTCAAAGCGCAGGTCTCTGTTCGTCACCATGCCTATCAGCATACGATTGTCATCTACGATAGGGATACCGCCGATGCCATATTCACTCATCACCCTCAGGGCATCCTTCACTCGGGCCTCTTTGCTGAGTGTCACCGGGTCAACAATCATGCCGTTCTCAGCACGTTTCACCTTGCGCACCTCACCAGCCTGCTGCTCGATGGACATATTCTTGTGCAACACCCCTATGCCGCCCTCCTGTGCCATGCCTATGGCCATGGCGGCCTCGGTCACCGTGTCCATAGCTGCCGACACCAGCGGCATGTTTAGGCCGATATTGCGCGAAAAACGGCTCTCCACCGTCACATCGCGTGGAATGATTTCGGAATACGACGGCACTAGCAGCACATCGTCATACGTCAGGCCTTCGCCGACAAACTTCGTGGTATCAGTATACATAGCTATTAATAATTATAGAGAGTTAGCGTTTAAAAATTATGCAAAGATACAACCTTTTTTCAAAATAGACAAAAAAATATCTCCACCGGCTATAAAAAATGCTCTATCCCTCCTGTTTCGTCCCTTGGTCATCTTCGTCATTGCTAGGTTGTAGCCTCGTCCTACCTTCGTCGGTATAGTTGATGGCGGCTCTTGTAGCCCTCATCTCCTCAAACTGCGTTGGAGGGGCATAAAAACTACTAAAGTTTGACAAGTAAAATCAGTCATGCATCCCGAGTTGTTTTTATTCATACGCTTTTTGTTTCCCTTTCCACGACTCTTAGCCAGGTTGTTAGTGCTGGTTGTGCTGTGCCTAGTGCCTGCCTTCGTTATTTCTCCGTCACCTGAAGCGAAGGCACGACGGAGGCACGACGAAGACAGGGTGTGCGGTTGGAGTGAGAGCTGTAGGCCGTCTAATACAATTATACCGAAAAAGGCAAAAATTAGGGTGCCACTTTAAGAAATAAATAATCGGCTCAACTTTGTTGCAAAGCTAGTGCGATGAAAGCCAGCTTTTTTTACCGAGCCAAACAGAGCAGCGCCACGAAGTAAAGTGGGACATGATGACAATGACAATAAGAATGGATGCACGTATCTCTTTTTTGAAGAAAAAAAACTCGTCAAACTTTAGAAACTATATGGTTATAGTATGATTATTTGTTTTTTGCCATCGAAAATCTATTCTCTGATGGTTTGTAAGGAAAGTTTGGCACAGGCTTGGTTTGTCGGTTATAAAAAAAATTGTATCTTTGCATTTTGTAATTAAACGTTTTTTGTTATGATGAAAAAGTCTATCATGCTTGTTATCACGGCAGTAGTGGCTATGCTGTGGTGTTCGTGCAAGGACGACAATGCCACGTTTGTTGTCAACGGACAGCTCGCCATGAGCGAGTTTGAGGATTGCCAAGTGTATCTCTGTACCGCCGAGCATGCCGACACGCTCGACTCGGCAGTGGTGAAGGCAGGCAAATTCATGTTCCGCGGTTCGGTCTCTTCCCCTACGATAGGACAGCTTTTGTGCACGTCACGGAAGTCGGGCATGGTGTGCGAGGGCACCCTAGTGCTGGAGGCGGGCAAAATATTTATTGATATGGTGAGTGACTCGCTTTCGGGCACACCGCTTAACGACCAGTTCTACGCCACCTATATTGCCAACCCTACCACTGTGGAACTGGCTGGCAGAATGGAAGAGTGGCTGCGGCAGTATTATAGTGCGGAAACAGAGGAACAGCAGGCTGCCGCCAAGACAGCCTATTTGGAGGCGGACAGCTGCTATGCCGCCCACATGCTCAATATCTCGCGCAAGACCTACCATAGCAACAGCGACAATATCTTAGGAGCCTATGCACTGGCTATGGTGGTGGCTAACGATGGCATCACCTACGACAGCCTTGACTATCTAATGAGCCACGCATCGCCGGCCGTGGCCGACTACGAGCCTTTGCGCAAGGCTCGTAAACAGCTCTTCTACCTTGCCAACACCGCTGAGGGCAAGCCCTACGTGGATGTGGAGGGCATCGATTATGCCACTGGCAAGTGGACCAGACTGAGCCGTATGCTCGACACCAACCATGTGACTTTGGTTGACTTTTGGGCATCGTGGTGCGGCCCCTGCCGTCAGGAAATCACTGACCACCTGAACCGCCTCTATGCTGACTATCACCACAAAGGGCTGGACATTATCGGCTTGGACGTGTGGGACAAGGTTGATGCCCACCATGAGGCTGTGCAGCGGCTTGGCATAGAGTATCCGCAACTGATCGACACCACTCGCACCACTGCTACTGAACAATATGGTATTGTGAGTATCCCGATGATTATGTTGCTCGACAGGCAGGGTAACATCGTGCATCGTGGCTTGCGCGGTGCCGACATCGAGGAGGCTGTGAAAGTGGCTCTAGGCCTTGAATAGTTAAACTGAAATAATGATTTTCCCCTCACCCTCTAAGCATTAGTCACTTAGATTAGATAGAAATGTAAGTAGTTAAAACTTTAAACTCTTAATAACCACTTTTATAGTATGAAGAATAAACTTGTTTTGATTGTAGCAGCATTGCTACTCATGGGGCCAGTAGAGGCTCAGCGAAAAACAGCCAAGAATGCGGCAGAAGCACCTACCGGCGGCATTAGTCAATCTATGATGCAGCAGATCAAGAAAAGCTATACCGGCTCGGCAACTGACAAAGCGCTGCGCAACATAATGGTGACCAACAGCCCTGCTAAGTTGGCACTGAATTACGAGAATGCTACTGCTTTCGACGCTCATTTTTCTAACCGTGTGGAAAGTAAGGCAATAACTGATCAGAAGTCGAGCGGCCGCTGCTGGATGTTCACAGGAATGAACGTGTTGCGCAATAAGGCAATCCGCCAATATGGGTTGCCTTCAGACTTCCAGTTTTCGCAGGCCTACCTGTTCTTTTACGATCAGTTGGAAAAGGCCAACCTCTTCCTGCAGGCTATTATAGACACTTACAAGCTGCCGTTGGACAGCAAGGAGGTTGAATGGCTGCTGAAGAACCCAATTGGCGATGGAGGACAGTTTACGGGTGTGGCTAACTTGATAGAAAAGTATGGCCTCGTGCCTGCCGACGTGATGCCTGAGACGTTTAATACCAACAATACATCGAGCATCAGCAGCCTGCTGGCCCTGAAACTGCGCGAGGATGCATTGCAGTTGCGCGAGATGGCGGCAAAGAAGGGTGTTACACCCATCAATTTGCAGGATAAGAAGACCGAGATGCTGGGTACTATCTACCGTATGTTGGCCTTGACTATGGGCGAGCCTCCCGCACAGTTTGTTTGGCAGCAAAAGAATGCCAAGGGCGAGATTGTGAGCACAGAGACCTACACTCCTATGTCTTTCTATGAGAAGTTTGCTAAAACTGATTTCTCTAAATACTATATGTTGATGAACGACCCCACAAGGGAATACTACAAGGTGTACGAAATCGAATATGACCGCCATGTGTATGATGGGCAGAACTGGCGTTACTTGAATCTGCCGATGGAGGATATCGCCCCTATGTGTATCGCATCTATCAAGGACAGCACGATGATGTATTTCAGCTGCGATGTAGGCAAGTTCCTCAATCGCGACAAGGGCTTTATGGATGTGAACAACTATGACTATGCGTCGCTCTTCGGCACCACCTTCGGCATGGACAAACGCCAACGTGTAAGCACCTTCGCCAGTGGATCAAGCCATGCTATGACCCTCTGCGCCGTGGATTTGGATAAGGATGGCAAACCCGTCAAGTGGATGGTAGAAAACAGCTGGGGGAGCGGTTATGGCTATCAGGGTTTCTTGATTATGACCAACGACTGGTTTAACGAATATATGTTCCGTGTAGTATTGGAGGAGAAATACATCCCTGCCAATATCCGCGCCATGATGGATCAGAAGCCTATCATGTTGCCCGCTTGGGACCCTATGTTTGCGCCTGAAGTGAATTAATTGAGTGTGTTAGCAGTGGGAAATCTTTTGATTATCATCAGTCGTTTTCTCACCTCGGCATCGAGCAAACACTGAGTGGTTTGCCTTCAGTGCTTGGCTTAACGAATACTTTGATGACTAGAAGCTTGCCGCCTGCCTATGAGTCGGCAAGCTTCTTTGCTTTATGGGGGGGTCTATTAATTGCTTGCAATTATAGTTTTTAAGTCTTATTAGATTTAAAGTGTGGAATATACAAATTCTCTAATTCTCAAATTTTTGATAAATAGAAGTCCCCTTATATATGTTTTATTGTTCACCCTAAGGTGCTCTCCATCAAGTGTTGCATTACTCTTTTGCCATCATGTATCACCTGCATTGCCCAATAGAGCTTCAGGGTGATTTGTTCTTCGGCTGAGAGTTGCCAGTGTATGTGGCTGTCGGCACGCATGCGTTCGGTGAGGCAGAAGAGTGAGAGGGCTGCGCATACAGAGATGTTGAAGCTCTCGGTGAAACCATACATGGGTACTTTGACGTAACCATCGGCATGGTCTATTGCTTCTTGAGTGAGGCCGGTGAGCTCGGTGCCAAACACCAGGGCAACGGGCTGTGAGATGTCGAGGTCGGTAATCATGGTATCGTTTTCGTGTGGTAGGGTGGCAACAATGCGGTATCCTTTGGAGCGCAGGTGGTCGTAGGTGTGCAGTATTGAGGGGTGCTTATAGTAGTCTACCCATTTGTCGGAGCCCATCGACACATCGGAGTTGGGTGCGTAGTGGTTGCGGTTTTCCACAACATGGATGTCCTGCACTCCGAAGCAGTCGCAGCTTCGCAGCACGGCACTGGCATTGTGGGATTGGAATATCTCCTCTAGCACTACGCAGATGTGGCGGGTGCGGTTTAGCACTAGCCGGTCGAAAAGCTGGCGTTTGTTTTCGGAAAATAGTTCCGAAGCGGACGTGTATAGGCGTTGCTTTTCTTCTGTTGTGAGGTGGTCGAAGAGGTGTTGGTTGGATTGGTTGATTTCGGGCATGGTGTTTTTTATTCTTAATTGTGATAGTACTGGCGTGTAATGGGTTGGTATAAGTGCTAGTTAATGGGTGGCTGTGAGTTTGTTTTCTCTCTCAGTAGGGCATATTTCATAAATGTGTAGTGGGCATTCATGTGGCAGATGGTGAGGCCTGCCACACCGTCGAGAAAGCCTCCGCGAAACAGGTAGTCGCGAATGAAACGCCAGAGGGGTCGCAGCCACAGTGCTGTTGCTCCGCAACGTTTTCCTCGGTCGTATGCCTCTTGCGCGGCAAGGCGGTAGTAGTCAGCCTGACGTTGGGCAAACTGGTCGAGGGTGTAGTAGGAGTAGTGTAGCAGGTCGCCTTTGAGGTGCACGGTGATGGTGGGTCGGTTGTGTACCAACTGCTCATGGACCTCGCCCTCCCAGCGTGCGGTGCCGCGCTGCCAAAGGCGCACTTTGGTGTCGGGATACCATCCGCAGTGGCGCACCCAATGGCCGCAGAAGTTGGTGAGCCGGTTGAAACAATAGGCTTCCCCCTCTCGAGGACCATCGGCAAGGAGTTTTATTATGCTGTCAAATAGAGAATCGCTGACGGCTTCGTCGGCATCAAGGCTCAATATCCACTCGCCAGTGGCAAGGGTCTCGGCAAAGTTCTTTTGTGCTGAGAAGCCCTCCCATGGGTGGTGGACAAAATTGACGTGGTGCTGGTGGCAGATCTCCTCGGTTTCGTCGGTAGAACCGGAGTCGACTACTACTACCTCGGATGCAATTCCGTAGAGCGACTCAAGACAACGTTCGATATTGCGTTGCTCGTTGTGGGTGATAATGACTACGGATAGTTTGACCATATATTTTTTGTTTGAAAATGCAAAGATACAAAAAAAAATCGTACTTTTGCAAAATTTTATTGCGATACGTATTATGATTATCGGTTTTGACGCCAAGCGTGCCTTTCAGAATCAGACTGGGCTGGGGAACTACAGCCGTATGCTTATCTGCGGTATGGCTCAGCAGCACCAGGATGTACGCTCGTTTCTTTACGCTCCTGTGATGTCGGGCGATTTTAAGAGCTATTTCTCTGGCTATGCCAACATATCCACCCGCCAGCCGTCAGGAATAGACAGGTATTTCCCCAACCTTTGGCGCAGCATCGGGGTTACGGCGCATCTTAAGGGCGACAAGGTGGATATATTCCACGGCCTCAGCCACGAGCTGCCTCACGGCATTCCCCATTCGATAAAAAAGGTGGTGACGATGCACGACCTTATTGTGTGGCGATACCCGCAATATTATTCCCCTTTCGACCGTCTGGTACACCGTATCAAACAGCGCCACGCCTGCCGTGTGGCTGATGTGGTGGTGGCTATAAGCCATCAAACCAAACAGGACCTGGTGGAATTTCTTCATGTGCCCGAACAAAAAATAAGAGTGCTTTATCAGTCGTGCGACGACATCTTTTGGCAACCCATTAGCGACGAGCAGCGTGCCGAGGTTCGAGAGACATATAAGTTGCCCGAGCGTTATATCGTATGTGTGGGCAGTATTGAGGAACGGAAGAACCAAATTGCTGTCGTCAAGGCATTGGCGGAACTACCCGACGATGTGCATCTGGTGATAGTGGGACATCCGCATGGTAGCTACCACAATAGCTTGATTTCGACTGTTAAGCGTCTGGGTGTGGTTGAGCGTGTGCATATAGTGACCAATGCCGACTTCTACGATTTCCCAGCCATTTATGCCAATGCATTGGCTTCGGCCTATGTTTCTCAGTTTGAAGGATTCGGCATACCTATTCTTGAGGCGATGTGTTGCGATGTTCCTGTGGTCACTTCCAACATTTCTTCAATGCCTGAGGCTGGAGGCGATGCAGCCCTTTATGCAGATCCCAACGACCCTCACGCCATTGCCGAGCAGCTGCGACGCATCATTGGCGACTCTCAGTTGCGCCAGCAACTGGTGGAGAAAGGACGCCAGCAACGTACCAAGTTCTCTCCCGAACGTGTGATAGCCGACTTCTACAATCTTTATTCTTCGTTATGTCCCAAGAAGGAGGAGAACTAATAGAATAATAGCTTGGCTGGCAGCCAGACAGGTGAAAACTAAATACTAATACGTGTAGCGTCAATAGAACGTATACGTTATATATCTAGGAAAAAAAGGTGTGGCAGAATCTACCACACCTTTTTTCGCCATGATGAGTTTCGTGTGCTATTTGCCAATGGTGATTTCGATACGGCGGTTTTTAGCCCGTCCTTCTTTTGTCTTGTTGGAGGATATGGGTTCTTTGTCGCCTCGTCCAATGGCATGTATGCGGCTGCCGTCGATACCCTTGGCTACCAGCATAGCCTTGATGTTGTCGGCACGACGCTGAGAGAGGGCCTGGTTGCTGGCTGGCTTGCCCACGTTGTCGGTATGGCCGGTGACGGTGACGGTGATTTCGGGATAGCGCGACATGACGTTGCGCAGATTCTCCCACGAATCTTCGTTGAGCTCACCAAATATGGGGGTGTCTTTGCCTGTTTCGAAATAGGCGATATCTTTGTATCCAGCTACGAAGGCTGCTTCTTCGCGCACCCGTTGCTCTGCGCGCGCTCTAGAGCGGGCTTCTGCTTCGGCTTGTTCACGTGCCTCAGCTTCGGCACGGGCACGGTCTAGGGCCTCGGCCTGTGCTTTCGCCAGAGAGTCGGCTCGTGCTTGGATGCGTTGGCGGGCTGCTGCCTCTGCTTCAGCCTGCGCTTTGGCTTTTGCCAGTTCGGCGGCATGTATGCGGGCCAAGCTGTCGGCGGTTGCTTTGGCTTTGGCCTCAGCTTCGGCACGTGCGCGTGCCACGGCCTCCTCGCGCTCGCGCTGTTCGGCAGCCAGACGCTCCTCTTCGGCCTTGCGCTCGGCGGCGATGCGCTCGGCTTCAGCCTGTGCCGCTGCTGCAGCTTCGGCAGCAGCTATTGCTTTCCAATCGACATCTTTGCCGCAGCCAAAACGCATACCCAGCTTGATGCCAACCTCTAGCGGGTGGACTGTGGCCACACGGTCAGAGGCAAAGGTGCTCAGTCCTTGCATGTGGGCATTGGCATCGCTGTGTGGGTTGATATCGGCAGGGCTATAGTGGCTATAAAGACCTAGATAGAGTCCGGCGTTCTTGTTAAAGTTGAACACGAATCCTAGGTCGGCATGCAGTGCGCAATAGAATGGAGTGATGTCTAGGATTGACGACATCTTGTCTCCGTTGTAGGTGCCTAGTCCGTGGTTCTGCATGTCGGTGTAGGTGACGTTGGTATGGGGCATATAGGCAGTGGTGACGTAGCGACCGCCCACTATTTTGTAGTAGGAACCCAAGGGATGGCTCAAGCTGGCACCAATTGCCATCTGGAATGCGCTGGTGACGCTGATTGGGGCTCGTAATACGGCTTGCAGCGGGATGCTTAGGAGGTTGACGTTCTGCTGTTCGTTCCAGTTGCGAAATTCGTAAGTGAGGTCGGCTGGGTAGAGGGCACCAGGCAGCATGGTGCCGGGCAGTGTATACTGATAGTTGTACGTGCTGCTGCTGCGCAGGGTGGAGAACTGTGCGCCAATGGCAACACCCCAATGATGGTTGAACATATATTGGTATTGTATTTCGGCCAGGCCACCTAGGGCGATGGTGTGGATGCCGTCCACGGGGGAGTAAAGGAGGGTGTGAATGCCGCCACCAACGTTTGTCTGTATGTTGTGGATATGGTCGGTCATCTGTGCTGTAGCACTAGTGAGGACTGCCAAAAGTGTTAGGGTGAGGATCTCTTTTTTCATTCGCATTTACATTTTAATGGTTCTAATAGAGTGTCCGTCGACAGTGATAAGATAGGTGCCTTGTGGAAGTGGGGAAAGGTCAAGCTTATGTCGTTCTCCCACAAAGGTGGTGGTTTGCACTATAACTCCGTTGCTGTTGAACACACGCAGATGGTGTGCACCTTCGGCGAAGCCTTGTAGCTTGATTGTGGTAGTGGTGGCCACGGGCGAGGGCATCAGCCTTACGGTGGCCTTGTCTACATGTGTGAAAGATAATGGACATACCATCGCCTCATCGTCTGTGCCCCTGTTCACCATTACGCTATATTGTCCGTCGAGGTTGCCAGATGCCTGATAGTAAGGCAGTGTGGCATTGGGTATCGCCTCGCCATTGTGGTACCATTGGAAGGTGCGAAAACGGTTGGGACAGTTGTCGATGCTTCCGCTATTGTCGATGCTGATTACATCGTCAAATACCCTCACTAGGTATCTGTTGGCGAGGTTGACATTGATTGTGATGGGGAAAGAGCTTACAACAGAGGCAATGCTGACAAACTGGACGGTGGCCGAATAGTGTCCGGAGGGACAGTCGGCAGGGATGTGGAATGTGACGAGGTTGGTGCTGGTGTCGCAGGCTTTCCATGCCGTGTCGGCAAAGAGGTCTGCCATAGTCTGAACAGAGAAGATAATGCGGTAGCTGACGGGCTCGCCTTGGCGCAGGTGGTAGCGCAGGGAGGCTTGATGGTCGGCACAGAAGCCATATTCTGTGGCAACGAATTGTTGGCCATCTTGCAGTGTGTCGAAGACTGTGGGGGGCACTATTCTACCCAGCTGCGGATAGACACTATCGGACACTAACAAGTAGTTGTTGGATGCCGAACCCACCAACCCGTAGTTGGTGAAGATGGTCTTGTCGTCGCCCACTTCAGGGGTGTCGTAATGGGCGGTAAAGGTGAGGTGCACTGTGTCGCCGTCGACTGCATTGCAGAGTGTAGGCTGGGCAAGTATTTGGACCGAGTCGGTGCCGTCGTACTCTTTTACCAGCCTGATGTTGGGCAGGCTGGGGGTAACGTTGCGGCGGGTGATAGTGCCCATCCGCAGGATGGTATCATCAACGTAGTAGTTGGCAGCCTGCGGGCCATGGAGGGTGTGCAGTACTTCAATAGGTTTGAACATCCCCACATGGGAGTTGGCATAGTGGGCGGTCACTGTCTGCCACACGGTGTCGGCGGGCAGTATGCCGTGCAACACCCCTTCGGAAAGCACGGCACAGTTGGTTGTGCCGTCGTATTCGCGTCGTGGTTGAATCTGCACACTGTCCGCCGTCAACCGGCGAGCTGTGATGTCGGCATAAAGGATGATGCTCGACGGAGTATAGTAGCGTGCGGCGTCAGGTCCGCTTAGTGCGAAGGTGACCACCACAGGCTTATCCTCGCCCACGGAGGCATCCAGATAGTGTGCTTCTGCACTGATATACACCTGGCTGTATGGCAGTAATGGCCAATTGCCCATGGTGACAAGATGGGCGGCAGTGGTGCCATCATATACCTTGGAGGTGTCAATTTGTGTGCCGGAGATATAGATGCTGTCCAGCTGTGCCCGTAGGTGGGTGGCGGATGCCAGCAGGAGCAGTAGGAAAAAGATAGCTCGTTTCATGGCAGTAATGAATAAAATATATGACTATTGTTTATTTCACCACCAGCCGGCGGGCGATGCTCTTACCACCAGAGGCAAAGCGCACGGTGTAGATTCCAGCGGGCAGGCTGTCAGTGCGTATGGCGAAGACAATACTGCCTGCCGTCTGTAGCTGGGTGGTGTGTACGATGCGGCCTGCCTGGTCGATGATGTCTACGTTCCATATACCGCCATTGCCTAGGTCTATCTGAATCTTGGCCTGCTCGGTGGCGGGGTTGGGGTAGAACTGTCCGAAACCCTTGTCGTCCGCGGTCTCTGCAATGGCTACCACAGGTGTGGTGCTGGTGTCGCGCGTGGTGCGGTTGGCATCAAAGACGAAAGTGATATCTGTGGCCGGACGTGGCTCGGTCGTGAAATCGTACTGCATGCTGTCCAGTTGCTTCAATGTCCCGTCGAAATAGAAGCTGTAGTAGCCCCCATGGTTGGCGGTCATCGGCTTAGTGATGGTTTTGCCATTGTTCGATGTGGCGCTGATGAAGTATTCGACCGTAATCAACGTATCGTGCAGTGAGGTCACGGTGTCGATATAGTTAATGGTGTCGTAGTTATAGTGGAATACGTAGCTGTAGGTGGTGTCGTAGGTATACACGCTGTCGAGGCTCACCGTGTCGAAGTAGGCAAAAGTGCTGTCGAGGGTGTAAGAGGTGTCGGTGGAAACAAGGGTGCTGTCCACATAGCTGCCGGGGGTGTAGGTGGTGTCCATGATACGTTCGTTGATGCTGGCGGTGGGCAGCAGGCAGGAATATTTGTTGCCGTTGGCGGTCATGGCTATTGAGTCCCATTCGCTGTAGTCGTATCTGGCACCGTTGGCCCAGGAGTACTTATAGCGGTAGGCACAGATGGCCTGGGCTATGCCGCTGCGGTTAGTGATGATGGCGCTAACGGGGATGTCGCTGCCACGCATGTCTACAGCGCTGCCCACGATGCTCTTATGGAGGATACGCACGGGGTTGTCGGCAGGTATCTGCTTGGTGACGCAGTGTATGGCCCCGCCCGAACCGTCGAAATCGCGCACGTCCACAGGATAGATAGTATAGCCCGGGTAGGCGGCTTTCAGCAGCTCTATGTTGTTACGGTCCCACAGTGCTGTAGGAACGCCGTTGGCCACAGCACTGAAGCAGGGCTGCAATATCACATCGTTGACAAAAGTGTGGTTGCTGTAGGTGCGTGTGTAGCTGTCGTTATACTCCAGCTGGCTGTTGAAGTTGGAGCCGTTATCTTTGCTGGGGAATGGGATAGTGGTCTTGTAGTAGGGGCGGTCGAAAATGGAGGTGTATGAGCAGAGCGAGTCGATATTGCGCGAGCCGGTACGATAGTCTGTCCAGTTGCGATAGTCGTTGGGCATCACCGAGAATACAAAACCATTCTCTTCGCACATGTCGGCATAGAGGTCAATATGTCCGGTGCCCCCGTCGTATTGGTAGGCAGGCAGTATATGGGTCTCGCGCTGCCCCAGCAGGCTGGCAAGAGCCTGGCGGGTCTGAGCGTTAGTGAGACGCGGCTTGGTGGTGTAGTGGATGCTGTTCACATTCTGGCCGTCCCAAGTCACTTGTCCATAGGTGTCGCTGTTGTTGCTGTAGATGGCATCGCTCGACAAAAGAAATCCAGCGCCGTCCACCAGGCAGTTGCCGCCTTCCCACTCAATGCTGTTGATATAGTTGGGTATGCCCATCTGGCGATAGATGAGTGAGGGCAGCGAATCGTCGAGCGCACGTCCCGGGTAATACTCAAAGTCCATCATCGCCACACTGTCCTGGTCGCCGTGGTAAAAACAGATAGGGCCGCAGTCGCGATACCAGAACGAGTTGCCGGCACCCACGATGAAGCGCACATTGTCGTGGCGCAGGTTCATGCGGCGCAGTGTGCGCAGCACTGTGGCGGTGTCCTCCTCCTTTTCCACACGCACCCATGCCTGGGCGTGGCCTAGCTGTATGCCGTCCATCAGGCGGAAGAACACCTGGCCAAAGGTCGTGGTAGTATCCATCGTGCTACGGTAGGGTCCATATTGGTTCAACGACTCCCATCCACGTGAGTAGTTATATTTATAATATTCTGCTATGCCTGTCACCATGGGGTCGGCCATGAAGTAGCCGCTGCCCAGATTGGTGTCGGGGTCGTAGCTGTAGTAAGGTGTCACCACGATGGCTTTCACCTCCTCCCACTCGCCGGGGAACCACACACGGTCGTCGGGCAGAGCCTTCTCGCTCTTGGGTGTCGCTGCTGCCTCGCCGAGCGGTATGTTGGAGTATTGGGCCTGGAGCGAGATGTCGCGTTTCTGTTTGGTCTGTCGCCACTCACGCAGCATATCGTCGCGCGTTATGGCGTTCTGTGCTGTTGCGGCAAAGGCCAGTGCCGTTGCCGTCAGCGTAAGAAAAAACTTCTTCGAAAGATGCATAAAATGTGATTATGTGATATTGTACAAAAATGAAAATGAAATGTTCAAAGTTTTTTGAATCTTTCTTTTGTTTAATTGCTGCTCATCGAGCATTCCTAATTGTTGTTAATAGATTCCATCGATAGTGCGATAGACTTCTCCTTCTGTCGTATCTACCAATGGCCCATCGTCTTCTTCTGACTGATTGACATGTGTTTACCCTCTTTGAGTCGGCAAGGAGGGGGCAAAAAATTGGCCAACGAGCAGTATTCAGACGAAGTAGGCGATGGGTGGTGGTGATTGTGTGTTATTAAAGGGTAGGGGTGGCGTTAGCGGCGGAGGCCGAGTATCTCGCGTGCCTCATCGCTGTTGGCCACTTCGCGGCCGAGCAGCTTGGCCATGCGCACCACTTTGTCAACCAGTTCGCCGTTGCTCTTGGCCAGCACACCGCGTTCGAGGTAGAGGTTGTCTTCGAAACCTACGCGCACGTTGCCGCCCATGACGATGGCGGGCGCAGCCAGTTGGAAGGCATAGCGGCCGATGCCTGTGGCGGTCCAGGTGCTGCCGGCGGGGATGTTCTTAACCAGCCAGCAGAGGTTGTCGACGGTGGCGGGGGTGCATCCTGGCACACCGAGCACGAAGTTGAACTGCATGGGGGCCCCGGGCACCTGGCCTTTGCGGGCCATGGTGAGGATGGTGTCGAGGTGGCCCATCTCGAAGCACTCGTACTCGGGTTTGATGCCGCGTTCCATCATACGTTTGCCGAAGGCGCGCATGGTGGGCATGGTGTTGTCGAATATCTCGTCGCCGAAGTTGCAGGTGCCGCAGTCGAGGGTGGCCATTTCGGGCAGGGGGGTGGTGTCGGTGCTTTGTAGGCGTTCTTCGGGTGTCATACCCACGGCGCCGCCGGTGGATGGGATGAGGATGACGTTGGGGCATTCCTTAAGGATGGCCTCTTCGCATTCTTGGAAACGGTCGCGGCTCTGGGTGGGTGTGCCGTCGTCGTAGCGTACATGCAGATGCACGATGGCGGCACCGGCATCGACTGCCGATTTTGCCTCGCGAACTATCTCTTCAACGGTGTAGGGGACAGCGGGATTTTGCTCTTTGGTGACTTCTGCGCCACAGATGGCGGTGGTGATAATCAGTTTATCCATGGTATTGATATAATTAAATTAATGATGCAGGTTGATTTTAAATTGCAAAAATACGATTTTTTTCTGTATCTTTGCAAAAATTTTTTGCGTACATGTTGATACTCGGAATCGACCCTGGCACACGTATATTGGGATATAGCTTGCTGGACACCGACGGTGCCAAGCCTCGGCTGGTGGTGATGGATGTGTTGTATCTGCGCCAGATAGCCGATTTCCACCTACGTATACGCAAGATTTTTGATTCCACGCAGCGCATCATTGATTCGTATCATCCCGACCATGTGGCTATTGAGGCGCCGTTTGTGGGTAAGAATGTGCAGTCTATGTTGAAGCTTGGGCAGGCGCAGGGGGTGGCGATAGCGGCGGCGCTGAGTCGCGACCTGAGTTATACCGAGTATGAGCCTGCTGCGGTGAAGCAGCGTGTGACGGGCAACGGCAATGCCGCCAAGGAGCAGGTGGCCGCCATGTTGCAGAGTATCTTCGGTTTCGAGGACCTGCCTCGATATCTCGACTCGTCCGATGCGTTAGCGGTGGCGTATTCGTGCTATTTGGAGCAGACCGACCCGTTGGGCGACCTTCGCGACCAGTTGAAGCCTAAGCGTGCGCGCAAGAGTAAGAAACAGCAGTGGGGCGATTTTGTGAGTGCCAATCTTGATAGGATTGAGAGTTGATGCGTAGGTGTGTGACGGGTTGTCTGGTAGGTCAATAATAATCATTATTAAATAATATACTATTTTTTAAACTAATATGCCATGAGTCAACAAAAATCTTTTTCTTCGAATCTTGGAGCTATAATGGCTGCGGTGGGCTCGGCCGTGGGGCTGGGCAATATCTGGCGTTTCCCTTATATATGCGGCAAATATGGAGGAGGTGCTTTTTTGGTGGTGTATCTCTGCTTTGTGTTTCTGTTGGGGTCGGTGCTGATGATGTCGGAGTTTGTGATAGGCCGTCGGGCGCAGCACACGCCGGTGAAGGCTTTTCAGGCTCTTTGCCCCAAGCATAGGGCATGGGGGCTGGTGGGCTTGCTGGGCATTATTACGAGTTTTTTCATACTGTCGCAGTATTTGGTCATCTCGGGTTGGACTACGGGCTATGTGTGGAATGCGGCCAGCGGTGCTTTGGCCAAGTTGGGCACCGACCCCGTGGCAATCAGCGATTTCTTTAACCAGTTTTCTACTTCGCAGTGGACGCCGGTGCTGTTTTTGTGTGTGTTTGCATTGATTGTGTTGGCGGTGATATTGGGTGGTGTGCAGAAGGGTATTGAGAATGTGAGCAAGGTGCTGATGCCGGTGTTGGTGCTGTTGGTGTTGGTGCTGTGTGTGCGCAGCCTTACGTTGCCGGGTGCCGGAAGGGGTGTGGAGTATCTTTTCTCGCCCGATTTCTCTAAGCTGACGGGCGAGGGTGTGTTGGCAGCCTTGGGGCAGGCGTTGTTTTCGTTGAGTGTCGGCATGGGTGTGATGCTGGTGTATGGCTCCTATATTCCTGTGAACGACAATATTTTTAAGACTGCCATGTGGATAACGGTGTGCGACACGTTGATAGCCATTATGTCGGGTTTGGCAATCTTCCCGGCGGTGTTCAGTTGCGGCTTTGAGCCTACTGGTGGACCTGGGTTGGTGTTTTTGGTGCTGCCGAATGTGTTTAACACTATGGGTACTGCGGGGGTGGTGTTTGCCTCACTCTTCTTTGTGCTGTTGATGGTGGCGGCAATTACTAGCGCCATATCACTTTTGGAGGCGTTGACAGCGTGGTTTTCTGAGCACACTCATACCAACCGCTGGGTGGGGGCATTGCTTTTCTTTGTGCTGACCACAGTTTTGGGTATTCTATTCTCATTGTCTTTGGGCTCGCTGTCACATATCAAGATTTCGGGTCTTACATTGTTTGACTTTGTAGATAGGCTCAATAGCATCTACCTGCCGCCGTTGTGTGCCTTGGGTACCATCATTTTCTTCGGCTGGGTGATGCCCGAGGAGGATATCAGGGACGAGATGTCTAATCACGGGACCTTGCGGATAGGCTATTTTCGGCTGTTCCGTTTTTTGTCGCGCTATGTGGCTCCGCTGGCATTGTTGGTGGTGCTGGTGTCGGGGATATTGTCGTAGCTAAAACTGTTTGTTGTTATGGTTATTCTCAATTCAAATAAGACGACGCGGACTGTGTTGATTCTGGGCTTCTACCTATCACTTGTATTGTGCGGGTGCCATCAGACACGTCCAAAGGTGTATGACCCTTCGCAGGTGAAGTTTTCTGTTGAATATTCTCCTCTGTTCGAGAGTCAGTTTTATCCGTCGCTGGTTATGGGTGCAGCAAGCCTTAGTGACCCTGCCTATGGACTGACTGACTCGGGGTCTTTGTTCTCGGTTTCGGTCACTGCTCCAGTGAGCAATGCTGTGTTGCGCATTTCCATTGATTCGTCGAAGCTTAACTATGTGACCATTTTTCAAGAGGTATTGCCTGTCAAGGATATGAGGTATACATTTTATCCCACTATCAAGTGGAAGTACGACCAATTGTATCGCACGCGCCAACAGGGTGTTGCCGACTTGACGTTTACCTGTTTTATCAACGATGAGGAGGTGGATGTAAAGAATCTCCGACTTAATTATCGCTCGGCCAACGACTGTCTCCTCAGCGTGCGCGATGATGCGGGCCGCAACCATGACTATCGTTGGCTCTTCGCAGCGTATGTGAACGAGGAGCATCCCTATATTGATAGTATCTTATCGGGTATTCTCAGCCAGGGGGTGGTGCGTAAGATTACGGGCTATCAGGGCGATGCCAAGAGTGTGGTGTCGCAGGTGGAGGCTATCTGGTATTATGCACTTGAAAGGGGCATCACTTATTCCTCTATTTCGTGTACCTCTACTCCCACCATCCGTTCTAATGTGCAGCACATCCGTTTCTTTGACGAGGTGTATAACTCTCGCCAGGCTAATTGTGTTGATGCATGCGTGTTTTTTGCCTCTATCATGCGAAAGATTGGACTTAAACCAGTTATCTTTGTCGAGCCCTGTCATGCTTATTTGGGCTATTATACCGACAAGGGCCGCCGCAATCTACGACTGCTAGAAACTACCATCACCGCATGGGCTGATTTTCCTGCACTGACACGCGACCACAAAGCTGTTATGGAGGCCAATCCTAATGCCCAAGGCAAGGACCGAATCTCATCGGCCATGAACTCAAAATATCTTAAGTATCTCACTGATGACGAGAAGAAGAAATGGGAGAACAACCAAATGGATTTCGAAACCTTTAAACGTGCAGTGGCACATAGTCTTTTTGTCAAGGCTTCAGAGTACGACAAAGAAAACTACAAGAATAATAAGAAACTTTTTGCCAGTGCTGACAATTTGCAGTATCAGCAACTAGATATAGAGCAGTTGCGCAAGATTGTCCAGCCAATCAATTGAAGTAAAAAATGTATTAACCCTTATTCCAACAATTATCGTTATGAAGAAGATTGCATTGATTACCGGACTTATCTGTTTGTTGATATCAGCCTGCGGAGGTCGTCAGACCAAATCTGAGACAACAGAGCAGAGTGGTTCTGATTATCTTTTTACCATCCCGTCAGCCGACGGGCTATGCCTCTATGGCATACAGGATGGTCCGCAGACCATGTCGGCAGAATTGTTTAAAGGTTTTGACGATGCCCTGTTAGACAGCCTTCTTCCTGAAGGCCAGGCTGAGGCGGGTTTCAATGTCTTTTTGCTTCAGCAGGAGGGACACGTCGTTCTGTTTGATGCGGGTTTAGGCTCGGCAAAAGGAGGCAGACTGCTGGAAGCTTTAGATAGTTTGGGAGTCGCTCGTGAGCAGGTTACCGACATCTGTTTGACGCACCTCCATTTCGACCATGTGGGCGGTCTTTTTGCCCCCGACAGCACTGCCATGTTCCCAGCAGCAATCCTTCATATACCGCAGCCCGAATATGAGGCATGTGCATCAGGTTTGTTGGGCAATGCTGATTTGGCATCGTTGTTGACCCGTAGCTATGGCGAACGTGTCCATCTCTTCAGTCCTGGTGACACTCTTGTGGAAGGTGTTTGCTCGATTGCAGCACCGGGCCACACGCCTGGCCATACTATCTATGATTTGGGCGGGGTGCTTATAGCTGGCGACATTATGCATGCCGTTTCCCTTCAGTTGGAACATCCTGAATTCTGTGCCCGTTTTGATGCCGACCCCGCCCAGGCGGTTATCACCCGTCGTGCTGTACTTGACCGTGCCCGCAAAGAGCATCTTACGCTCTGTGGCATGCATTTTCCGAAGCCATTGGCCATTCAATTCTAGCCGTCGTAGTAATCCTTGGCTACTGCCATAAAAGCACACAGCCGTCCAAGCATCTTGGGCGGCTGTGTGGTTGTAGGGGTGTGCTGCTTTCTATTCGTTGCGGCCACAGCAGTTTTTGTATTTCTTGCCACTGCCGCAGGGGCAGGGATCGTTGGGTCCAACGCGTTTTTCGACACGTACGGGCATGGGCTTGGGACGTTCGCCAGTTTGTTGGCGAGCGGCTTGGTCCATGGCGCGTTGGGTTTCGGTGGCGCCATCGTTGGAGCGGCTCTCACGCATCTGGCGGTTGTCGCGGCGAGGTTGGCGGGCTTCGCGCATGTCGTCGTCTTCTTTGACGGGCAGACTTGCACGGCTGAGGAAGGAGCTAATCTCGCGGTTGATTTCAAGCAGCATCTTCTCGAAGAGGTTGAAGCTTTCGAATTTGTAAATCAATAGCGGGTCTTTCTGTTCGTAGCTGGCGTTTTGTACGCTGGTCTTCAGTTCGTCGAGTTCGCGAAGGTGGTCTTTCCAAAGGTCGTCGATAATGGCGAGGGTGATGCCTTTCTCGATGCTGAGCTGCACCTCGCGTCCTTTGTTTTCGTAGCTTTTCTTGACAGGGGTGACGACATTGAGGGTCTTCTTTCCATCGGTGATGGGGAAGGCAACGTTGACGTAGCGGGTGTTCTCATAGATGCGCTTGATGAAGGGGTAGGCGAGGTCGCAGATGCGCTGCATGCGTTCCTTGTAGGCTTCGAAAACTTTGTCGTAAAGTTTCTGCACGGCATCGTCATGGCGGGCATTGAAGAGCTCTTTCTCGCTGAAAGGCACATCGAAGGCAAACACGCGTATCATCTCCATTTTGAACCCTTCCCAGTCGTGGTTTTCAATAGCGTCGTCGTAGATGAGGGCACAGGTGTCGTAGAACATGTTGCTGATGTCGATGCTCAGGCGGTCGCCATACAGGGCGTTGCGACGCTTGTTGTAGACCACGGTACGCTGATTGTTCATCACGTCGTCATATTCCAGAAGCCTTTTACGCATGCCAAAGTTGTTTTCTTCCACCTTTTTCTGAGCCTTCTCAATCTGCTTGGTGATCATGCTGTGCTGTATGACTTCGCCTTCTTGTAGGCCCATGCGGTCCATAACGCTGGCTATGCGGTCGGAGCCAAATATACGCATAAGGTCGTCTTCGAGTGACACGAAGAATAGTGAGCTGCCGGGGTCTCCCTGACGGCCGGCACGGCCTCGCAGCTGACGGTCTACACGGCGGCTCTCATGGCGCTCAGTACCTATGATGGCAAGACCGCCGGCTTCGCGCACACCGCCTTTCAGCTTGATGTCGGTACCACGTCCTGCCATGTTGGTGGCAATGGTAACGTGGCTTGGTTCGCCAGCGTGTGCGACAATTTCAGCCTCTTTCTGGTGTAGTTTGGCATTCAGCACATCGTGAGGGATACGCTTCATTTTAAGCATTTTGCTTAGTAGTTCGGAGGTTTCGACACTAGTGGTACCTACCAATACGGGACGTCCCAGACCGATGAGCCGTTCCACCTCGTCGATGACGGCCTTGTATTTTTCGCGCTTGGTCTTGTAGATCATGTCGTCCATGTCGATACGGGCAATGGGTCGGTTGGTGGGGATGACGACTACGTCGAGTTTATAGATGTCCCAAAATTCGCCTGCTTCGGTTTCAGCCGTACCGGTCATACCTGCCAGTTTTTTATACATGCGGAAGTAGTTCTGCAGGGTGATGGTGGCATAGGTCTGGGTGGCGGCTTCTACTTTGGCGTTTTCCTTGGCTTCGACAGCCTGATGCAATCCGTCGCTCCAACGTCGGCCTTCCATAATACGACCGGTCTGCTCGTCGACAATCTTCACCTGCTTGTTCTCGTCAACGATATAGTCGACATCCTTTTCAAATAGGGCGTAGGCTTTAAGCAGTTGGTCGACAGTGTGTACTCGGTCGCTTTGGATGGCGAAGTCGTTATATATTTTCTCCTTGCGGGCTGCTTTTTCTTCGGGTGAGATGTTTTCCTGCTCCAACTCGGCAATCATGCTGCCGATGTCGGGCAGCTGATAGAAGTTGCGGTCTTCGCCCAGTCCGGTGAGGAAGTCCATACCCTTGTCGGTAAGCTCCACGCTGCGCTGTTTCTCATCGATGACGAAGTATAGGTCGTCGTCAATGAGGTGCATGTATTTGTTTTGCTCCTGCATGTAGAAATTCTCAGTACGTTGCAGGATGCTCTTGATGCCGGTTTCGGAGAGGAATTTAATCAATGCCTTGTTTTTTGGCAGGCCACGATAGGCACGCAATAGCAACTTGGCGCATTCCTCTTCGGGCTTTGGGTCGGGATGTTCGGCAAGGCCGGTCTTGGCATCGGCCAACACCTTTGTGACCAGCACACGTTGGGCGTTGTAGAGTTTCTCGATGACAGGCTTGAATCGGTCGAACTCCTGGTCGTCGTCACCCTTGCCTGTGGGGCCTGAGATGATGAGGGGGGTACGTGCATCGTCAATGAGCACCGAGTCGACCTCGTCGACGATGGCATAGTTGTGGCCACGCTGCACCAGCTCCTCGGGGTTGCGGCTCATATTGTCGCGCAGATAGTCGAAGCCGAATTCGTTGTTGGTGCCGAAGGTGATGTCGGCGTTGTAGGCTGCCTTGCGTTCGTCGCTGTGTGGTTCGTGCTTGTCGATGCAGTCGACAGTGAGGCCGTGGAACTCATAGAGCATGCCCATCCATTCGGAGTCGCGCTTGGCGAGGTAGTCGTTGACGGTCACCACATGGACACCCTTGCCGGGCAGTGCGTTGAGATATACGGGCAGGGTGGCGACGAGGGTCTTGCCCTCGCCAGTGGCCATTTCGGCAATCTTGCCGCTGTGCAGCACTATGCCACCGATGAGCTGCACGTCGTAGTGCACCATGTCCCATGTAATCATGTTGCCGCCGGCCATCCAGCTGTTGTCGTATATGGCCTTGTCGCCGTCGATGTGTACGTTGTTGAGCCTTACGGCCAGTTCGCGGTCGTGGTCGGTAGCGGTAACCACCACCTGCTGGTTCTCTGCAAAACGGCGGGCGGTTTCCTTGACCACGCTGAAAGCCTCGGGAAGTATGTCGTTGAGCACCTTCTGAGTCTTGTCGTACGATTCCTTTTCAAGCTTGTCGATGCGATTGTATATCTCCACTTTTTCGTCGACGGGCATATCGTACTCTTCTTCGATGCGTTGGCGGAGAGCGGCAAGTTCGTTTTCTTCGGATTCTACTTCCTTGCGGATGCGTTCCTTGAACTCGAGGGTTTTCGCACGCAGATCGTCGTTGCTGAGCTTCTGTATTTCGGGATAAACCTTCAGAGTGGCATTGAGCAGAGGCTGCACCTCCTTGAGGTCGCGGTCTGCCTTAGTGCCAAATAGTTTTGACAAAAAATTAGCCATCTATTGTTTTGTTGCTTATATTGTTACTAATTACATTACAAAATATTACGTTTGTATGGCATGGTCCATACAAAAATGCAAATATACGAAAAAAAAGCGAAGTTACATATTAATAATGCTTAATATGCTCAGGTGTGCATGTTTCTAAGGTGTTAAAGTCTGACAAGTAAAATCAGGCGTGCATTCCGAGCTGTATTTATCCATACTTTTTTGTTTCCCTTTTCACGGCCATTAGTCGGGTTGTTTAGTGGTGGAGGCTGCCTGCCTTGTTCCTGTTTTCGCCCTGTTTTCGTCTCCGGAAACGAATGCACGACGAAGGCATGACGAAGGCATGTGAGTGATTTGAGTGAGTGCTGTCGGCTTTCTAATACAATTATGCCGAAAAAAGGCAAAAATTAGGGTGCCACTTTTAGAAAAAAAAAGTGGCACAAAGTGGGACATGATGACGATGACGATTACGATTACAATGGGGTTGGATGCATGTATCGCCTTTTTTGGGGGGGGTAGATCGGCCAGACTGGCAACCAACTGTTTTTGTTGTTGTAAATAATACTAGGATACAGCTGTTTGTGAAATACGTTATGTCGCTTTTTGAAGAAAATGGCTTGTCAAACTTTAGAAAGGTATAGTCAATAGTGTACTTCTATCTGTGCGCCGTCGGAGGCTATCAGGGTGTTGGGGAAGATGGCTGTGGCTTCGGCAAGTAGTGGCTCGGGCTCTTTGAAACGAGCACTGATGTGGGTTAGGAGCAGCTGTTTGGCATTCGCCTTGAGCGCCAAAGTGGCAGCCTGGGCAGCGGTGCAGTGCAGTTTTTCGGCGGCTATCTGGGCATATTCGTTGTTAAAGGTGCTTTCGAGGCATAGGAGGTTGACCTGCTCGATATAGGGCAGTATGTTTTCGGTATAGGCTGTGTCGGTACAGTAGGCATATCGTCTTGGAGGATTTTTGCCACGGGGTTTCTCCTCGATGAGGTAGCCGTAGGTGGGTACTGAATGTAATAGGGGGAAGGAGTACACCCGGCAGAGATTGTTTTCGAAAATAAGTGGGTTTCCTTCGGTGTGGGAAAGCTCGTGGTAGCATATTTCAAAGTCGATGTGGCAGCCCGAGATCTCGATGAGGGTCTGCATGGCTTGTGCTATACCCGTCGGGGCAAAGATGTCGAGTGGCTCTTTGCGACCGCAGAGGTGCATGCTGCTGATGAGTCCAGGAAGACCAAAGAAGTGGTCGCCATGCAGGTGGGTGATGCAAATGAGTTTGATGGCCTGCAGGCGCTGGTGGAAGACGCGTATTTGAGTCTGTGTGTTTTCTCCACAATCTAGTAGTATGCGAAATCCATTGATATTGACCGCTTGGCCGCTACAATGGCGTGCTGCTGTTGGGATGGCGGCACCCGACCCGAGTATGGTGGTATAGAAATTCAAGGTGGATGGGGTTATAAAGGGTTGCTAAGGGTGGAAGAGATGATATGTGGCCAGTTTCAGTTTTGGTAATAGATTATTGCTCCACTAGTGGGGTCGAAAAGTGCTTTGAATCGGTCGTGTGGAAGGTCGATAATAGGGCCAAACTGTGCTACGGGTAAGGTCACTTGGTAGTCGAAAAGTTCGCATTGTAGCGATAGGAGTGCTTGGGAGGGGAGTCGGTATTTGAAGTTGCCGTTTCGCCAGGGGAGTATGCTTTTCTTTGGGCGGCTGTATTGGCGGACATTTTTGATGGATTGGTCAGGTCGGAGAGTGCAGGTTACGGGGAGCGCGTCGTAGTCGTCGCTTTCACAGATGCCTTCTGCTCTAGAGAAGTAGAAGAGGACAGTGCGTTGGAGCGTGTCGTCGTCCTTGCCAGTGAGGTTTGGCTGTAAGAAGAAATGCGCTGTTTCTGTAATGGGGCGTCCAATGAATTGGATGAGTATTTGAGCTTGGCGTTCTTCGATTTGGCGTAGCATCTGTGTTTTGCCTTCGGGAGTGTATCGGTCTGAGACGGTGATGTCGGCACGGCTGTCTTCAAGCTCTGCAAATTCTTCGGCAGCGGCTTGCGCTCTCTGGCGAATGCTGCGGGGGGCTTTCTTGGTGGAGTAGCCTGTGGGGTGCCCGGGACGATCGCCACGCACGTAGAAGGTGTCGGTGCGGTCGTAAAGGTTGTATGTTGGAAGCATCTTGTCGGCAGTGGCATTATGGAGCACCAGCTTGGCATCTGTGGGGGTGAGACGGTCGGTGGTGTCAGTGTGGTTGGTGACACTGGCTAGGGCGGTGGCAGCCTCTTGGGGGGTGAGGCCGACGGACCGTAGCAGTTGGCGACTGTCTACCTGCACAGAGATGCCGTTAGGGGTGATGAAATAGTAGTGGTCGGGGTCGGCAGTGACATTGTACGAGGTTTCGATGTTTATTATGCGGTAGGGACGTTCCACGTCAAAATTGTCTAGTGCGAGCATCTCGGAGGCATACTGGCTGAAAATGGCCTCGCTGAGGTCGTAGTACTGATAGGTGACATCGACACATATTTGTGTGAACGGTAGGGCGTAGAATATGCCACCCCCATTGGCCTTGCCCGAGTCGGCATTGATGGGTGTGACGGTATAACAGCTGGTAATGAGCAGTGTTGCAAAAATAATGGGTATAAGTTTTTTCATGTGGGTTATTTTTTTCTGATTAATAGTAGTCCTATGAATGTGATTAGGCCGTTGAGCAGGAGTAGCTCGAAACCAAAATGGTAGCCAGTCCATTGTGGCATATATACTTTGAGTATGTAGCAAATGATTGGGGAGAGGATGGCAACGATGGGCACCCAGCGGTCGTGAACGCTGCGGTGGGTGAAGAGGCCAAAGGTATAAAGACCCAGCAAGGGGCCATAGGTGAATCCAGCTATGTCGAACAGAGTATCGATGAGCGATTGGTTGTGGAAAGGCCGGAAGGCAATGATGACCAATAGGTAGAGGACGGCAAAGCCAACATGCACCCAGCGTCGTGTGCGAAGTTCATGCTGTTGGATTTCGTCAGTAGTCTGTTCCGAATTCCTAAAACGTAGGAAGTTGTAACAGAAGGTTGTGGTGAGGGCTGTCAGCGTTCCGTCGGCGCTGGAGTAGCCGGCAGCTACCATGCCTAGGACGAAGACCACGGCAGTGAATGAGCTAATGTGGAAGGCCACGGCAGGAAATATCTTGTCGCCCACTACAGCACCTGCCTCATTCACAGGCAGTGGGAATCCGCTGCTTTGACAATAGGCTATCAGTGCTGCACCGAGGCTGAGGAAAATAAGGTTGACGATGATGAATAGGAGACTGGACGTGAGCACATTCTTTTGGGCAGAACGAAGTGTCTTGCATGTGAGATTCTTTTGCATCATGTCTTGGTCCAGCCCGGTCATCGTTATGGTGATAAACATGCCGCTGACTATTTGTTTCCAATAATATTTGCTTGCCGTAGGGTCGGTTTCAAATATGCGGGTGTAGCCCGCCTCTGACGAGCGGCGAAGCAGCTGGGGCAAAGTGATGTCCAGCTGCTTGAGGATGGCCACTACCGTGACAACGGCAGCAAGTATTAGAAATGTGGTCTGCAAGGTGTCGGTCCACACCACCGTCTTCACCCCGCCACGGAAAGTGTATAGAAGTATGATGGCTATAAATATGACTGCCGGCACCCAAAAAGGAATGCCCCACGAACGAAACACAAATTCATATAGCACAAAAACAACCAAATACATGCGTAGTGCCGACCCCGTCAAGCGCGAAAGAATGAAAAATGCTGCGCCTGTTTTTTCAGATGCGACACCAAAACGTTGGTTTAGGTATGTGTAGATTGAGGTGAGGTTTAACTTGTAATAGAGCGGCAATAGCACAACTGCTATGACAATATACCCCAACACATACCCAAATACAAGCGGCATATAAGTAAACTGGCCATAATATACCCCCCCTGGGACCGACATGAATGTAACACCCGACAGCGATGCTCCAATCATGCCATAGGCCACCACCGGCCATGGCGATTTGCGCTGTCCACGGAAAAAGGCATCGTTGTTGGCACTCTTACGAGACGAGAACCACATCACTATAAACAGAAGTGCCGTATAGGCTAAAAAACAGATAAGAATAATCGATTCCAAAACAGTTTTTTTTTATTTTTTTAGTTTGCAAAGATACTAAATTTTTCCCATTTCCGTTTTTTTTTGTAACTTTGAATTTTCAAAAGTGAGTAAAAAAACATCTAAAAGTAAGTATAATACATTGTTGTATAGTTAATTATGAATATTAAGCAGTTTCTGTTCGCGGTTGCATTCTTGGGGTTGGCAGGCTCTTTGTCTGCTCAAAACAACGACAATTTGCGCGGACGAATCAACGACAGACCCAATCAAGCGGTGCAACGCCGTGCCGACGCTCCCACCAAGGTAGACCAACGTATGCCCGACCGTATGTCGGACAGCCAGCGCGACGGCCTTCATGGCGAGGTGCACGATGTGCTATCAGTTATGTACGAGGCTGACGGGCGTGCCAACAATGCCGGCCGTGGCAGCATCATGGAACGTCTCAAGACTGTCTACAACCAAAAAGGTCAACGCCGCAGCCAGTCTTACCTCTCGAATGAAGAGGATATGATTTTCCGCACCCGCTATAAGCATGACGACTTCGGTCTGGTTACCCTCGAGCATATCCTCGACCCCGAAGAGAATGTGATTGGCCGCACCTATTATATATATGACGCCGACCTGGTGCTCACCGAGGTCTATGTTGAAGATGAAGAACGCCAAATTGAGAGCCGAGTGCTTTATAAGTATGATGCGCAGGGCCGTGTTAGTCAGTTGAGCTACAACGACCATGCCAACAATGTGTTCCGCCGCGAGATGTATATCTATGGCGAGAACGACAATGTCTTCAAGACAGTTGTGTTCAATGGCGAGGGGCAGAAAGTACAAGAGATACGCTATGAATATGACGAACACAACGAACCCGTCAGCTCTACTCTTTACGACTACTATGAGGACCCCAACGAACCCGAGCTAACCATCACCCTATACGAATATCGCTACGACGACGAAGGCAACTGGGTGACACGTTATGAATACCTCCTCGACAACGATAAAAAAATCCCCACTTATATAGTGGAGAGGGATATCAGGTACTTCTAGAATAGCCGTCTATCTTTCTTTGACGTTTATTGTCGTTTTCATATTTTTCCCGCAGTGCCGGCAACGGAATGCGGGTTTTTTATTTCACCCCCAACACTTCTCCGACAGTATGATATAATACCGTCTATCAAGTGTCGCCCCTGGCGCGTGTTAGAGGATATTGCTGGCTTATTTTATCAGTCGGTCTCGTATCCAAATTGACGTAGCGCACGGTCGCTGTTGCGCCAATCTTTCAGCACCTTGATGTACAAATTGAGAAAACACTTCTTGCCAGTGAATTCCTCTATGTCTTTACGCGCTTCGATACCTACTTTTTTTATCGACATACCCTTATGCCCTATCAGTATGGCGCGTTGCGACTCTCGTTCCACAAAGATGATTGCGCGTATATTGTCAATGCCATCCTTCTCCTCATAGCTCTCCACGGCAACCTCACAACTGTATGGTATCTCCTTTTGGTAATAGAGTAGCAGCTTCTCACGAATAATTTCGCTTACAAAGAAACGCATCGAGCGGTCTGTCAGCTCATCTTTCGGGAAATAGGGAGGGCTGTCGGGCAGTTGTTCGATAATATGGTTGAAAATAGTGTCGATATTGAAGCGTTCCGTAGCAGAAGCAGGCACCACTATGGCACGGGGTATCTGGTTGTGCCAGTAGGCTATCTTGTCGCTTATTGTCTCCTGGTCGCTGAGGTCTATCTTGTTTATGACTAGTATTACAGGAGTGTTTGAGCGTATTATCTTTGCCAGCACCTCCTGGTTTTTGAAAGTCTCGCCAATCTCGGTGACGAGCAGAAACAAGTCGGCATCTTCAAGTGCGCTATTCACAAACGTCATCATCTGTTCGTGCAGTTTGTAGTGAGGGTTCACAATGCCGGGGGTGTCGGTGTAGACAATCTGGAAATCCTCGCCGTTCACAATGCCCATGATGCGGTGGCGCGTAGTCTGTGCCTTGCTGGTGATAATGCTCAGTTTCTCTCCCACAAGGGCGTTCATAAGGGTTGACTTACCCACATTGGGGTTGCCGATGATATTGACGAAACCTGCTTTATGCATAAATTGTAAAACTAAAAAAAAATAAAAACTAAAAACATTTTTGCCGCAACCTACGGGCCATTTTTTTAGTTTTTAGTTTTCAGTTGATACTTGGATTATTCGGCCTCAACAACCTCGTTGGCACCGGTAGAGGCAGCACGCGTGCTGTTGATCACCACCACCTCGCTGCTCTTGGGGTTGAGAATCTCATAGTTGTTGGTGGGTATATCCTGCACCTTGCAACGTTGGGCAACATCAAGGTTGGTAATATCAATCAGAATCTCGCTGGGCATATTGGCGGGAAGAGCCTTGACGTTGAGTCTCTTCTGCTTGTATGCCAGCTTGCCGCCCTTCATCACTCCAACCGAAGTGCCGGTGGTGTGTACGGGTATCGACATCACGATGGGCTTGTCGTCGCTCAGCTCGTAGAAATCGCAGTGATAAACAATCTCGGTCACAGGGTGGAATTCGATGTCTTTCAGCATGGCGCGATGTTTCACACCGTTCAGGTCGATTTCAACAAAACAAGGTTCGGGGTTGAAAAGGATGCGCTGGAAACCCGTTTGGGGAAGGGCGAAGAGATACTGCTCGCCTTTGCCATACATCACGCAGGGCACCTTGTCTTCACGACGCAGAGCCTTAGCATCTTTTTTCCCTACGTTCTCGCGAAGAGAACCGCTCAATGATACTATTCTCATTTTCTTTCTGTGTTTTTTATGGGGCTGTCGCCCCTGGTTAATAATATAGTGTTTTCTTTATCTTATTGTTTCTATTATGCTATCTTGGTGCTCGAAAGCCAATCACATCCGGTGTATAATCCCTTTACGGTGGATGGTGGTCTCATACAGGTTGTCCAACGACTCATAGCATACCACTCTGCGTATAGCCTCGGCCAGCAGCCAGTCGCAACTCAGCACATGTATCTTGTCGCTCTCGCGTCTCAGAGGTATAGTGTCCGTTGTCACCAGCTCCTCCAATGCGCTGTTCTCCACCTTCTCAATAGCGTTTCCGCTCAACACTGGGTGGGTAATCATAGCGCGCACACTCTTGGCTCCGTTCTCCATGATGATACTTGCAGCCTTGCATATGGTGCTGCCCGTGTCAATAATGTCGTCGAGCAGTATCACATGCTTGTCCTTCACATCGCCTATAAGGCGCATCTCGCCAATCTCGTTAGGCTTGTTGCGGTGCTTGTAGCAGATGACAAAGCTGTTGTTCAAAGTCTTGGCATACATGCCCGCACGTTTGCTCCCACCCATGTCGGGGCTGGCAAACATCACCTCCTCAATCTCAAACTTCTCGCGTATATAAGGCATAAACAGCGACGAGCCGTACAAGTGGTCCACCGGTATGTTAAAGAAACCCTGAATCTGGTCGGCATGCAGGTCCATGCATATCACACGGTCCACACCCGCCACCTGAATCATGTCGGCAATCAGTTTTGAGGCGATGGGCACATGCGGCTTGTCCTTCCTATCCTGGCGGGCAAAGCCATAATAAGGAATCACGGCAACAATCTTCTCAGCCGATGCGCGTCTTGCGGCATCAATCATCATCAATAGCTCAAACAAGTTGTCAGTAGGTGGAATAGTCGATTGGATGATGAACACAATGCCACCACGGATGGTTTCCTCGTACGAGGGTTGGAATTCGCCGTCGGCATACTGAAAAACGGTCGAATTTCCCAGTGGAATACCATAAATTTCGGCAACTCTGCGAGCCAAATTTTCAGTTGCACGACCTGCAAAAATGAATACTTTATCAGTTTTTTTTTCGCCCATTTTGTGTTGATTTTGAGTGTGCAAAGATACTACTTTTTTTCGATTTATCGCCCTTTTTGAAAAAAAATATTTGTCATATGCAAAAAAAGTAGTACTTTTGCACCCGATTTCGAGAGACGAAAATCACCTGCCCTGGTGGTGGAATGGTAGACACGGTAGACTCAAAATCTGCTGCTCGCAAGAGCGTGAGGGTTCAAGTCCCTCCCGGGGTACAAGAGGATTTTGCAAGTAACTCAAAATGAGAAGAATTGCAAAATCCTTTTTCTTTTATATCCCAAATTTGGTCATAATTTGGTCATATTTTCGAGAAATGGATGAAAAAAGGTTCATCCGATTATTGCTTAGGTGGAACAAGCCATCAAGCGACCTTAAAGTCATGTAAGGCGAGAAGACGAAGTTTGAAATAGTGATCGTCACGGAATCCGTAAGCCATGCGTTTGAGGGTTTTGATTTTGTTGTTGATG
>JAFRRK010000075.1 GCA_017428115.1 Bacteroidales bacterium | reverse complement strand
GATTTTTACAGCCTCGAAGAGGCTGAATCTCAATAACACCGTACAAGCGTAGCGCAGTGCGGTGACAGAACATACTCCCTATCAGCGTCTCGAAGAGACGCGACATGGATACTATTTGGCAAAAAACAGTCATATGTTGTATTAGAGCGAAATAAATTAAGGTGGGTTCTTATTATTTGTTTTCTTTGTCGCGTCCCTACGGGACGCAGTTTGGTTATATCTTGATTATCAGCGCACTGTGCCTAAGGCTTGTACGGTGTTATTCATATCTCACCCCTTTGGGGTAATTTATAGAAGTATCCTTAAATTTTTTTTCAAGCAATCATTGTGTTTCTTGTGTTTCTGGATTTGGACTGTGGCGATAGCTTTCACTGCCGCCAACGATTGGTTTTAGATTGTTGAAGATGGCGAAAGGCTGAAGATAGTGGCTGCCGTCGGGGGTGACGAAGGAGATGTTGTCGTATTGGGTGTCGTTTTTGTCAACATACAGCATGACGGTCTGATTGCTAAAAGGTTGTCTCTCACCGTTGATTTCCAATTCACCGAATGGGTACCAGCCATATACGGTGTAGCGTTTCTGCTTTTCCTCGTCGCAGTAGACGAGGTAGTTGACCCAGTAGCAGAAGGATATATAGTCGGTTTCGGGGGTGAATGTCAGGCGGATAATACCATCTTGTTGGATGACAACTGTTGGGTGTTCCTCTTCTTTTTCGGCATAGTTTCGGGTGATTTTTTCGATGGTGTCGTTTAGCTTTGCCTCGTCCATGTCGTATACTTGAATGACGCGTTCTGATGGCGACATGGTTGTTTCTTTGATACTGGCAGCATCGCTACTTTTCTTTCGAGCAAAGAAGATGCAAATTGCTGCAATGACAGCCATTATAAGGAGGTAAGTTGTACTCATTTGCTTTGTCGGATAAACAAAAACGGGTATCATCTTGGCGACGATACCCGTTTAATAGGACTAGATTCTAGCAGAGTTCGTGAATCACGAGGCCTGAGCGGAGCTTAGGTTCGAACCAGGTGGTCTTCGGGGGCATGATGTTGCCGGTGTCGGCAATGTCGATGATCTGCTTCATGCTGACGGGATAGAGAGCGAAGGCAACCTTCATCTCGCCGTTGTCGACACGACGTTTCAGCTCACCAAGACCGCGGATGCCGCCTACGAAGTCGATACGCTTGTCGGTGCGGAGGTCTTTGATGCCAAGAACCTTGTCGAGGACGAGGTTGGAGAGGATGGTGACATCGAGGACTCCGATGGGGTCGTTGTCGTTGTAGGTGCCGGGCTTGGCGGTCATCTTGTACCAGTGACCGTCGAGATACATGCTGTGCTCGTGCAGCTTGGCGGGCTTGTAGATGTAGGTGCCCAAGTCCTGCAGGTCGTAGCTCTCGCCTACGGCGGCGATGAACTGTTCCTTGGTGAGGCCGTTGAGGTCTTTCACCACGCGGTTGTAGTCGATGACGTTGAGCTGGTTGTCGGGGAAGATGACGGTCATGAAGTAGTTGTACTCCTCCTTGCCAGTGTGGTGGGGGTTCTGCTCTTTCTTCTCCTGTCCCACGAGGGCGGCGGCGGCACTGCGGTGGTGACCGTCGGCGATGTACATGGCGGGAACCTGTTTGTCGAAAATGTCGACGAGTTCGGCGATGGTGGCCTTGTCGTCGATGACCCAGAAGCGATGGCCGAAGCCGTCTTCTTTAGCGATGAAGTCGTAGATGGGTTTCTTGGCAGTGATGCCGGCCACGATTTCGTCAATACGGGCGATGGCGGGGTAGGCGAAGAATACGGGTTCCACGTTGGCGTTGGTGATGCGGACGTGTTTCATGCGATCCTCTTCCTTGTCCTTGCGGGTGAGCTCGTGTTTCTTAATAACCTTGTTCACGTAGTCCTCGCTGTAGGCGCAGGCCACGAGACCGTACTGCCACTTGGCGTCGGGAGCGGTGGGGTTCATGCTTTGGGCGTAGATGTAGAGTTTTTCCTCTTCGTCCTTAACTAACCAGCCAAGGTCTTTGAACTTGTTGTAGTTTTTGACGACCTGGAGATAGACTTCGGGCGAGTGCTCGTCAGTGCCAGCAGGGAGATCGATTTCAGCCTTGGTGACGTGCAGCAGGCTGTAGGGGTTGCCCTCGCATTCTACGCGGGCTTCTTCGGAATTCAATACGTCGTAGGGACGTGAGGCCAGTTTTTCGACGATGTCCACCGGGGGGCGGAATCCTTTGAAGGGTTTGATTATACTCATAGTGTGTTCTGTATTTATTTTATTGTTGATTAATAAATTCATGCGGTGTAAGTACCGGAATCCGTGCAGAAGCGAAGTCTGAAGTGTTTCTGGTGACAATGATATCGGCTCCGAAGGCAAGGGCCGAATAGTATTGGATGGCGTCCTCCAAATCGGCGAAATCGCTTTGGAGCATACGGTCAATCACAGCCTCGTTGACCGTGGAGATGGTACAGATGGATTTGACGATGGTGAGTTTCTTGACAATCTCCATGCGGGTGTATTTGAATCGCTGCATCAGATAGACGGCTGTGGAAAACGACAGTGAGCAACACAAAAGTTCCACCTCCTTGCGGTCGGCCATGCTGAAAAGCAGAGCCGCGTCCTGTGCCCAGGGCTCGCGCTCCAGCAACAGGTCGAGCAGAACATTGGTGTCGACAAATACCATTTTCATAGATATTTCTCTTTGAGATAATCCTCTCGGGCAGCGTCAAGTTCCTGGTCGGTGACATTGACCGAATGGCCGGTGAACATACTGGCCACCAAAGGTGTTATCTGTTGACTTGCGCCTTCGTTTTTATTGCGCAGCGACCGCACATAATCGGCCACAACCTGAAGCAAATCCGGAGAGAGAGTGCTCAGGTCGTTATTGATTGCTGCTCTGATATCCACTGCTGTCATGGCAATACTACTATGTTATTTCACGCTGCAAAGATACAAACTTTTCCCGACATGGGGAAATAAATTTGGCTGAATAGAAAAAACTTCGTAATTATGCAGCCGATTTCAACAGTGAAATCACGAAGCGTTATGCCGTTCTGCGGATAGGAACCTAGGAAATTCCATAGCATTGCAGAATCTGTGTAATAGCTGCGCTGTTTAGCGTGGGCTAATTCCATCTTCTCAATGCAAGGTTATTCCTAGGACCTCTATCCGAAGAAGAGTGTACAGCACCACGCTTCTTTTATTGTATAATACTCAACTGGGTGCGAAAGAGTGATAGAAGTTGCGCCCGACACAAAAAAGGGATTACCGAATGGTCATTTACGTTAAATGCTCTTCTTGTGGCGAATTATATAATGAATTAATCCATGATAGATGTCCAAATTGTGATAGTGAATTGTCAGAAGCTATACCATCTGAGTTAAGACGATAAAATGATAATAAGATATCCGAAAGAGAAATGTCTGCATCAGTAATAATCCAAAATGAAACAAATGAAGAGACAAATACTCAACTACCATTCGTTGAGATACCCGAGTTTTATTCAGATGTCTATAATCTCATCTTTAAGAAGGATAAAAAAAAAAGGAAATTACTACTGATAATGATTGCCGAATTTTTATTTGGCTTTGTGTTTACTTATGTTGGTTACATATTAATTGCACATAATACACTTCATCGGGGTTCTACAGCTGGAGTGTTTTCCTCTATAGTAGGAATAGTTGCTCTAATGCATCCTTTTTATTCTATTATCAAATATTCAATTCTTTCTATTATTGGGAAAATGGAAGTCCAAAAGACAAAACAATGGACAACCATAGTAATGTTTATAACAGAGTTAGTATTGGGATTTATTATTATCATAATAATTGCAATTACTGGAATAGATGATGTTTTTGGGGTATTAGGATTAGGACTTGTTATCGGTGCTATTTGGTCTTTGATTAAATACTTAACTCTTAATCGAGTAAAAAGGGAAATAAAAGAATAATAAGATATATTCAGCCCGCTGGGATGTTCATGAATGGTGTATAGCCCAAGATAGTTTGTACACAAAAAAGAAAGGCTTGAATCTGCGGATCCAAGCCTTTCTTTTTCAATATTCGTAAAGATTAACCTTCGTAGAAGGGCATCTTGACGGTGATGGCCTTGAGGAGTTTCTCGCGGATCTTGATGTAGATTTCGGTGCCGGCTTTGGCATACTCGGCCTTGATGAGGGCAGTGCCGATGTTCTTGCCGGTGCTGGGGCTGGGGGAGCCGCTGCGTACCTCACCAATCTTGTTGCCCTGAGCGTCGCAGACCTCGTAGCCGTTGCGGGCGATGCCGCGGTCAATCATCTCGAAGCCGGCCACTTTGCGCTTGAAGCCAGCGGCTTTCTGGGCGAGGAGGAGCTCCTTGTTGATGAAGTTGTTGTTCTCGGCTTTTAGCTTGACGATGAAGGCCAGCGGAGCCTCGAGGGGGCTGACGGTGTCGTCCATCTCGTGGCCGTAGAGGGCGAAGCCTTTCTCAAGGCGCAGGGTATCGCGGCAGCCAAGACCGGCGGGCATGATGCCAAACTCTTTACCTGCTTCGAATACAGCGTTCCACACCTCGATGGCTTTCTCCTTGGGGATGTAAATCTCGCATCCGCCAGCTCCGGTGTAGCCTGTAGTTGAAAGGATAATGTCGGGGATGCCGGCGAAGGTGAGAATCTTGAAGGTATAGTATTCCATGTCAACGATGTTCTCACTGGTGAGCTTCTGCATGGCTTTGAGGGCGTTGGGGCCCTGCACAGCTAGCTGTGCCCATTGTTCGCTCTCGTTGACGAAGTCGCGACCGAGCTCCATGCCCATCTTGTCGGCAATCTGGCTCATCCAAGCCCAGTCCTTATCAATATTGGCGGCATTGGGTACCATGAAATATTCATCGTCGTGGACACGGTAGACTAGCATGTCGTCGACAACACCACCCTGGCCGTTGGGGAGGCAGGTGTATTGCACTTTACCGTCGAAGAGGTCCTCGATGTTGTTAGTGGTGACATACTGCATGAAGTGTTTAGCGATGGGACCTTTGGCGCGGAACTCGCCCATGTGGCTGACATCGAAGACACCAACATTGTTGCGGACATTGTTGTGCTCTTCGACTAGTCCAGTGTACTGGATAGGCATGTTGTAGCCTGCAAATTCAGCCATCTTTGCTCCTAGAGAGATGTGTAAATCGGTGTAGGGTGTGGTTTTCATTATGTAAGTGTTTGATTAATTATTAATTATGTTCGTATTATGACTATTATTGAATTTACAAATATACACATTTTTTCTAAAATGGTGTGCAAAAAAGCTCAAATATTTTTTTTCTGCTCCATTGGATTATTTTGTATTCCAATGAGGGGTCTATTGATAGAATGAGTGATATTGGGTTGATTCTCTTTTTGTTGATTGCTGGAAACGAATCAGTAGATTTTTACTTGATCAGTTTGAAGAAGAGTCGATGTGGGAAAAAGAAAGTGGCGGAAAGTGTTGGTTTCCGCCACTTTGTGTGATAGAATCATGAGATGGTTTATCGTACAAATAGTTTGATTGGCTTTTCATTGCCTATGCGCACTAGGAAAACACCACTGTTAGGCATTTGGAAGGTTGTGGAGGCGGGGTGATTGGCAGATGCGCTGGCAATATGGCGGCCCATAAGGTCGTAGATGTGGATAGGCTGGTTAGGTGCACCTTGAATGGTTATGCATAGGTGGCTGCTTGTAACGAAAGAATTGTTAGATTGGTCGGGACTGTCAATGCCTAGTGGGCTGAGGAAGTATGCGACAAAGATAGTGTCTTGCGAGAGCACCACCGTGCGGGGATTGTCGGTGTTGTTGTCGTTCCAGCGTTGGAACTGATTGGGTGGAGTAGGAATGGCATAAATGGTTATGGATTCTCCAGGTAGGTATAAGCCAGTGCCAGTGACTTGCCCGAGGGCATCGTTGTCGGAGATGACGCAGGCATAGACATGTTCGTTGTCAATAGGGCAACCTATGAATTTGATATTGTTGCGCATTCTCAGTCGGGATAAGGTGCCTTTGATTGTGTCTTGTTTTGGGTCAGGATTGATACTGGTGGAGTGATAGCAAATGGCCATGTGAAGATCGGTGGATTGGACGTAAAATTTGTTTCCAGCGCGGCTGGGAGTGTTAGAATTGTCGTCGATAGCAAGAATGAGGTTGTCGGTGCCATTATAGTGGAATAACGAGTCGAGGATAATATCGTTCCATCCTTTTGTGAAGTGAAGGTCGCCGGTGTAGACCTGTTTTAGTTGGCTGAAAGGTACAAGACTATCGCTTTCGTTGAAGTCGTTGATATCAGTATGGGCTAAATAGATGGTGCAGTTTTGTTTGTCGAGTGCTGTAGTGTGTGCGTATTGTAGGCTAATGGTAGAAATGTTTTGTTCACCACCGATTTCAGAGGAGAGGAATAATTGTTGTGAGTAGTTGTAGTTTTCGTTGGTGGTGAAGGGAATGCCGGTGTAACTGTTGGTTGAGAGTCCGCCAATGGTCAGTTGTACTGAGTTGTTGCATAGTTCGGTATGAAGAGTGACGCTGGATGCTAGGCTGCTACTGTCGGCATAGTTGTTAGTGCCAATTGGGTTGTAAAGTGAGCGTACAGTCCATTCGTATAGTTCATTGGGTGAAAGTCCAGTGATAGTGACGTGGGTTGTACGAACTAGTTTGTTGATGTATGGCTCGTTGCTATTTTTTAGACGATAGCTTACCCTGTAGGCATCGGCATTGCCGCCCCAAGAGAGGGTGGCGGTGGAAGCGGTGATGTTGGAGTGGGTTAGGTTGGCTGGTTTTATGTGGTTGGTGTAATAGAAAGAGATGGTGCTGCCTGGAGTGGTTACGTTTGAAATGGAAAAAGTGTAGTCGCGTGTGCCATCGGAGAGGTAGGGGTAGGGGTCGGTGGAGGGAGAAAATTCTGTTCGATGGATGGCGGATGAGAAAAATGCCATGCCGATTTGTCCATCAGTGTAGCTATCGTTGGACCCTGGACGGAAAAGCCATATTTCGTCGAATTCATCTTCACCGTTCCAATTGGCATTACCGTTGAAACGGGTGTCGATACGGTAGATGAGTAGGCCTTTTCCAGAAAGTGTGCGGTCGAATAGTTCGGTGTTGTCGCGGTATTCTACCACATAGAATTGGTTAGAATCTGCGCTAGGGAAACGGTAGATGTTAGTGCCTGGGACGGAATCTGCCACAGAGTGTAGCGTGTAGGTGCCCGGAGTGGTGATGAGGGGCACGCTGTCGAGCCAATTGCCATATTTGTATTTCATGTAGGCACTCATGTTCTGAGGGGGTTTAGAGTTGGAGGCCATGAGGTCCCAGCTACCCACAGGGCTAATTCCAGTGCCCTCGTTATAACGATAGAGGTCGGGGGCACCGAGTGAGTGGAACATCTCGTGGCAGAAGGTGCTGGGGCCGAAGTAGTCAGTGCCAGCTCCTTCAAGAGCAAAGTTGAAGGTATTCACCTGTTTGCCGTTGATATATGCATCGTGACCATATAAATTCCACTTGTGGGGCCATAGTAGGTCGCTCCAGCCTGTGTAGGAGCCTTTAACAACAAAGTTTACATTATCGATATAGCCATCATTGTCGCAGTCAAGATTATATTGAGAGGGAACGGGAGCTGAGTCGTTAATGTAGTTTACGGCACCAACGAGTAGTTCAAATTCGCGTTCGGTGCGTTCAGAATAGTTAGAGTATCCAATGGTATTGGATTCGTTATAAGGCATGAAATAAGCCCTGGGGTGTGGCGATTGATAGGATAGAATGGTGTTGCTATCGGGGGTAGGCGCATAATAGGTACGTACAAATAATTTGTTGTAGGATACGTGTTTGAAATAGTTATATACAGATACTGAATTATCACTTGATGAATCGCTCCACATTTGGTCGATTGAGGCGAGGGAACGTGTGTAGGCTGTATCATCGGCAAAGCGGATAAAGATAACTAAGTTGCAATAGTCACCATGGTTGCGACCACTGGTCTTAGGCTGCGGCAGTCGGTATTGTTCTGGAATGTCCCATGCACGACGACGTTCGAGCCATTGGCTCTTGGTGATTTGCAGACCAGGTTGGATACCAAGTGTGGCTGGGTCGACGGTGCCAACACGGTAGGGAGATGGCTGTATACCACCTTCTGAGGATGGCAGAGCATAAACCCAGTAGCCAGCATGATCTTGAACAATGGTGTAGTTGGAGTCATCGTGATAGCGATGGTAGCATTCATCGCCTGTGACAAAAAAATGTATTGTGTCGCCAGAGGGCTGGATTTGGCTGACAGGCATTTTCTGCACGTATACAGCTTGGACAGAGAATGAAACTGCTACAAGCAACGTACATAGTAGGTTTTTTAGTATGTGTTTCATTAATTGATTATTGTGTTTTTTTGTTTATGAATGGTTGATTACTATTCATTATTATTAATCTGATTGTAAACGGATTTCTTTAGGCATAGAGCCTGAAGTATACCTCGTAAGGCAAGGTAGATCATGAATGCACTCCAGAGGATATTATTCCATAGTATTTCAATTTGAGGAGTGACGTATGCACCATGTATAAAAATCCTTATTCCGATATAGTAGACAGCAAAAAATGCGAGGGTGGCAATAAACATGCAGTCGCGCATGGCCCGAGAGGCTGTAGCGCCAACAAAGATGCCGTCGAAAAGGAAAGCTGCAAAGCCACAGACGGGGATGACGAGTGTCCATAATAGATAAGTCTTGGCTCCATTGTTAATGACAGGATCACTACTGAAAATTCGTAGAAACCATTCTCCCCCTACGGCATAAAGAATGGTGAACAATATAGTGAGAGCAAGCCCCCAAAGCAGCAATAGTCTGATGGAAAGATGGAGCGAGGCCTTGTCTTGGGCACCGATATAGCGTCCCACTAACGATTCGCCAGCATAGGCAAAGCCATCCATAATATAGCTGAAGAGGGTAAAAAACTGCATTAATAATGCGTCGATGGCAAGTACTTCGCGACTGATTTGGCCACTAGCAGAAGTGATAAAGGTGAATACGGTTGCTAGGCAGATGGTGCGTAGAAAAATGTCACCATTTACTTTGAAGAATCTGCGCATCTCGTTCCAGTGTAGTGCGTCGGCAATAATATCTCTTGCTGAAGACCCATAGTTCGAAAAAACCCATCCATATTTCTTTACTATGAAAAAGATACCCACCGCGAGCCCACTATACTGAGCAATAACAGTGCCAAGGGCAACACCCTGTATGTCCCAGTGGAACACTAGAACAAAAAGTAGGCTGCATATAATGTTGACAGTGTTGAGAAAGATGGCTATCCACATAGGGAGTTTGGAGTTCTGCATTCCAATAAACCATCCTTTTACGGCATAGAGTCCTAAAGTGGCAGGAGCTGCCCAAATGCGCACAAAGAAATAGGACAGGGCAAGTTGAATTACCTCAGAGCCATTCTTTACTCGGAATATAAGAATCGAAAGTCGGCTGATGGGCCATTGAAGCAGGATTAGCAATAATGCCACGGCAAATGCTATGGAGATGGCACGCACAAAAATACGTACGGCCTCATTCATGTCTAGTGCACCATAGGCTTGGGCCGTGAAGCCACTTGTACCCATACGTAGGAAACCGAAATTCCAATAGATAAGGTTGAATATTTGGGCTCCAATGGCGATAGCCCCAATGTGCGAAACTCCAAGATGACCCACTATAGCCATATCCACCATGCCCAAGAGGGGTACGGTGATATTGGTGATAATATTAGGCAGTGCTAGCCCTAGGATGCGTTTGTTCATCCTAGTCTATTGAAGATCGCATTGAGCGACATTGATGATTTCGCGTGTTGCCTTGTTGGAGACAAATGCTATCAAATGACAGTTAGCGGGATTCCATGACTGACCAAGAGTGAATGGGAGAAGAATCATGCGTTTGGTGCCTTGATTGCCGTCAGCGTCGATGTCTATGCCCCACGCGTCAGTTAATACGTCACGTAGGACATGGTTCTGTTCGTAATTCTCAATCTCATTAATGCGACCGTCAGCCATGCTCTCCTGAGTGGTGTATAATTTATCTTCTACAACCAGCAGGGTGAGCGTAAGGGGGTCGTTAATGGGTTGGTTGAACTGTACATGAACTTCAGCATTATAGAGGTCACCATCTTTGGCATTGGATATGTCGATGCCTATCTTGGGAGTTGTAGCAAGGATAGCATCGATTTTGTCATCGAAACGTACTTGTGGATCAATGATGTCAAGACTATTCTCATCGGCTTTGGCTCGATTAAGTAGGGCAGAGGGTAGGTTCTGTGAGGTTGAGAAGAAAGTGTTGAACCATGTGCTGCCTTTTTCCGTACGGAGGTCTTGCTCACCATGGAGTGGCTTTCCGAAGTTGTTGGGCACATGTACTGCCGCAATGACAAGTTGGTCGCCATATTTTTCAGCAGCAGCATGTAGTACCACATCGGCATTGGGACAGTTTACACAACGTACGCCAGTGTATTTCTCTACAAATGCACGTTGTACATTGGAGATATTGGCTTCGCTATCGTACCAAGTGCCAGATGCGCCAGCAAAGACAACATACTTGTCTTCGTCTATTTTATCGCACGAAGCAAATGATAGTAGTAGCGAAAGGGCAAAGAGGGATAATATAGATGAATGTTTCATGTCAAATAGTCTTTTTATATTGTTAAAATGAAGTAGTCAGACTGAATGTTAGACCGTTGCTGGCTGGCACCTGACGACATACACCTCCTATGCACAGAAGTCCTTCGCGCTGTTTGCCATAGCCTAGCTGCAGACGTGTGGCACCATGGTTGTAGCCTACACTAACGTTGTAATAGTTGCCCACACCGTCAAGATAGGCATATTGGTCGCTCACCGATACAAACCAAGCACTGGCAAAATTGTATTCTACAAGCCCCATAATCCAGTCACCGCAACGTTTGTCATCCACATTGGGATCATATTGGCTGTCACTGTCCATCCATTCTGCTTCGAATCGAAGGACGTTTTTCTTGTTTATTTTCCAAGTAAGGTCACCCACCACTATATGGTTATGGTGCAGAGCTCCGCTGTGACCTTCCACCACGGGGTTGAATATTTGGTATCCATAGGTGCAGGTGAGTTTGGTGGAGGAGCTGAGCCTCTTAGCTATCTCTATTGATGCATCGGCATAATACAGGTCGCCAGTCTTCAGCCAATCAGATGTGTAGCCCAAGGTGCCTGTACCTCCAATAATGTTGGTATCTATCCCTGTGATGATTGCCCCATTGAAATGAATGTCTGTGCCGTACTTCCCTCCCAGTATCGTACCTTTCTTTATTTTGTACATCACATCGCCCTGTATGCCCATTTCGCCTGTGGTCTGAGTGGCATAGGGATACATACTGAGGAAAGCATAGGTATGTTGCTTGGTGATAGCGGGTATGTAGTTGATGTATAGCATCTCTCCGCTTTGGCTGCGTACTGATTTAAAACTCATATTGTCTACCCGTTTGGCTTGCAGGTTGGCACTAAAGCCTTTCTGAGAGTAGGTCGCATTCAGCATCAAGGCATCGCCTTCGCGATAAATGAAGTTGTTCATTACATTTGGGTCTTGGCCTTTGTGGGCATATTCTGCCTGAAGCCCCCAGTTGCCATACGCCAGATCCATACGTACAGCACCTGCACCAACATTTAGGGGCAGGTTGAGACGGTATGAGGGATTGTCGGGATAGGCTATGGTCTGGTCATCTTCATATTTGCTTACAAATCCTGCTCCGATTGTGGCACGCAGCTTGCTATCTGCCATGCATCGGATGATGCTGTTGAGGTTCACCTCGCCATCTATGCCTCGCACTAGCCCATCTCCGTAATTCCAAAAGTAGCGCTGTTTGCCTGCAAGTGCTTTAATTGTTACTCCATCGAAAGGCCGCAGGGTGACATTGAGTCCGCGTAAAGAATTGTCGATGCCTAGATAGCGGTCTTCATATGCTCGCAGTATCATGCCGCTGCCAAACTGTTCGTAAAAATTGCCAGCAGTGACGCTCAGTCGCTCGCCTTGATAGCTTACAAAGTAGTTGGCAATGCCTTCACCCTTATAACGATTGTCGAATCCGAGCATAGGATTCTGGTATGCCTCAAAGCGCAAACCTGCGCTGAAACCTCCATTAGTGTAGAGGATATCGGCACGGGCGTTCATTAATAGATTTTCGGGTACATCTTGTGCCCCAATTATGCTGTCGGCATGGGAGATTTGCCCATCTAATTGTATGTTTCCTGTAACATGTCCGCCCATTATGCCTTGTGCATGAGCCGTAACACCAGCCAATAGCATAATTGCAGCTATTGGTAGGCGTGTATATAAAAATGCTTTATTCATTTGAAGAGCTACTTATTGGTCAGTCATGTTTTTATTCTTCGGCTGCCACTTTTCTCACCACTTCGATGAGTTCTTCTTCATCACCTTCGACATAAGAGGCATGCTGCCATACAATCTCGCCTTTGCCGTTGATAACAAAAGTATGAGGAGGGTTCACTACATTCATGGCGCGTTTGAAATCTTGGTTTTGATCGAGATACACCTCGTACTCCCAGCCGTTACCGTCCACATGAGGTTTCACACGAGCTGCGCTGCGAGCATCATCAATAGAAATGGCCACCAACTTCACGCCAGTCTCTTCCTGCCATTCTTCGTATACTTCTTTGATTGTGTTAAGCTCACGGTTGCAGGGCTTGCACCATGTTGCCCAAAAATTCACAATTATCGGTTTGCCATTGTTCTGTATTGCCGAGGTTTGTACCGAGGTCCCATCAAGAGCCTTGATGGTGATGTTTTGTGGCAATTGGGCATTTTGAGCCAATGCAATGCTGCCAAGTGCAATACATGCAAGTGTTAAAATAAACTTTTTCATAGTGATAATGATTGTTTGTAACTTTCTTTTTTATTTTGTATTCTAATTGTGTTTTTTATTGCATAGAAGTGTAGTTGGTAACATCTGGAATTGGGTATTCTCAACACATTCCTTGTATTATTCTGTTGTCATTGCTAAAAAAAGTGAAGATTTGTTGATGTAACAAAATGAACTTTAGTTATCTATATATTAATAAAAAATCATCCTTTTTGAGCAAACTATTCAATCATTTAAAGAGACTGATTTGTAGGTTGGGGAGCGTCGGGAAGCAATAACGAGCATAGCGACTGGCGGGCTGGAGTGTCGGGTAGGGAGCTTAGTGCCTCAATGGCTAGACGGGTGTGGCGGTCAATGAGCAGTTTAGGGTCGATGGTGCCTTGCAGGGTGGCATCGTGGCGGATGTCGGTATCGTGCATGTCGTCGCGTATCTGGAACACGATGCCGTAGTGGTAGCCAAAGTTGCGCAATGCCTCGCGGTAGGGTGAGGCTACTGTACTGCCGATGTTGCAGGCTCCCAGCTCACAGCAGGCCGACATCAGCGAAGCTGTCTTGCTGCCGATGATGTCGAGGTAGCCGTCTTCGTCCAATGGGCGGTTGGCAGATGCCAACTGCTTCAGTTCACCCTCGCACATGGTGCGGACAGTGTTGTTAATAATACTGGTGGCGTTGCTGTCGTTCATTTCATGCAGGGCCATCATTGTCCGAGCTAGATAGTAGTCGCCGCATAGCACTGCCACCTGATTGCCCCATCGGTGACGAACTGATTCGTGACCACGACGGAGGGATGATTCGTCTACCACATCGTCGTGCATCAAGGTGGCGTTATGCAGCATTTCAACAATTGTCGCAACAAGAATGTGGTTGCTGTTCATTGTGCCACATGCTTCTGCTGACAACAACACCATCAGGGGACGTAGTCTCTTGCCTAAAAAATGACTCAAGTATTCTTCCACGTCTTTAAGCAGTGGTGCTGTACTGTGAGTGCGATGCTGATATTCTTCTTGAAACAGGTCGAAGTGGGATTGTACGGGTTGTATGAGCTCGGTGAGTGTCATGTGTCAGTTTAAATGTATTCCTGTAGTGGTGACTAGGGCGATAGTTTTGTTGTTTTCGTCGTGTATTGTTATGTTGTAGACGCAGGTGGTGCCGCCCTGTTTCACACAGTTTGTTTCGGCAACGAGGGTGCTACCCTGTGTCTGTCCGAGGTATTGTATGTTGCTGCTAAGCGACACCCATTTCAGTGGCTGGTTGTCTGCTAGCTGGCGGCTGTTGGCGGCAATAGCAAAGGCTAGGTCGGCAAGGGTGAACAATACGCCCCCCATCACAGCTCCCATGGCATTGCGATGCAGGGGGGTGAGCGTCAACGAGCAGCGAGCATACCCCTCCTTTGCCTCGTCAATCTCCACGCCAGTAGATTTGGTGGCATAGTAGTCGTGCGCGAATACTTCCCGTGCGCTATGCGTTAAATTCGTCATAATATTGCGACAGCTTGTTGTAAAGAGGCTTTGACACCTTGACCAAAGGCATGCGAAGGTTGTTGGCCACCATCCCTTCTATCTCAAGCAGTGCCTTGATCCCTGATGGGTTGCCCTCTTCGAAAATGGCGTTCATCAACGGCAGCATGCGGAAATGAAGAGGGAGTGCCTTTTTCAAGTCGCCCTTCATGGCCGACTTGACCATCATCGACATCTCTTTGGGTAAGGCATTTGCGATAACGGAGATGACCCCTGCTGCGCCCATTGTCAGCATAGGGTAGGTAAGGGCGTCGTCGCCCGAGATGACGAGAAAGCGTTCGGGTTTGTTCCTGAGCAGCTGCATCACTTGGGCCATATTGCCCGAAGCCTCTTTAATGCCTATGATGTTTGGGCATTCCTCAGCCAACTGCAAAGTGGTATCGGCAGCAATATTCACTCCCGTGCGACCAGGCACGTTATATATCACCACTGGCACTGGTGATGACTCGGCTATCTGTTTAAAATGCTGGGCCAAACCTCTTTGGTTAGGTTTGTTATAGTAGGGCGCCACGGAGAGTATTCCACTCACACCGTCGAAATTTGTGTTAGCGATGGCATCTGTTACTGCCAATGTGTTATTGCCGCCCAACCCCAGCATAATGGGGCAGCGACCTGCCACAGTTTCTATGATAAAATCTTGCAGAGCGTGCCTTTCTGTATCAGTCATTGTAGCAGCTTCACTTGTGGTTCCGAGGGCAACTATATAGTCTATGCCTCCGGCGATAATGTGGTTGATGAGTGCTTCCAGCCTACTGAAATCTATTGAGGCGGGTTTTCTAAAAGGTGTCACCAGTGCAACACCAGTTCCAATAAATGGGTTCTTCATAATACCAATCTTATCACAATTCAATATATTGTTATTCGCATGTTTATAATAATCATTTTGAAGGTGTCTTGCGTATCTGCATTAATATGCTTAGCAAGTTGGGTAGATATTGCGATAGCACAATGGGCCCTTTGCCAAGGATGATGAGGTCGTATGTGGAGTAGGGATAGTCCTGAGTTGGCAACGTGGTGTCCTGATAGCCTACCCTCAGGTTGGAAGAGGCCGCCAGTGTCACATATAGTCCAAAAAGACTGTCAGAAGGGGTAGAGTCTATCAGCAGGTCATAGTGGTAGCTGGTAAAAAGCTGAGTGAGGTCGGCTTTGGGCAAACCATATTTATCCAGTTGCTGTTCAATATTAAGGGGCATCTCAATTTTTCTAACCATCGAACCATTCTCTGTCATATGGTGCATAAATTGGGCGATGGTTATTTGGTCCTCGTCGTTCAGTTGGGGTGTGATGATGCCGATAGTGCGTATGTCGTGTAGGTGTATGATACGCGTACGGTGGGGTTTTGCCGCCAGTTGCTGCAACAATGCCGTGCGATGTTGGTCGCGTATTTTCTCTACAGGGTTCACGATAATCTAAGTTTAAAGGTCATTCTATGCAATGGGGTTGCACCATATTCCGCTAATGCGGCATAGTGGGCAGCCGTTGGATACCCTTTGTTCTTGTCCCAGCCATATTGGGGATACTGGTTGTGCAATGTGTGCATATAGTCATCCCTGTATGTCTTGGCAAGAATTGAGGCTGCAGCTATCGACATGTATTTTCCATCTCCTTTGACGATAGTATAGTAAGGTATAAGACCTTCATTATAAAATCGGTTGCCGTCTATCAGTAGCAGTTCGGGCACTATGTCGAGCTTTGCCACGGCAAGATTCATGGCATGCATTGAGGCTTGTAGTATATTGGTCTCGTCTATTTCCTGTGCCGACACCGACGCCACAGCCCATGCCATAGAGTCGCGTTCAATCTCGTCGCGCAGTTCGTAGCGCTGCCGTTCGCTTAGCTGTTTCGAGTCGTTCAGCCGCTCGTTCCTATAGTTTTTTGGCAGCACCACGGCAGCAGCAAACACTGCTCCCGCAAGGCAGCCGCGTCCGGCTTCGTCGCAGCCGCATTCTATCAGGTCAGGAGTGTGTTGTGAGAGTAGCATTACGACAATAATTTCCAAACAACAAACAATGATATTAATAAAACAAACATCAGGTTTGAGCTAAACTCCTTGCGGCGCGGCTCTATAAATAATGAAGTGCAGGCGCATGCAAAAGGTAGGGCAAAGGCTTCAGTAGGCACAGGCACAATGCTCGTATACAGCATATATGTCACACTGCCTAATATGAAGAGTAGCAATGTAGTTATATTCTTCTTAAAATTGATATTGTGGCTTTGGCTATTGACCAATGCGGCTCCAATTCCAATGAACAATGCCAGCACAAACAAACCACTTCCCGCCCATTCAATCCAACCTCCTTTGGCACTCAAGTGGATGTCGGTGAAACTATATAGAGTCAGATAGTTCCGATAGAACATCTGGTCATCTACGAAAAAGATTGTCTCCAATATCAGATAAGGAGCCATAATGCCAAGCAATAGCATTGTCCAGTCGCGCCAGCCGTATAGACTGTAGTTGAACATGCTGGCCACCAGCGGTATAAAGAATATCGCCATGGCGGGGCAGAAAAGGGTGGCAAGGGCTATACAGGTGGCTGCGCCAAACACCTTGTCTAAAGGAAGCGACAGCAGCGTAGTGGTCAGCATCAACTGGTCTATTGCCAGCAATAGCATCAGGCTTCCCAGCACAATAGGCGTCAGTGTGGTAGAACCAAGGCTCATAGCTATCACATAGAACAGCATTGGCATCAGCGTACTCTTTGCTATCATCTTATGCCTATACAGAATGCCATTCAGTAGAAACCCCTCCACCAGCACCAGCACATACGCAATTATCGAACCCCATAGCGGTGTCAGCATGCCTGTCAGCCAGTAGTAAAGCTGTCCGCCTCCCACCACAGGCAAAGGTTGGGGGGCTGCAAACGAACCCACCCACATCACGGCAGACACTATCAAAATAATGACCACCTGAACAAAAACGTCGCTACGGAATATCCTCAACATATCGCTATCTCATTCCTATCCTCTATCACTTAATAAGTCTTGCCGTCCGGGCACCACACTTCACAATATACACGCCGTGGGGTAGTTGCGACACATCGATAGTGCCCTCCATCACCACCTCTGTGGCAGCAATGCGGCGACCGTCTATGCCATACACCTCCACCATCTCCTTAGCGTGGCTGCCGGTGAGTACCGTGACTCTGTCGCTTGCAGGATTGGGATATATCTGCAGCGATTTAGCAAACCATTTCTCATCAGCCGTGCGGATGTCCACGCGCGCCAAAGCTTCGTTCACTGCCGCCAAGGCATCAGCCTTGCCCCAGCCCCAGGTGTCGCTAATGCTGTCACGTTCATGTAGCGGCCCTGTCAATTGGTCGTTGCGGGCTGTGCTAGTCAATATCTCACGCACCTGTCTCGGTGTTAGGTCAGGGTTGGCCTCCAACATCAATGCAACAATGCCTGTTACCGCAGGGCCGCTCATCGATGTGCCCGACATACGGGCCCAGATATAGGGACGTCCGGCATACGAATAAGTCATCACAGCCGGATACACTTCAGTAGTATAGTAGTTTATCGATGATACCACGTTCACTCCTGGAGCAGAAACATCAGGTTTGTGTCTGCCATCGATTACAGGACCATGACTCGAGAATGAGGCCAAGGCCCCCAAGTTGGGTGTCCCATCGGGGCGGTGGCCGTCAGCCAGATGGGCGGCAACAGTAATACAGCTTTCTGCACAGGCCGGTTCGCCAATGCCGCAATCGTTGTTGCCCGCGGTATAGGCAAGGGAATTGCCCCGGGTAAAGGAAGCACCCATATTGCCTGCCCCATTGGCCAGATTGGTCATATTCCATACATGCACCGTGCCCTCATCGGCAGTTACGGCGATGTTTATCCTATGGCTACACTTGGCTATATTGATGAGCATGTGTGGGCGGTTGTTGAAGGGATTGGCCTGCTCCACAGTGATGTCGAATGCCATCCTGTTCCCATTACCCAGCAACAACGTGCTGTCTAGATGGAAGCTGCCGTCGGCCGTGTTCACCCAGTCGAAACACACAGAGTCGTCGCCCTCCGTCATGGCAAACGATGCCTTGAACGCCTTGCCCGGCTCGCCCCACATGATGATGCCCTGGCCTATTTCGTTAGAGCCATAATAAGATGCTGCCGAACGAAGCGTGTCGCTAGTGCCTTCCATAAATGTCTTTGCCAAATGAAAATAATCGTCTCCGCAGTTGCCACCGCTAGTGACAAACACAATTCCGCTGTCCGACAAGTTGTTGATGGCTTGACTCACAAGCGAGGTCCCATCAATGGGCCCCAAAGTGTACATGCCCCAGCTGTTGTTAATCACCAAGCGTTTACCCTCTTCTTTTGCAACGTTCTTCATCCATGCCACCGCGTCAAGCCATGCTGCGCTATTAAGATGGAATGAGGCAAACAGCAGATTGGCGTAGGGTGCCTGTCCAATATAGTTGCTGTCAACACCGCGACCGGCTGCAATGCCCGCCACATGAGTGCCATGGGTGGCATAGCCGTACAGTCCCGACGTGTCGCACTTAGCCTCCAACAAGTCGTGGCGGTTGTCTATTTCCGTGCCGTAGTCAAAACCTTCGGGTGCCGGCCCTGCCAGCCTAAACTGGTCCCAAGCTCTCAACAGCCGGCGGTTGCTGGCCCCGTTGTTATTATAGTTGGGATTTGTGTAGTCGAAACCCCAGTCGGTGATACCTATTATCACTCCTTCTCCCGTATAGGCCTGAGGCAGACCGAGACCAGCCTGAACGCTGTCGGTACGGGTGTCGCGGCGTGTGCGGTTCAATGTGGGTGCAACGCTATAAGCCATAGTATATTGTACAATCGAGGCATCAGTCTCCAACAGTGCCACCTTCTCAGGCGCCAGACGTAGTGTTACAATGTCGCCTGCTTTCGACCCAACCACAATGCCCAGCCGCTCCAGCCGTTGGGCGTCAAAACCTTCACCCACCTTGGCTATCAGCCTTATTTCCTCACCATTGCCGTTTTTGGCAGCACTCTGGGCATCCATTATTTTCACCTGAGTGATGGCGTCGCCTTTGCTCCCATTCGACAGTGACACACGCTGGCCCATACCGGGCACCATAGCCATGAGATATATTCCTAGAAATAAATAATAATAGTTCCTTTTCATATTCTTATTCAATAATAATTATAGCTCTCCAATCGTCTTCAGCTATAGGTTAAACGTTATCATCTATTGATTGTCGCTTTTCTCATCCTCAACAATCTTCCCGTTCTCATATCTATTATGGGTAGATTTGCCGTCAGGGTCGGTATAGGTGCCTTCGCCGTGATATTTGCCATTAGCCCAAGCCCCTACATATCGTGCCCCATTGGCAAAAACATATTCGCCCTGTCCCGACATCTTTCCCTCTTTCCATTGGCCTGAATAGGTGGCGCCGTTTGGCCAGGTGCGTGTCCCTTCACCCTCAGGCATGCCGTTCACCACATCGCCCACATATGAGCCTCCTTTGGCATAGGTGAAGGTGCCGTTGCCCGTCTGGTGGTCGCCATCGGTAAACTCGGCCTCAAGCACATCTCCGTTGGCATAGTAGAATGTGCCCTTGCCCATCATCTTCCCATCTTCCCAGTTGCCTTCATATCGGCCTCCGGTGGCGTACTTGTACACTCCCTCGCCCTGCTGTTTGCCTTTCACCCAATGACCCTCATAAATGTCACCGTTGGCATACACCATCGTGCCGTAGCCCGACTGGCGGGTCCTCTCGTCGAACTCGCCGGTGTATACATTTCCGTTTCTGTACTTCATCGTACGCACTTTCTGCGCCTGCCCAATTTGGCTAAAAACTAGTGCAATAATAAGCACTGCAAATGATAACTTAGTATTCATAGGCCGAACTATTTTTTTGCAAAGATACACAAAAAAAACTGTTTTCAAAAAAAATATATCTTCCACATCAAAAAATTAACCCATCCAACATCCTCTCTTGTCCATCACATATCGTTTTGCCCTGGCTTCTACTATTACACCACTGGCTATATGTTTCCGCTGCTCTTTTCTGTGTCATTTTCAGCGACTAATGTTCGATAAGTATAATCAGTCATGCATTCCTGGCTTTTTTTGGCCATACGCTTTTGTCTCACTTTTTCCCGGTCATTAGTCGGGGCTGTTTCGTGGTGGAGGCGCTGTGCCTTGTGCCTGCCTTCGTCTTTCCTCCGTTTCAGGAAGCGAAGGCACGACGAAGGCATGACGAAGGCATGGCGTGTGATTGAGGTGAGCACTGCCGTCCGTTTGATATAATTATACCGAAAAGTGAAAAATTAGGGTGCCACTTTTAGAGAAAAAGGTGCCACTTCTAGAGAAAAAAACGGTTCGAATTCATCACGAACATTTATTGTTGCATGGGCGGTTGTTTTCTGCTCTTGAAACGGACAAAAGGCGGACGAAAGGCGGACGAAAGGAGGACAAGGAGAGAACCTGTGGCATGGATTGGCAGCACGGGTCGTGTTGGTGGGCGGTTTTTTTTATGAACTTTGCAAAGGATTGGCAGATATAGAATTGGTAGGATTACAAACATCTGTTGGGAGGAGTTTTTTAGTTTATTTTAATTATTTGAAATAAAAGTAGTATCTTTGCACTTTCAACACATTGTGTAATTTAATTAATAAAACATTAAAATATGTCTACAAATCAGATAGTTAAAAAAGATGACATTGTCATCCGTTTTGCTGGCGATTCTGGTGACGGTATGCAGCTGTCGGGGACGTTGTTTTCCGATGCTTCAGCCCTGACGGGAAACGATATTGCAACCTTTCCCGACTATCCCGCAGAAATCCGCGCGCCGCACAACACGATAGCTGGTGTTTCGGGCTACCAGGTACACGTAGGTAGCCACATCTACAGCTCGGGCGACAAGTGCGACATACTTGTGGCTATGAACCCCGCCTCGCTCAAGTCAAACATGAAGTGGGCGAAGAAGGGTGCCACGGTAATAGTGGATATTGACACCTTTACCGACGAGGCGTTGGAAAAGGCCGGCTATAAGGAAAATCCCTTCAGCGACGAGATGGAGCGCGACTACACCATTGTGAAGGCTCCTATCTCTTCGTTCACTGCCCGTATCGGACAGGAGCAGGGGGCCGACAAGAAGACTACCGACAAGTGTCGCAACATGTTTGCCTTAGGCACTATTTTCTATATGACCAACAAGGGTCTTGACCAAACGTTTGCGTATCTCGAGCGCAAGTTTGCCAAAAAGCCCGAGGTGGTGAAGTTGAACAAGGCTGTTTTGACCGAGGGCTACGAGTATGCCGATAAGCTGGAGGTGGTGCACGGCCATATTTTCGAGGTGGCCAAGGCTACCGCGATGCCTAAGGGTCGCTACCGCAATATCACTGGTAATGTTGCCACGGCATGGGGTCTGTTGGCCGCGTCGGAGCGTAGTGGTCGCCGCCTGTTTTTGGGTAGCTATCCTATCACTCCCGCCACTGATGTGATGGTTGAGCTGGCTAAGAATAAGGGCTTGGGCGCCCGTGTGTTCCAGGCCGAGGATGAGATAGCCGGTATCTGCTCTGCCATTGGTGCCAGCTATGCTGGAGCACTGGCATGCACAAGCACTTCGGGCCCCGGTTTGTCGCTGAAGAGCGAGGCGTTGGGTCTGGCTGTGATGACCGAACTGCCGTTGGTGGTGGTCGATGTGCAGCGTGGCGGTCCCTCTACCGGTCTGCCTACTAAGACCGAGCAGGGCGACTTGAACCAGGCTCTTTATGGCCGTAATGGCGAGGCTCCTCTTATCGTGGTTGCCGCCTCGAGTAGCGCCAACTGCTTCTACTGGGCCTACACGGCTGCCAAGCTGGCTTTGGAGCACATGACGCCTGTCATCCTCCTTACCGACGGCTATCTGGGCAATGGCTCGCAGCTGTTCCGTATTCCCAAAGTTGCCGATCTGCCTAGCATTACGCCGCGTTTGGCAAAGCCCAACGATCCTAACTACCGTCCTTTCCGTCGCGACCCTGAGACTTTCGCACGCGAATGGGCTCTGCCCGGCATGGAAGGCCTGCGCCACCGTGTGGGCGGCTTGGAGAAATGCCCCGACGGCCCTCTCAGCACCGACCCCGAGAACCACGCCTTGATGGTCTACAACCGTCAGGAGAAGGTGAACCGTGTGGCAAATTATATCCCCGACCAGGAGGTGACGGGCGACCCCGACGCCGACTTGTTGGTGGTGGGTTGGGGCGGCACCGCGGGTGCGCTGACCCTTGCTGTCGAGGAGATGAACAACGAGGGCAAGAAGGTGGCCTACACCCACTTCAACTATATCTGCCCGCTGCCTAAGAACACTGGCGACCTGCTGCGCAAATACAAGAAGATTGTGGTGTGCGAGCTGAACAACGGCCAGTTCCTCGGCTATCTGCGCACTCAGTTCCCCGACTGCCCCATGCATCAGTACAACAAAATCATGGGTCTGCCTTTCGAGGTGGGCGAGTTGAAAGAATGTTTCACCAAAATATTAGGAGAATAAGTCATGGCAAAGAGACATTTCGTTCCGAAAGCGGACAAAGAATATACAAAGGCTGACTTTACGAGCGACCAGATGGTGAAGTGGTGCCCCGGTTGTGGCGACCACGCTATCCTCTCCTCGTTGCTCAACACTTTCCCCAAGACCGGCCACAAGAAGGAGAATATCTGCATGGTGTCGGGTATTGGCTGCTCGTCGCGTATACCTTATTATGTGGACACTTACGGTTTCCACAGCATCCACGGCCGTGCTTGCGCTATCGCTACTGGCGTGAAGCTTGCCAATCCCGCCCTGAGCGTGTGGGTGAGTATGGGCGATGGCGACTCGATGGCTATCGGTGGCAACCACCTTATTCATGCAGTGCGTCGTAACCAGGACTTCAACATCACTATCTTTAACAATGAGATCTACGGTTTGACCAAGGGCCAGTATAGTCCTACCACTAAGTTTGGCCAGATAACTAAGACCTCACCGTTTGGCACTATCGACTATCCCTTTAACCCAGGTGAATTGGTGATGGGTGCCCAGGGCACTTTCTTTGCCCGCTCGCTCGACTGTGTGCCCCAGCTGACCTCGCAAGTGATGGAGGCTGCTGCCAAGCACGACGGCACCAGCGTGGTGGAGGTGCTGCAGAACTGTATGATATTTAACGACAAGACCCATGCCGCCATCACCGACCGTGCTGTGCGTGACGACCGCACCATTGTTCTCGAAGACCGCAAGCCGATGATTTTCGGCAAGGAGAAGAACAAGGGTATCCGTTTCAACGGCCGCTGCTTGGAGGCAGTCACCATTGGTGAGAATGGCATTACTATCGACGATATTCTGGTGCACCACGAGGACACCGAGGATACCGGTATCCACATGATGCTGGCCCGTATGGGCGGCGACCTGCCTGTGGCACTGGGTGTGATACGCAATGTCAGCAAGCCTTCTTATACTGAACTGTACGAAGACCAGATGGATGAGTGCATGACGAACTGCAAATACAAGTGCGTGGACGACTTGCTCAACTCTGGCGACACTTGGGAAGTATAAATCTAATTGAAAATTGAGAATTGAGAATTGGGAAATGGCTGCTGCGTCAGTCTATTCTCAGTTTTCAATTCTCAATTTAAATATGTAATATTTTTTATTTTATAGTTGAAAATGTCTATCGCATCGAAATACGATCCGCACGTAGTAGAAGAAAAATGGTATTCCTATTGGCTGGAAAAGAAATTGTTTCACTCCGAGCCTGATAACCGCAAGTCGTACACTATTGTCATTCCGCCGCCTAATGTGACGGGGGTGTTGCATATGGGGCATATGCTGAACAATACTATCCAGGATGTGCTGATACGGCGTGCCCGTATGTTGGGCTTCAATGCCTGCTGGGTTCCAGGAACCGACCATGCCAGCATCTCGACTGAGGCTAAGGTGGTGGCGATGCTCAAAGAACGCGGCATTGACAAGCGTGACCTATCGCGCGAGCAGTTCTTGGAGTATGCCTGGGAATGGAAAGAGAAGTATGGCGGCATCATCCTTAAGCAATTGAGGAAATTGGGTGCCTCGTGCGACTGGGATCGTACGTCGTTTACGATGGATGAGGTGCGCTACGAAAGCGTAATCCGAGTGTTTGTAGACCTTTACAATAAGGGGCTCATCTACCGTGGTGTGCGTATGGTCAACTGGGATCCGCAGGCCCTGACGGCAGTAAGTGATGAGGAGGTCATTTATAAGGAGAGCCACGGCAAGTTGTTTTATCTAAGGTATTACCTCTCGCAGGGGACAGTCTTGCCGGAGGGGTCGGAAGAGTCGGGCATTAAGAGTGATGAGAAAGGACAGTATATAGTGGTGGCCACCACTCGTCCGGAAACGATACTGGGTGATACGGCCGTGTGTGTGCATCCTGAGGATTCGCGCTATACGGCATTGAAAGGAAAGCAAGTGGTGGTGCCCGGTGTGGGGCGCGCAGTGCAGATTATTATGGACGAATATGTGGACCGCGAGTTCGGTACTGGTGCATTGAAGATTACCCCCGCCCATGATATTAACGACTACAACCTCGGCATGAAGTATGGTTTGGAAACCATTGATATCTTCAACGACAACGGCACCCTCAACGAGAAGGGTCTGCAGTATGCCGGCATGGATCGCTTTGCCTGCCGCAAGCAGATTGTCAAGGACCTTGAAGCTGCCGGGCTGATAGAGAAGATTGAGGACTACACCAACAAGGTGGGACATTCAGAGCGTACCGATGCGGTGATAGAGCCCAAGCTCTCGGCACAGTGGTTTGTGCGCATGGGCGATTTGGCCAAGAAGGCCCTCGAGGTGGTGGAGAATGACACTATTCAGTTTCACCCTGCCAAGTTTAAGAATACCTACCGCCACTGGCTGGAGAACATCAAAGACTGGTGTATCAGCCGCCAGCTGTGGTGGGGACACCGCATACCTGCCTACTACTATGATGTGGACGGCAAGGTTGAAACGGTGGTGGCTCTCAATCGCGAAGAGGCTTTCCGGCTGGTCTGCGAGAAGCACCCCGGGGTCGTAAAGAGTGCCGACGAGCTACGACAGGACGAGGACGCGCTGGACACCTGGTTCAGCAGCTGGCTGTGGCCTATCAGCTTGTTTGACGGCATACGCAACCCCGACAACGAAGAGATTAAGTATTACTATCCGACAGAGACTCTTATCACCGCTCCCGACATCATCTTCTTCTGGGTGGCGCGCATGATTATGGCCGGCGAGGAGTATCGCAATGAGGTGCCTTTCCGCCATGTCTATTTTACCGGTATAGTGCGCGACAAGCTGGGCCGTAAGATGTCGAAGAGCCTTGGCAATAGTCCTGACCCCATCGAGCTGATAGAGAAATTTGGTGCCGACGGAGTGCGTATGGGCATGCTGCTCACCGCCCCGGCGGGCAACGACATCCCCTTTGACGAGAGTATCTGTGAGCAGGGGCGCAACTTTTCCAATAAGATATGGAACGCAATGCGTCTGGTGAAATGCTGGGAGGTGAGCGACGAACTGCAGCAGAGCTATGACAATGGTGTCAGCGTGCAGTGGATGGAGATGCGCATGGCACAAGTGCTGGAGGAGATAGAGAAGGACTTCGACGAGTTTCGCCTGAGCGAGGCTCTGATGAAGAGCTATAAGCTGGTGTGGGACGACTTCTGCTCGTGGTACTTAGAGATGATTAAGCCAGCGTATGGCACACCTATCGACCGTGAGACGTATGAAGCCACTATCGGCATCTTCGACCGTCTGATGCGCATATTGCATCCCTTTATGCCCTTTGTCACCGAGGAGATATGGCACACGCTTGCCGAGCGTCCCGAGGGTGCCAGCATCATGGTGCAGCACATGCCGCACAGCGTGTTTTACGACCAGCGCATGCTCGACGATTTTGAGATGACGCGCGAGATTATTGCCGGTGTTCGCAACCTGCGCAACAGCAAGGGCCTTTCGCCCAAGGAGGTGCTGGACCTCTATGTGAAAGGGCAGTGTCCGGCCATGTTCAACGGCATTATCTGCAAGTTGGGCAATGTGGGCAAGATAGAGAGTGTTGCCGACAAGGTAGAAGGTGCGTTGAGCTTTATGATTGGCACCACGGAGTGCTTTGTGCCCGTCAGCCTCAATATCGACAAGGAGGCCGAGCTGAAGAAACTGAACGAAGAGTTGAAGTATGCCGAAGGCTTCCTTGCTACGGTGATGAAGAAGCTGGGCAACGAGAAGTTTGTCAACGGCGCCCCAGAGAAGGTGGTTGCCATTGAGCGTCAGAAGAAAGCCGATGCCGAAAGCAAGATAGCCGCCCTCAAAGCCCAGATAGAGGCCTTGGGTTGATGCTGTAAAAAAATGAATAAAGAGGGTTTGCCAATGGTTGGGCAAGCCCTCTTTTTGTTAACGACAACAGGCATTCGTCACAAAAAAAGTGTGTTATAATAGTGGTAAGGGCGTAGAATATGATAAGTGTGTAGTTAATAATGTTTTGCCTTTTAGGGGCAATTTGTAGAAGTCCCCATGAGATAGTTACATTTCTCAATTATCCGCCACCACCAGCTTCTTTGTTGCTACGCCTTGCTGTGTCCGTATCGCCATGATGTAGGTGCCGCGGGGCAGGGCTGACACATCCACCACCGTGGAAATACCGTCGGCGGGCTGCTCCAACAGCTGGCGGCCCGTCAGGTCGTATACCGCCACTGACTCCAGCCTGTACGACGACAGCACGTTCACCACGTCATGGGCTGGATTGGGCATTATCCGCGTGAACCTATCCAGGTTGCCCAGCCACCGTATGCCTTGCGTCTGTGTAGTGTCTATGGTATTGGTATCTATGATTTGCGTCGTGAACAGCAGCGTGTCGCACCACGGGCTGTAATTCTCTATGTCGCATAATCCCCTCACAGCCACACTGTACTCCACACCAGGCATCAGTCCCGTAAGCGTTACCGTAGGAACAGAAGTCGTTAGCACTGTACTGCTGTCGATGCTGTCCACCGTCGGGCGATACCATACCTCCCAG
>JAFRRK010000074.1 GCA_017428115.1 Bacteroidales bacterium | reverse complement strand
TTCATCCTGAGCCAGGATCAAACTCTTCATTGTAAGAATTGCTCTTTAACCTTCTTGACTCTTCCGTGTCTCAAGCCCGCCAGCTGACTCGGCGGACTCTCCGACACACGCTATCTCATGTTCCAAAATAATTCAAAGTTCTCGTGCTTTCTTATCAACACTCGTTGTTTCCTTGAAAGCGAATGCAAAGATACGACCTTTTTTTTAACTACAAAATTTTTTTTTGTTTTTTATCGAAGATTTGTTTTTAAATATCTATAAATCAACAATATTTTTTTTCATTTTTTTTATCCTGTCCAGCAATATTGCCTCGAAAAAATACAATAAAAATCATGTTTTTTACCCTTTTTGAGCGTGAAACGATACTGCAGAATGTTCATAACGCAATAAAAAACTATAATTCAACAAGTTAATCAAAACACACTCCTCAGTATAACATAATTAAAACACTTATATACAATGCATTATTTAAAATTAGAGTATATCAGATTATCCATTTTATTTTGATAATAATCCACGATAATAGTTGGCAACCGACCCCTCTGATGCTTCGTGGCTCCTACTTCTTCCCTACGTCCTGCCTCCCCTTTCCTTTCGCCTTAGGAAGCGACTTTAGAACGAAGGCACGACGTGTGTGTTTTGGACCGTCTGATATTAGAATGAAAAAGGCAGAGAACAGGTTGGAAGAAGCATATTTCATTGAAGCGCCCACACGCATTGGTCGAGATAAAGCCCTATTAGGCTAGCGTGTGCCATTGAGATATGCTTTGCGTATGTCGGGAGGAAACTTTTCAATTGCGTAGCGAAGGGTGGTGCGCGGCATGGCACGATAACGTGACGACAGGTAATCTACTAGTGTGGGCTCATGGTGCTTGCCCACTTCACGCAATAGCCAGCCGACAGCCTTATGGATAAGATCCTCTTTATGATACAACAGTATATCGGAGATAGCCAGACAGTCGTCAAACTGATTATGACGCACAAAAGTCATACAACTGACCATTGCTATCCTCTGTTCCCACATAGTTTTGCCGTGCCTGGCCAGTTCATACAGCACCTGCCTATCCTTGTCAAGGAGCCAGTTGCCCAAGATTTCATAGCACGAAAGGTCGACCAAATCCCAATTATTAATATATAATGTATGATTCAAATAGTAATCCACACACCGCTGCTGCAATTCTATGTCTTTCTTAGCATGGTGGAAAATCTCCACCAGCGTAAGCAATGCAGCCAGACGCATCTCATGATAAGGCGATATGATACACTCTCCAATATCATCGAACGAACAATCGCGCCAAACCCTTTTCACCACTTCGCGTGTACGGGGCACCCTGATACCCAAAAAAACATCTCCTTCGCCATATTGGCCAGGGCCTGTCTTAAAGAAGTAGGATAGCCCCTCCACCTGAGAGTCATCGCGCAGTGCTATTATCGAATCATACAGTAGCGACATCCTCACTCTATTTTACAACAGTATTTCCACCCTTCTCCCATGCCAAAATGCCACCCTCCAGTTCCACCACAGCAAAGCCCATTTCTACCAAAACATTGGCTGCCGCCCTGCTTCTTCGTCCGCTGCGACAATACACAGCCACCTTACCATTCTTCTTCAAACCAATACGTTCTATTTGCTCTTTGAAATCATTGCCCCATTCAATATTCTTCGCACCTTTAATATGCCCTGACGCATACTCTTTAGGTGAACGGACATCAATCAATACCACCTTTCGCGAACGTATCTGCTGGGCAAACATTTCTACCGACACTGTTTCCAGCCTACCTTTCTGCCCACCGCTACAACTCTGTTTGCAAGCAGCTTCTTGCTGGCAGCAATTCCTCCCATCGTGTTGCAACTTCTGCTGTGCCTCAACGGCAAATAGAATCGACATTAACGCCATGAAACATAAAATCTTCTTCATATCAACCATATTCATCATTTATTATAGCAACTTCATTACCCAACAGTTAAGCATGCCTATGACACATGGCAATTACTCCACAGTCTCCAGCAAAAAGCTGACCGGGCGGAAGCCGTCGTTACAGCTAATCATAGCACTATGAGGATTCTGCATCCATCCGTCGAAAAAATTGCCTCCACCCCTTGCCAACTCTTCCACATATTCCAACATCACCTTCCATGCTTCCCCACAGAAACCTTCCGGTTTCTTCCCCTCGATGCTCACCCACGACATTCCCTCCTTCACATCACAGGCATGCTCAATGGCATTCTCATACCTTGCTTGCAAATCCTTATAGTCTGCCTTGCGTACAACTGTTATTCTAACATTTTTCATATACCATACACTATTACTTCCACTTTCTTAGGCCATAGAAGCACACCACAATCCAAAAAGAGAACTGTGCTGCCATGCACCAATCGCCCTGTATCACCCACATAGCCACCTTGATTGCATCAACCACAATCCAAAAAATCCATTGCTCGCGATAGCGCAACATCATAAGAACCTGCGCAACAAAGGCAGGAACCGAGCTCACCGTGTCCAGCAGCGGATGAGGGTCGGACGTACAGCGCAACAGCCAGTAGCCACCTATCACTCCAAAGATAAAAACAAGCGATGTCACCATCCATCCTTTGGCTGAAAGTTGGCGGGACTGGACACTGTTGCCCGAATCAGCCGCATCATAATTGCGCGACCATGTATAAATACCCACGAGCGTGGTGAGCATATAAAAACCGTTTTCGACCAATTCCCCATACAGGTGCTGGCGGGCGGCAAGCAACATATAGCAGCCTATCTGAAACACGCCAAAGAGGAACGAGGAAACCTTGCGCTGACTACACAGGGTGACCGAAAACACCCCCAGCATACCCGTAGTGAGAGAAAGCAGACTATCAGATGTGATAAGGAAAGTAACGATTTGCAGAAGAAGGCCACAAGCTATCAAAAGCCAGTCCCCTACTGTCTGTCCTGCAACTAATTCGTTATATAGAATACGCTTTATCCTATTCATATTTCATAGCGTTCTTTTATATTAATAACGTGCATACTCAATAAATATTGCAGCAAAAAATATACAAATCAAAAATAAATGTGTACTTTTGCACTCTCAAATCATTTTTAAATATAAGAATGAAACACACTATACTTGTAATCATCTTTATCCTGCCATTATCGCTTATTGCACAAACACTTACTGCATATCGAAACCAAGTGCCTAATGGCTATGACTTCTGGGTATGTACGCCTAAAGAGTACGATTCCCTTCAATCCGACACCCCCGTGATACTCTTTTTGCATGGCGCAAGTCTATGCGGAAAAAATTTGGAACGGGTAAGACGCTATGGACCTCTTGATGCGCTGAGGATGGGACGCCAAATAGATGCCCTCATCATCGCCCCCCAGAATCCTGGAGGAGCATGGAATCCCCAAAGGGTTAATAACGTGGTGAATTGGGTGTTCGACCATTATGCTGGCGACACCAACCGCTTCTACGTCTATGGCATGAGCCTAGGAGGCTATGGCACAATAGACTATTCTGCCGCCTATCCCCACCGCATCGCCGCGGCGATGGCTCTATGTGGCGGAGGCAACCCTAAATCCTATTGCGGGCTCAACGAGTTGCCTCTATGGATAGTGCATGGCACCGCCGACCGCGCTGTCCCCCTGTCACAGTCGGAGAAGGTCATCAACGCCATGTCGCGCTGTGGCGACAGCCCTCGCCTGCGCTTCACCAAGCTGCCCGGTGTCGACCACGGCGGGTTGGCTCGCGCCTTCTACATCACCGAGACCTACGACTGGCTTTTCTCCCACCGCCTCGACGACCCCGACCGCCCAGTGAACAAGGATTACGACATCACAACCGACCGCCTGCACAAGGCCTACAAAGACATCAACCGCCATGCCAACCATCTAATTGTGCGCAATGGCAAAAAAGAATCGTCACAAAGCGAGAGCCTTGCCTCAAACGACGATAATACCTCATCGGGCGACACACAATATCACACCATTCGCAAGGGCGATACCTTAGGCAAGATAGCCAAAAACTATCATACATCCGTTAGCTCCCTCTGCCGGCTCAACAACATCTCCTCCACTACCACCCTTCGCATTGGCAAGAGGCTGAGGGTGCAGTGAGAAAAGTAAGAAGTAAAAAGTAAGAGCTAAGAAGCTAGGCTGATGCCGTTCACTTCTTAGCTCTTAATTCTTTATTCTTACTTCTTACTTTACTTTGCTGCCGGTATCTGCGACGGCGAAGTGATATCCTTCACCAGGCGCACCGAACGGCCATGGCTACGCAATGTGCCATCAGACTCTTCGTTGACAAAGTCCCCAAAGCCTATGTAATGTGCACATCCATCAGTTATGGGTGTACTAGACCAATAACGCCCTTCATTACCAACACTGGATGTGGCCATTCTATTGCCCATGCGGTCACCTGCGGTGGGTAGGAACACTGCCCCTGCCCTTTCCATTTTCTTCCACAAGTCGAAATCATACTGGTGTTTCAAATAATCACTACTAAACGACACCTCAATCGTGTCGCAGTCCCACAGGTCAGGCAGGAGCACCATACCATAGTCTTTAACCCCCATACTATTCACTATAGCGCAAGAGCCATAGAGCTTGTTGGCGTTCGGACGTTTCTGTATCAGATAGTTCCACTCTTCAAACGTAAGCGTACGCCAACCCGGCTCATCCATCTTCGAACCCCAGTCCACAAAAGTTGCATAATCTGTGCCCACAGTTGAACTCTTCATCGGGTTGTCACCCGTACCCCAGCCGAAGAGGTCTATCGAACCAGCATAAGTATTAGAGATATATTGGTTGGATGCACCGATGACGTCCGTCTGTGCTGGGGCAAACGAATACTTTTTCGTTGTTCCGTTGTACTGCAGGTTGCCAGGAGAAAAAAACACCTGTTTCGTTTCGCTGACCGAAAAACAACGTGGAAATACTTCCAATTCTTTTTGACAAGAGGTCATAAACACCATTGCCAATGCCGAGAGTAAGAATAATCTATGTTTCATAATATCTAATTATCAGTCTCTTTTAATTAATATCGTAGCCAATTATCACTTTGCAAATATACGCTTTTTTTTTAATACCCAAGTTTTTTATCTTTCCTGACATACTCGGCATAAGCATAGCTTAGCCCTGATGCCTCATCTCTTTTCCTCTCAGTGAGCGACACCTCACACCAAACCGATTTATCAATCACCGGAAAATACACATCCCCCTCAAAATCCTCATCAACCCAAGTCACATACAGCCTATTCACCAAGGGCATGAAATCGCGATACAACGCTCCTCCGCCCATGATAAAGGTCTCCTCCTCGTCCTTCACCATCTTCAACACCTGGGCTATGCTGTGTGCCACCTCGAGTGTTCCTGTGGCCGTAGGCGGCACCTCGTAATGGAACTGCTCGTCATGCGTCAGCACAATGTTGCGACGTTTAGGCAGCGGTTTCTTAGGCAGCGAGTCGAACGTCCGCCTGCCCATCACCACCGTATGCCCACTAGTGAGAGCCTTAAAGCGTTTCAAGTCGTCGCTCAGATGCCACAGCAGGTCGTTGTCCTTGCCGATGGCCATGTTCTGCGCACATGCGACGATAATAGATAGATTGGGAAAAGGATTGATGTCAAACATAATTCGAAAAGTGAAAAATGAAAATTAAAAAAATGGCTGTCGTACCCTACTTCTTAGCTTTTACTTCATACTTCATTAAAGATTCTCATACACCGCTCAAAAATACCATTCATATAAGCTATAGCCAAACCATAGTTGCTCACTGGCACATGAGCCTCGATAGCAGGTGCCAACCGTGCTGCCAGCTGCTTGGCTGTCAACACACAGCCCCCACATTGAATCACCATGGCGTAATCGGTCACCGGGCGTTGCAATGCCGACAATCCTGCCACCGCCTCGCACTCTAGCTGCCGACCGGTATACCTGGCCAACAGGCGCGGCAGCTTCACACGGCCTATATCCTCACACGTCACATTGTGCGTGCAGCTCTCAAGCATCAACACCCTGTCGCCGTCGCGCAAATTGTCTATAGCAGGTGTACCCTTCACATAGTCGTCAAACAATCCTTTTGCCCTAGCCAGCACCACGCTGAAGCTGGTCAGATACACACCCTCCGGCACTATTTTGGCCACCATGTCATACACCTGGCTGTCAGTCACCACCAAGCGCACCTCTCCTACCCTGCCCAGCGTCTGCTCCAACTCCGTCTCTCGGCACACCACGGGGCAAGCATGGTTGTCCAGCAAGTCGCGAATCACCTGCACCTGTGGCAGAATCATCCTACCCTCGGGGGCAGAACTGTCGATGGGAGTGACCAGCACCACCATATCGCCCGCCTTCACCACATCGCCCAGCAGGCTGCGATGCCTATAGGCCGTTTCGGGCAAGGCTTCTCGTATACGGGCTGTCAATGGCTCGCGCAGTGCGGGGTCCTTCACCGTCAGCACAAACACCTCTGTGCCATAATCCTCATTCAATCTCTGCAACAGGGCGTTATCGGGTTTCAGCCTATCTGCCTGCGAATAGATAAGAATAAAAGGTATGCTACGCTTACGGCACCCTTCAATCAGCATCACCTCCTCGGCGTCAAACCGATTGTCAGTAAACAGTATCAAGGCCAAATCGGCCTGTGCCAACATTTCCAGACTGCGTTCTATTCGCATACGGCCCACCGTACCCTCGTCGTCGATGCCGGCAGTGTCAATCCACACCACAGGCCCCACGCCGCCTATCTCCATCGTCTTCTTCACAGGGTCGGTAGTAGTGCCGGCAGTGTCCGACACTATGGCCACCTGCTGGCCAGTCAGATAGTTCACCAACGAACTCTTGCCGTAATTCCTGCGGCCAAAGATACCTATGCGCGGTTTCAAATCATTACCTTTCATACCTGTTATAACGACAAATGGTGATTATTATTATAATGGCGACCTCTTTTTTTTACTAAAGGGCTCTATTAATCAATAATTTGAGAATTAGAGAATTTGTAAATTTCACACCTTGAATTAAGTAAGATTTTAAGACCATAATTGCAGACAACTAACAGGACCCACCTATTGTCATTGTCATTGTCATTGTCATCAGGCCCCACTTTGTCCCACTTTTTTTTCTAAAAGTGGCACCCTAATTTTTGCCTTTTTGGGGTATAATTATAACAGACGACCGAAAGCACACACTCCATACCTTCGTCATTCCTTCGCCGTGCCTTCGATTCCTGAAGCGAAGACAGGGCGAAGTCAAGAACAAGGCAGTCGGCCTCCACCACCAAACAACCCAACGAAAGACCGAGAAAAGAAAACTTCAACTATGACTCAAGCCCCTGGCCACATGCCATTCTTCAAAAACCCAAACACCTATTCCTCTCGCTGATAGCGCTTTTTTTTCAGCATTGGAGCAATAACAACCACTTTTTTACGTTATAATCTTCATATAATGTGACAACTACCCACACCAATCATCAACTCAAACAATAATCAATTTAAAACCCTCTATATGGCAGACAATAAGAAAGAGCAAGAACGTACCGAACTGCACCGCACCATCTGGGCCATAGCCGACGAGATGCGTGGCAGCGTAGATGGCTGGGACTTCAAGTCCTACATCCTCGGCATACTGTTCTACCGATACATCAGCGAGAATATCGCCGACTATATCAACCGTGGCGAATGGGAGGTAGGCAACACCACCTTCGACTATGCCGCCATCGACGACAGCATGGCCGAAGAGATACGTGAGGAGATGGTCGACGACAAGGGCTTCTTCATCCTTCCGTCACAACTGTTCTGCAACGTGTGCAAGCGGTGCGACAAGGACGACAACCTCAACGAAACCCTCGAAAAGATTTTCACCGCCATCGAGGCCAGCGCCAAGGGCAAGGAGAGCGAAGAGAACTTCAAGGGGCTGTTCGCCGACTTCGACGTGAACAGCAACAAACTCGGAGCCACCGTCGTCAAGCGCAACGAGAAACTGGTCAAACTGCTTCGTGGCATACAGCAGATGCAGCTGGGCAACTACCAGGACAACACCATCGATGCCTTCGGCGATGCCTACGAGTATCTGATGTCGATGTATGCCAGCAATGCCGGCAAGAGCGGCGGCGAGTTCTACACCCCACAGGAGGTGTCCGAACTGCTCACCCGCCTGGCCACCCTCGGCAAGAGCGAAGTCAACAAAGTCTATGACCCAGCATGTGGCAGCGGCTCCCTGCTGCTGAAGGCTGCAAAGATACTCGGCAAAGAGAACGTCCGTCAAGGCTTCTTCGGCCAGGAGATCAACCTCACCACCTACAACCTATGCCGCATCAACATGTTCCTCCACGACATCGGCTACGACAAGTTCAACATAGCCTGCGAGGACACCCTTATATCACCGCAACATTGGGACGACGAGCCCTTCGAGGTCATCGTCAGCAATCCCCCCTACAGCATCAAGTGGAAGGGCGACGACGACATCACCCTCATCAACGACCCCCGCTATGCGCCCGCAGGCGTCCTTGCACCCAAGAGCAAGGCCGACCTTGCGTTCATCATGCACTCGCTGGCGTGGCTGGCCACCAATGGCACAGCCTCCATCGTCTGTTTCCCCGGCGTGATGTACCGTGGCGGGGCGGAAAAGAAGATACGGCAATACCTTATCGACAACAACTATGTCGACTGCATCATCCAGCTGCCCGACAACCTATTCTTCGGCACCAGCATAGCAACCTGCATCATGGTGCTCAAGAAAGCGAAGCGGGACAGCAGCACACTCTTCATCGATGCCAGCCGCGAGTGTGTGAAGATAACGAACAACAACAAACTCACCCCCGACAACATCGCCCACATCGTGCAGCTCTTCTCCGACCGCAAAGATGTGCAATACCAGTGCCGCCTGGTGCCCAACGACACCATTGCCGAGGGCGACTACAACCTCTCCGTCTCCACCTACGTGGAGCAGGAGGACACCCGCGAGAAGGTGAACATCGACGAGCTGAACGCACGCATAGCCCAAATTGTGGCCCACGAGAACGAGCTGCGTGCACAGATTGACGAAATCATTAAGGAGTTGTAGCGTATGGGGAAGATAGATAATTTGATACAGCAATATTGTCCGGAGGGGGTGGAGTATGTCAAGTTAGGAGAACTCTGTGTAAAGGTTTGTTCTGGGGGTACTCCATCACGAGGGAATGGCGATTATTTTATGGGTAATATTCCCTGGTTGAGAACGCAAGAAGTAAATTGGAATGACATTTATGATACAGAAATAAAAATAACAGAAGAAGCCGTCAATAACTCATCAGCAAAAATTATACCCACTAATTGTGTAATAATTGCAATGTATGGAGCAACGGCAGGGAAAGTCGGAATAAACAAGATACCTCTCACAACCAATCAAGCCTGTTGCAATCTCCAAATCAACTCACAAAAAGCACTCTACAAATATGTTTATTATTGTGTTTGCAACGAGTATGAGAACATAAAATCTTTGGGACAAGGAAGTCAAAACAATATAAACGCACAAATTGTAAAAGATTATCCAATCCCCCTTCCCCCACTACCGGTGCAAGAGGCGATAGTAAATATTCTCGACCGTTTCACGGTATATGCAGCGGAGCTGCAAGCGGAGCTGCAAGCGGAGCTGCAAGCGAGACAACAACAATACCAATACTACCGCGACACCCTACTCTCATTCACCGGCAGAACAGATGTGCAATGGAAGAAACTGGGAGAGGTGTGCATCTATGCAAAGGAAAGGATTGGAGCGGACTTGGTGGATGAAAACAATTATGTAAGCGTCGAAAACCTTTTACCAAACCAACGTGGAAAGGAGAAAGCAAGCAATGTCCCCAAGGAAGGTAATTGTATCAAGTTTGAACCTAATGATGTATTGGTTGGAAATATACGACCGTACTTACACAAAATATGGTATGCAGATTGTGTTGGCGGAACAAATGGGGATGTCTTATGTATCAGAATAAAGGATGATGCAAAGAATGTAATCATTCCACGTTATCTATACTGCATTTTATCATCTCATTCTTTCTTTGAATACGACAACAGTTATTCAAAAGGTGCAAAAATGCCCAGAGGAGATAAGCAGAAAGTTATGGAATATGAGTTTGGTATCCCAACAAAATCCGAGCAACAACGAATAGTCGAAATCCTTGACCGGTTTGACACCCTTGTCAACGACCTCTCCCAAGGGCTTCCGGCGGAGATTGAGGCACGGCAACAGCAATACGAGTATTACCGAGACCAGCTACTGACATTCAAGAGAAAGGAGAAATGAACTATGAATTATAATCAGAATAATCAGAATAATCAGAGTGATCTGAATAATCAGAGTGATCAGAGTAATCTGAGTAATCAGAGTAATCTGAATAATCAGAATAATCAGAATAATCTGAGTAATCAGAGTGATCAGAGTAATCTGAGCAATCAGAGTAAACAGTATGGGCGGCATCTGTTTCTGCCTCAGAATGGGCATTATAGGCACTTGAGGGTGTACCATTTGGCAGAAGCCTTGTACGACTTGACGTATTTCTTCTGTCAGCGTTTTCTTCCCAAGCATGGCGACCGCACGGTGGATCAGATGGTGCAGGCTGCCCGCAGTGGCAAACAGAACATCGCCGAGGGCAACCAGGCCGCCATGACCTCGAGCGAGACCGAGATAAAACTGACCAATGTGGCTCGTGCCAGTATTGAGGAGCTGCTTGTAGATTACGAGGACTACTTGCGTACCCACTCGCAGCCACAGTGGGGCCTCGGACACCCTCGTTTGGAGAGCCTGCGAAAGTGGACCCGTAGCCAGTCTTTCCTCCAGACATACGCCCTACAGGCAGCCCGCATGACCGATGAGGAACTTGCCAACCTCTGCATCACGCTATGCCACCAGATAATATATATGCTGGGACAACTGCTCAAGACACAACAGAGCCGGTTTGTGGAGCAGGGCGGCATCCGCGAGCGCATGACGGCGGCACGCCTCGAACAGCGGGGAACACAAAAGGAGATTATAGAGCGCCAACAGGCTGAGATAGAACAGCTGCGGGCACAGGTGGCCAGCCTGCAACACGAGCTGGCCACATTAAAAGAGAAGAATGGACTGCCCAGATAAACCTGAGCCTCCAGAAGAACTGAAAAAAAACTGACACTACATGGCACAATACAACATCATAGCCGAGAACGAGGAATACACCGTAGTCAGCGAGTATGAGGCCCAATACGGTGCCCCCGACCAATACCAGAGCGAGGCGGCACTAGAAAAGGAGTTCATCAAGACCCTGACGGAACAGGGCTACGAATACCTGCCCATCCACACGGAGAAAGACTTGGTGGATAACCTGCGCAAACAGTTGGAGCGGCTGAACCACTACACCTTCACCGACGGAGAGTGGGAGCGATTCTTCACCGAGAACCTAGCCAACAAGAACGACGGCATAGAGGCCAAGACCACCAAGATACAGGAAGACTTCATACAGGTGTTGAAGACCGATTCTGACCTGTCGGCAGGCAGGCAGAGCGAGAGCAAGAACATATACCTCATAGACCGCAAGAACATCCACAACAACCACCTGCAAGTAATCAACCAATACGAAGAGGGCGGCGGTACGCACGACGCACGCTACGATGTGAGCATCTTAGTGAATGGCTTCCCCCTGGTGCATATCGAACTGAAGCGGCGCGGCGTGCAGCTGAAAGAGGCGTTCAACCAGATAAACCGTTATCAGCGCGACTCGTTCTGGGCGGGATGCGGGCTGTATGAATATGTGCAGATATTCGTCATCAGCAACGGCACCAACACCAAATACTACAGCAACACCACCCGTGCCAACCACATCAAGGAGCAGCAGGGCGGACGCAACAAGACGAAGAAGACCAGCAACTCGTTTGAATTCTCGTCGTTCTGGACCGACAGCAACAACAAACCCATCCTCAACCTCATCGACTTCACCAAGACATTCTTCTCGAAACACACCCTGCTGAACGTCCTGACCAAATATTGCGTCTTCACCAGCGAGCGTATGCTGATGGCGATGCGCCCCTACCAGATAGCGGCCACGGAACGTATCATAGAACGCATCAAGATAGCCGACAACTACAAACTATACGGCAAGACAGAGGGCGGCGGATACATCTGGCACACCACAGGCAGCGGCAAGACCCTCACCTCGTTCAAGACGGCGCAACTGGCCTCGCGGCTGGACTATATCGACAAGGTGTTGTTTGTGGTGGACAGAAAAGACCTCGACTACCAGACGATGAAGGAATACAACCGTTTTGAGGAGGGTGCGGCAGACAGCAACTCATCTACGGCAGTACTACAACGCCAATTGGAAAACCGCGACAAGAACGGCGCATACCACGACTACCGTATTATCATCACCACCATACAGAAACTGTCAATCTTTGTGCAGAAGAACCGCGGGCACGAGATATTCCAGAAACACGTAGTCATCATCTTCGACGAGTGCCATCGCAGCAACTTCGGCGAGATGCACACGGCAATAGTCAAGAACTTCAAACGATACCACCTGTTCGGATTCACCGGCACCCCAATATTTGCAGCCAATGCAAGCACAGCCGGCAACATACAGCTGAAGACCACCCAACAGGCCTTCGGCGACAAGCTGCACACCTACACCATAGTAGATGCCATCAACGACGAGAATGTGCTACCCTTCCGCATCGACTATGTGAACACACTGAAACAAAAGGACGACATCAAGGACAAGCAGATTTCGGCCATAGACCGTGAGCGGGCGATGATGGCACCAGAGCGGGTGGAAGAGGTGGTGAGATACATACTCGAACACTTCGACCAAAAGACCAAGCGAACATCCTACTACACCTTCCGCACCACCCAGAACATCAGCGAGGTGGCCAGTGCAAAACGTGGCAAAGAGGTGAAAGAAGAGAAGCGGGTGCAGCGACTGCCAGGCTTCAACGCCATGTTTGCAGTGGCCTCCATCCCGATGGCCAAGGCATACTACAACGAATTCAAACGGCAGCAGGCCTGCCTGTCGGCAGACAGGCGTCTGAAGATAGCCATCATCTACTCATACGGAGCCAACGAGGAGGAGATAGAGGGCATACTGGCCGAAGAGAACCCCGAAAGCACCACCAACCTCGACCAGCAGAGCCGTGACTTCCTCGACGGTGCAATCAAGGACTACAACCAAATGTTCAACACCACCTACGACACCAGCAGCGAGCGGTTTCAGAACTACTACAAAGACCTTTCGCTCAGGATGAAGAACCGACAGGTAGATTTGTTGATAGTGGTCAATATGTTCCTCACCGGCTTCGACGCCACCACGTTGAACACCCTCTTCGTCGACAAGAACCTGCGGCAGCACGGACTGATACAGAGCTATAGCCGCACCAACCGAATACTCAACAGCATCAAGACCTTCGGCAACATAGTCTGTTTCCGCAACATGCAACAAGAGACCGACGACGCAATAGCACTGTTTGGCGACAAAGACGCAGCGAGCATCGTCCTGCTGAAAGACTTCAACTCGTACTACAACGGGTACGACACCCCCAACGGCAAGCACTGCTATGGCTATGCCGAGCTGGTGCAGCAACTGGCAGACGAATACCCCGCCAGCCTGCCGGCTGGCATGACATGGACGGCAATGGGCGAACAGGAAGAGCGACGCTTTATCGCCCTATTTGGGAGCCTGCTGAAGTCAATCAACGTACTGCAGTCATTCGACCAATTCGAAGGCAAAGAACTACTAGCCGACGGGCAGATGCAGGACTACCAATCGCACTACCTAGATTTGAGAGACAAGTGGCGGAAGAAAAACCACGTACACAAGGAGGTGATAAACGACGACCTAATCTTCGAAACCGAACTCATACGACAGGTGGAGATAAACATCGACTACATACTGATGCTGGTGCAGCAATACCACGACAGCAACTGCAGGGACAAAGAGATACTGGTGAACATATCGAAAGCCATAGGCGCCAGCATGAACCTACGCAGCAAGAAGGAACTCATAGAAAGCTTCATCGAGACCGTCAACAGCGACATAGATGTCAACGGCGCATGGGAAGAATATGTGAAACAGAAGCGTGAGGAAGAACTTGCGACCATTATCGAAGAAGAAAAACTGAAACCGGCAGAGACCCAGAAATTCATCCAGAACGCATTCCGTGACGGACAGTTGAGAACCACCGGCACCGACATAGACAAGATACTGCCGCCAATGTCGCGATTTGGTGGCGGAAACAGAAGTCAGAAGAAAAACACCGTGATTCAAAAGCTGAAAGCATACTACGAGAAATATCAGGGACTGTAACCACGGGGGCACGATGGCACACAGATTGTTACAGCACGGGAGCGTACTGAATGCCATTACGCCCAGGCGTAAAAAAAGAAGAAGAACTAATTGGCTGTCTGATACATTACCTCCACGCCACACGTAGATAGCCACAACGGGGAGGCTTAGCAGAGGCCCCTATTGCCCTCAGCCTGTAGGGCGGCTCTTTGCCAATTAATAATCAGAGATGACGTGGGCAGCAGTCGGAAGTGTAGCAGGGACGAATGGAAGCGAGGATGGCGCATAGAGAGCTGATAAACAAACAGAAATCCACGATAGAAAGGCGGACAATAGAGGAACAGGGGCAGCAGGCAGGCAGTGCCGGGCGAGAGAGAAATGCTACTGTTTAGAAGACCAGAGCGCCTTAGTGTCGCAGTGGTTTTCGATCCAGCGGGCGGCGGCGGTATGGGGGTAGTGCTGACGGACACGATTGTAGAAAGCAATCTGATGATAGGCATGGGCGGCAGCCTCGTCGGAGTGGAAAGAGAGGAAGGCCATGCGCTGAATTTGGTCGGCGAGGAGCAGATGATCGATGCGGCAGCGAAAGGTGTTGAACCAGCAACGCTCGGGTTCAAGGATATAGTCGAACAAGGGCCACTGCTGCCAGTCGGGGTCGTAGCCATAGGAATAGGGGTTCCAGCAGGAGTAGTCTTCGTTGGTCTTGCCATAGGAGAGGAGTGGCCAGCAGCGGTCGGCGGCGTTGCGCAGGCCAACGGAGTAGTCGAGCAAGAGCTGCCCTAGGCGGTCGGGGTCATGCTCGCGCCGTATCTGACGTTCGAGCCAGAGCATACGCTCGGCAAAGGCCAGCTTGGGATTGGGCAGGGCAGAGATAGGCTGACGGTCGAAGCAGAAGGGGTTCCACTGCCAATGGTAGCTGATATTCTGGTTGCGGACAAAGTGGGGCGAGACCAATCGGAGGTATTGCACAGCGTGGTAGTAGTCGCCCTCGCGCAGGCAGTGGGTGCCAATCATCTCATACCAGTAGTTACTGTCGCAATAGCCCTTGTCGGACAAAAAGGTGTCGAAAGCGTCGTGAGGACGGACAAGATGCAGCCAGAACTGTTGCAACTGGCTGGCCGACATAGTGTCGGCAGCCATGAAGGCGGCATTGCTGTAGTCGTGGGCATTGTAGGAGAGCGTGTCGATGTATCGGGCATGGGCAAGGCTGTCGGGATTGAACTCGATATAACCAGGGAGGTCATAGTCGCTCAACCTGTTGTTCCATTTATAATCATAGGCCACCTTACCCAACTGGGTGCGAAGGAGAGGCAACACCTCGTTGCTGCTGATAGCAAACAGACGGTATTCAGCCATGTTGGCAAGCTGAAGGGCGCGTATGCCACGGCCTGCGGCTGCCAGACGCGAACAGGCGCCATCGGTGCCCAGCAGAATGCGACGCAGGGCATCGTGAGTGTAGAGCATGCTTCGGGTGCTGGCTAGTTGGTCGAGGTGGCGGAGCACATATCTATCCGCAGCATCGATAGCGGCATACTCCTGCTGCATGAGACTATCGAGCCAGCCGAGTTCGCCGAGAAGGAAATGCTCATAACGGTCGTTGACAGTATCGGTCTTGACATGGAGATAGCAGCGCAGGATGCGGATACTGTGGCAAAGGAAAGAGTCTTGACAGCCCACCTCGGCCCCTTCGAGCGACCGAAGTGCCGACAAGGGGCGGCCATAGTGGTCGTGGATGGCGGCCGCGGTGTAGCACCACATAGCCTTGTCGTTGATGCGGGTGTCGGCCATTGCCTTGTTGCAGAGATTGAGGAGGCGGTTGCGCCCGGCACTGTCGAGATACAGCTCATACTGGCTATAGCGGTCGGAGATGTCGTCGTTTTCCAAGGCGTAGAGGAATTTTTGCAATGTAGGACGGTAGTATCCGTTGGAGGGGTAGTGAGAATAGAGCAGTTCGCACGCCTCCTCGGCATTGCCAAGAATAAAGAGCAGCGATGAAACGTCGCCAAGACGGGTATAGATGTCCAACGCCTTGTTGCGTTGGCCAGTACGGAGGTAACAGCCAGCCACAAACCCTTCAATCTCATCGCGTATAGGACCTTGAGGGAGGAGGCTGCCGCATTCGTTCCAGAGGTGTAAACAATCGTCGTCGGAGCGTAGAGCAGAGAGCGAACGCACCGCCAAGAGCATATATCGCTGAGAAAGCAGAGGGAAAGAAAGCTGAGTAGTGGGTTGCAACTTCAGGTAGTCGAGGCATAGGTGGGCGATAGAGTCGAGGATAGCGTGGGGCTGGTCGTTGATGGTGCTGTAATACCATGGGTCGAGCTGCTGGTGACGGTTCTCCTCATATAGTTTGCAAAGACGGATATAGTGTAACGACTGGGTGTCGTTGGTTGCCAACAGCCGTTTGACAAAAGCATTGTCGGGTAGCGAGGGGGTTATGCCAAAAAGTATGCGCACCGAATGCAACAAGCGGGTGGTTGGGTCGGGATGCCAAGAGTGAGCATGATAGGCGAGAAACTCGTTCCAATCGCTATAGTGGGTATGATAGAGTGCAGCACGAACATCTTGGGCAGTAACACCACCAACCACCTGTTCGGCCCAAAGAGTGCAATTGGCTGCCACAAAGTCGCTATGCTGAGTGGTATAGTCAATTTCGTGCCAGTAAGGCATGATACGGTAGATATTGTGGTCGTTGGCATTGAAAAGCCATGGGCCGCATGCTCGAAGGTGTGAAAACGAGAGGATAAGCAGACAGGCGACAACCAATAATCGGGGGGCAGGATGGTGATGAATCATGGAGGTGATGGTATTAGGGATTATTGATTAGGGTGGATCTGCTTTTTAGGTTTACGAGAAAAAACAGGGGCCTGCCACAAGGATTCAACCTCGTCGGAACTATAGTGAGCCAAGCAGGTAGAGTCGAGATGATAAATTGCGACAGCACCCATCATATATTGATGCATCTTATCGGCCAAGGCCTGTTGCACCTGTCGAATGGCAGACATCTCGCCCCATTCGACACGCAATGTATCGCAGGTTTGAGCTGGTAGCTGCATGGGAGGTACCAAATGCGAGAACTGGCCATTATTGTTAAAGGCCACGCCCCAACCATAGAGCGGATAGGCACAATCGATCCGTATGCCTCTTGCAGCCAAGGTGTCGAGCCATTGTAGGGTAAGTTTTTGTATGTAGGGTTTCGCATCATCGTAGTCGAGTATGGAATTACGGGTTTGGGGTTTTTGCAATGAACCGGTGTTGTAGAGCATCAACATATAGCGGTCGCAGGGAGGCAGACGGTCAATGTTTGACAATTGGCTGAGACGGACGGTAGTGGAGAGCTGAATGCTGTCGGTGTGGGCCAGAGAAAGGAGACAACTGGCCAAGAAGTTAGTGGAATAGCTTAGGGAGGCACCACCATCGCAGTCGAGCTGAATCTCGCGGTAGCTGATGCCGTTGGAGAGCATCATGGCTTTGATGCGTTGGTAGATGCGTTGGGCCATGGCCGACTCGGAGCAATGGTTATCGATAAGGTCCATAGCCTCGTGCGACACATAGACAGTAGGCACCACTTCAATGCCAGAGGGCATAGGCTGTAGGAAACGCAAAGTGGCGGAAGGAATCACATCGGTCTCTTGCTCGTTAGGCACCACATCGAAAAGATGAAGATAGAGGCGAGAGATGCCATGGTCCTCAATGAATTGAAGCTCTGAAGCCGTAGGATTGAAGGTAGTCTTCCAATGGTAGATGGCACGCTGGGTGGAGGTGGGCTCGGTGGACGGCCCGCTGCCGGCATTGCATCCAAAAAGGGCGAACAGCATAGCAAAGGAGGCTATGGCCGCAAGATGGGTGAGGTGTTTCATGGTTTACTATTATATCCTTACGCGTGGGTCAAGCAGTGCATAGAGGATGTCGGTGAGAATATTAATGATAATCAGGAGTACACAGACAAAAAGAATAGCACCCATCACCACAGGGAAATCGTATTTGTCAAGACCGTCGACAATAACAATGCCCATACCCTTCCAGTCGAAGACGTACTCGACAAAGACGGCACCTGCCAGCAGACCTGCCAGCCAACCGGATGCGGAGGTGACCACGGGGTTGAGAGCATTGCGGAGGGCATGGTGGAAGATGACGCGACGCTCGGAGATGCCTTTAGAACGCGCAGTGCGTATATAGTCTTGCGAAAGGGCTTCTAACATACTGTTCTTAGTCAGTTGGGTAAGAGTAGCAAGAGGGCGTATGCCAAGAGTGAGGGCAGGAAGAATGAGATTTTTCAGGTCGAGATACTCACCAGTGCCGTAGTCGTCGACGGTATAAAGGTTGCCGAACATGTTGAGGTGAGTCCAGTCGGCCAGCACATAAGCAAATAGCCAGGCAATGAGGATAGCAGCGAAAAAGGAGGGGAGAGACATGCCAAGAGTGGAGAGAACGAGTGTGAGGCGGTCGATCCAAGTATCTTTGTAGATGGCAGAAAGCACCCCGAGCAGAATGCCCACGATGAGGGCAAAGGTGAGCGCCACCACAGCCAGCAAAGCCGTCTGGGGAAAAGCCGTGGCGATGATGTCGGAGACCTTGCGTTGAGACTGGTAGCTACGACGCAGATAAGGAGCTTTTAAGACCAACGAAGTGCTGCCCAATTTTATTAAAGTGGTATAGGGGGCATACTTGTCGGGATTGAGGTAGAAGAAGTGGTCGGGGTCGGAGTTGTTGTGAAGAGAGAGAGGCAATAGGTCGTTGAGGTAGTTGAAATATTGTGTGGCAACGGGCTTGTCGCGACCCAGGTCGCGATTGATAATCTCGATACTTTCGGCATCGGCCCTTTGGCCCAACATCATACGGGCAGGGTCGCCCGGCAAAATGTTGAAGAGGAAGAACACCAACGTCACCACCCCCAGCAGGACCAGGAGACCATAGAGGAGTCGTTTGACGGTGTACTTGAGCATGAGGGTTGGTGGGGTGAATGGGGATATGGGTTATTTGAGACCTCGAACAACGCTTTTCTTAGCCACGAAGTCTTTGAGGTAGAAGGGTTCGAAATAGGCAACATCCTCTAGCTGACCGGCTTGCAACCGCTGCATGGCAATGGGGAGCATGCCTGTTGCAGAGATGCGGAAGTCGGTATCATAGCGGGCGTTAGGATGGATGCCCAGCAGTGACCGGGTCTTCTCGGCACCGTCGCCCAATAATACCACCTCTCCCCTATTGAGATAATCGTCGTAGATGCAAGGAGCAATGATGTCGGCACTGGTGGGCTTAAGCGTTGAGAGTTGAAAGTTGAGAGTTGAAAGTTGAGAGTTGGCTGCCGCATTCGAGTGATTCTCCATTTCAAAAATGGCGGTGTAGCACTCCATGCGCCGGGCATCAATCATAGGGCAAACCATACCGTGATAGTCGGGGTGCTGAGCATAGTATTGCGCCGCCATGCCTTGAAGGGTAGGCACCGACAACAGTGGGATGGAGAGAGCATAGCAGAAACCCTTGGCAGAGCTGACACCGATGCGGAGGCCAGTATAGCTGCCTGGACCTGAGGAGACACACACAGCATCCAACTGCGATGGAGTAATGCCACACTGGGCAAACAACTGCTGCACAAATAGAGGGAGTCGTGAAGAGTGGGCGTTGGGTTGGTCGGAATGCAGCTCTGCCAATACCCTGCCATCGCGGGCAAGGGCTACAGAACAGACTGCCGTGGCTGTTTCAAGAAGAAGAATGGTCATATTATCTCATATCCACCACCTCGTAACCTTCAGGAGCCGTGTAGGCGAAGGCTGAGAGGGAAATTTTCACAAGGGTATAGTTGGAAAAAGTGTATTCTCCACGGGAGGAATCGTAGTTGTGCTGCTCAATTTTCTTCACCCTGTAGTTGGTTGTGTCGATATAGAGGCGCAGCTTGTGGTAGGGGCGGCTGTTTTTGGGTTGGAGGTCGATGATGGCGGTGCCGTCATCATCGCGGATATACTTGGCACGATAGTTCTTTTGATAGTTGGCAAGCAGTTTGGCGGGATTAGTCAGGTCGTCGTCGGAGTCGCTCATATTGTTCACCACAACCTCCTTGGCACTTTTGTTCACCTGCCACACGGTGTTGCCGTCGCAGTATATCTCGATATCGCCAGCCTTGACGATATAGCAGGGAGTTTTATAGGTGATAGAGGCCTTCTGGCTGAAAGTCTTCTTCTTATTGGCATCAAGGTTTACCACAGTGACATCAAATTTGATAGATGCCTTGGTCCACTTGTCGGCGACACGGTTCAGTATTTTGTTGGCATTCTCGTCGACAGTCTTGCCATCGGTGGTGTGCGTAAGCTGGGCAAAGGAACTGGGCAAAAAGGCTAACGCCATGAGTATTAAAACAAGTTTCTTCATGTTTCTTTATTAGAATGTTGGTTCTTAGTTCGTAACTCTTACTTCAAATACTAGTGCAGGTGCACGCCGATGATGTGCATGAACTCCTCGCGGGTCTTGGGGTCGTTCATAAAGGCACCTGTGAAGTCGCTAGTGGTGGTGACGGAGTTTTGCTTCTGAACACCACGCATGGACATGCACATGTGTTGAGCCTCAATAACCACTGCCACACCCAGGGGGTTGAGGGTTTTCTGAATGCAGTCTTTAATCTGCTTGGTGAGGCGTTCCTGCACTTGCAATCGGCGGGCAAAGGCATCTACCACGCGCGGTATCTTGCTCAAGCCCACAATGGTGCCATTAGGAATATATGCAACATGCGCCTTGCCCACAAAGGGTACCATGTGATGCTCGCATAGGGAGTAGAGTTCAATGTCCTTGACGACGACCATCTGCTTGTAGTCCTCGTGGAACATGGCGGAGCGTAGTATCTCCTCTGGGTCGAGGTCGTAGCCATTGGTGAAGAAGAGCATGGCCTTGGCAATGCGCTCAGGTGATTTCAACAAACCCTCACGTTCAGGGTCTTCGCCCAAGAGGCGCAGGATGGCTTTGTAGTGTTCGGCCATCTCGGCCACACACTGGTCGTCGTATTTGTCTATTTTCTGGTATCCGAGTTCCATAATAAAAATTTGTACTAATTAACGCTAAAAAATTGCTCAAAGTATATATGTTTATTGTTTTTTCACTAATCGCAGTATTCTGAGGCATAGCCGGCCTCGATGCCGGACAGGGAGATGAGGTAGGAATAAAGCGCATCAATTTTCATGCCTCCTAAGTTGGTGAAGTATGCTTTGAAGGTGTCGGCTGTGCGACGTTCGATTACCCATTGGGCACCATCCATCATTAGCGTGTAGTTGATATGACCCTTGTGGTCGAAGTCTAAGTCAGCGAAAATTTGCATCAGTTTGCTGTATTCTTGCTTGCTCAGATTGCGACTGCCCTGGATAGGATAATATGTGGCAGACAGAGAATGTTCATCAATGGTATAGTCGAGCTTGGTCCAATAGAGCATTGACTTGTTATCGCTACGCTCCACACGGAAGCAAAGTGGCGGATGGAAAGATGGGTAAAAAGCAAAGCGAAAGACTGTGTCGCCGAGTGTAAGGGTGCTGTCGTACAGCACAGGCTCGGACATTGCGGTGAGGTCACGAGAGAAAGCTTCCGCCCAGAAATAGGCACTGCTTAATGAAACATCCACAGTCGAGTCAAGGTGTCCGTCGGCAGGCAGGTCTATGAAGTATGAATAGGGATAGTAGATTCCCGGCACGGTGTCGTAGGGCAGCTTGTTCAGGGGATTGTATGGCAGGCCGAGATACTGTTCCAGCTGACGGATAGGCAAATACATATCAATGAGTGTCTCATCATCGACACTTTGGGTTGCCGTGAGGGCACGGTAAAAATAGCGCAAGGCGCTGTCGGCAGCTCCTTTAATTACAGGCGTGTTGTCAAGAATAGATCCCCAAGTTTCTTCGCCCCATTCAACCTTTGCGGAGTCGAAACTATTAGGTACCCGGGCTTTCATCGGCAAAAGGAACTCCCCATAGTATTGCCGAGCCAACCAATAGCAGTGCTCTTGGTTCTGCGGATTGCCCAACAGGCGGCGGTAACTTGCATAAATGGTTTTCCACTTGTTGGTGTCGCGCTTGGTTTCAAGTATTGGTGAGCCGTAGACGGGTTGCAGGCTGTCGGGGAGAGTGAACCGGATAGGGAGATTGACTATGTTTCGCACTGGTCTGTCTATGTCCATGGCGGGCTGCCAGCGTGGCATGAGATAGAATAGACGTTTGGCCTCGTCGCTGAAACCATACTTGTCTTTACTGCTCTCGATGAGGAACAGACTGCCGTCAGTCTCCACAATAAATTTCAAAGTGCCTTCACCCTCCTCTAGTTCGGCAAGAGCCATCTTGGGGTAGCGCAGGTTTTCAGCAAGGAAAGCATTGTATGCCGAGTCACCACCGGGGAACTGTGCAGGGGTGATACCTGCCTCAGATTTATAATGAATCTCGTTGTCTCTAACGTTTGCGCCAGACAGGAAGACAAGATAGTTGACCAAGGTGTCAAGCGGCTCACGATGGCAGCAATTGCCATATATAGCGTTGTAGGTCTTGCCATGTCTGTACTCAATCACGTATGGTAAGTCTCTGCCACCCCAGCGAGTGGTGTGGGGGTGGTGTGGCAGGTCGACCCAGACAAGAAGCCGATTCAGCGAATTCACCTGTTCGGCGGTGAGTTCTCGCTCTTGGTCATCAATCATTCCCTCCATCCACAGGTTGCCCTTATAGTGTTCCTCAGTAGCATCATAATAGCCCGTATCGCTTAACTCCATATAGGTGGAATGCTCCACGTAGCCGCAGATAGCGTTGCCCCGCCGAAGACTGATGCGGTATACGCTATCGTCGAAAATTGCCAAAGAGATAAACATGGGGTGCGAATACTGCGGCAGCATGGAGACACGTATCAGGGTGAGGGCTTCCTCATGCGAGGTGTCTTTCCATGGCTGAAGTCCTGCCAACCGCATATAGAATGCCACCTCACCCGCCTTGTCGGGAGTACGGGTGCTGTCCCACTGGGTTTTGGCATTAGGTGGCACAAAATGGTGCTCTGGAAAAAAGTCAGTGACCTTCCATCGCTCACGGTGCTGCTGCGCCTGCATAGAGGTGAAGCAGAAGAGTGTCAAGACAAGAAGGACTCCGATGGGTTTCATACTATTCTATTTCAAGTAGCAATCCCTTCAGGTATTCCCCTTCGGGGTGGTAGATGCTGACGGGGTGGTCCATGGCATGAGGCAGTTGGCGCACGATGCGCACCTGCTTGTGAGCATTGGCGGCAGCAGTGAAACAGACAGTCTTGAAGTCGTCGTTGCTCACCGCCTGACTGCAACTAAAGGTCAGCAACAGTCCTCCGGGGCGTATCTTCTCCATAGCCCGCTGGTTGATATTGCGGTAGCCTTTCAGTCCATGTTGCAGGCTACGGTGATTCTTGGCAAAGGCAGGCGGGTCGAGGATGATGAGGTTGAACTGGTTGTCTACCTCTTCCAGATACTTCAACACATCGGCCACCACACCTTTATGGGGCGCCTCGTTGCCATAGTTCAACTCCACATTACGATTGCACAGCCCGATAGCTTTCTTGCTGATGTCCACGGTCTCCACATAGCTTGCTCCTCCGTGTAGGGCGGCAAGGCTGAAGCCTCCCGTGTAGCCAAAACAGTTCAGCACCCTCTGCCCTTCGGCAAGCGTTGACACTAGGTTGCGGTTTTCGCGCTGGTCGACAAAGAAGCCCGTCTTCTGCCCTTCGTAGAAGTTGATGAGCAGACGGTTGCCATGCTCACAAATCACCCATTCCTCTGGCTCATCACCCCAAATATAACCATCCTCGCATCCTCCTGGCACAGTGGCACTGCTCTTGTCAAAGACCGACTTGATGCCATGTTTGCCCAGCAGGTCGACAAACAGCCCAGTGAGCATGGGGAAAAGCCTGTGCATTCCCACGCTATGCGCCTGCATCACCAGCACCCCGTTGTACCAGTCGCACACCAGTCCGGGCATAAAGTCGCCCTCGGCATGTACCAGTCGAAAGACATTAGTGAATTGAGAAGCCTTTCTGAATTGAGAATTATCAGCCCAATTCTTAGTTCTTAGTTCCTCCTTCTTACTTCCAAAGAATCCCAGGCGTTCACGATAGGCAATGGCACTCTGCAGACGTTCACGAAAGAAAGCCTCGTCCACCCGCTGCGTGTCGAACGACAACACTTTGCATACTATCGAATCGCTCTGGTAGTGTCCCACAGCCAGCCAACGCCCATCGGCCGATACCACATCCACCAAGTCGCCCTCCTGTGGCTCGCCCACTATCTTCCTTACCGCACCCGAGAATATCCACGGATGTCGGCGCATGACGGCCTTATCCTTGCCTGGGGCTAAGTGTAGTGTGGCTCTCACTGCTTCATCAGTTTAATGGTCTCCTGCGGGTTGGCACTCTTAAAGACGGCGTTGCCAGCCACCAGCACATCGGCACCCTTCTCAAACAATTGCGGAGCATTTTGCACATTCACTCCTCCGTCCACCTCTATGAGGCAGGAGGGATTCTTGCGGTCGCACAATGAGCGCAACTGCTGCACCTTATTGTAGGTGTTCTCTATAAACTTCTGTCCGCCAAAGCCTGGATTTACCGACATCAGCAACACCACGTCGCACAATTGCACCGTGTCCTCCAACAGGCTGACAGCCGTGCCTGGGTTCAGCACCACACCGCACTGCATACCCGCATCCTTGATGGCATGCAGCGTGCGGTCTAAATGCGTGCAGGCCTCATAATGCACCGTCAGTATGTCGGCACCTGCCTCCTTAAAGTCGTTCACATAACGGCCAGGATCCACTATCATCAAGTGAACATCCAGCGGCTTGCGGGCATGTTTCTTAATATGCTTCACGACAGGCTGTCCAAAACTGATGTTAGGCACAAACACGCCGTCCATCACATCCACATGCAGCCAGTCGCACTGGCTCTCATTTAGCATCTCTATATCGCGCTGCAAATTGCCAAAGTCGGCACTTAGTAGTGAAGGGGAGATTAGTTTCATATCGAGTGAATAATTATGTTGCGTCAGTCCTGAACGTCACGGTCGACGCTACAGTTACAATTTCAGTTTCTCAAAGTTACGCCCATACACACCCTGTGTCTTCGACACTGAGATAAAGGCATCGGGGTCCACACGGTGGATAATCTGCATCACATGGGGCTTGTCGGTCTTATGCACCATCACTATTAGCACCTGCTGTTGCTGGTGGCTGTAGCATCCCTCGGCATCCAACAGCGTAGCGCCACGCCCCACTTCAGAGGTGATAGAGTCGCCTATTTCCTTGTTTTTAGGAGAGAAAATCATAATCTGGTACGACTGTTTGTTGCCGTCCAACACCATATCCAGCACATAGGTCATAGTCACCATCACGATATAGCCAAACACCACATTCTCTATCTTGTGCGACACAAAAAACGAGCTACCCACAATGAATATATCCAGATACATAATCACCTTGCCCGGCGATATATTATAATACTTGCTCACTATCAGGGCGATGATATCAGTGCCGCCGCTGTTGCCACCCATGGCAAAGGTCATGCCTATGCCGCCACCACACAGCGCGCCACCGATGATGGCACACATAAAACCGCCAAATTGGCTCACGTCGAACAGCGTCTCGACATGCAACACCTGCTGCCACAAAATGAAGCAAGCCGACGACATGGCAATGCCGTAGATGGTGTTGGCACCAAACTTCGACCCCAACATCTTGAACCCTATCAGCACCAATATGGCGTTAATCACCAAGTTCATCACACCAATAGGAATATGCAGCCCCACAGCATAATACAACACTGATGAGATACCACTCACTCCTCCGCCCACAATCTTGGCAGGCAGCATCACCGCCGCCCATCCAAACGTGTAAATCAATATACCCAGCGTAATCACCAGGTACGAAACTATTATCTTCTTCTTGTCCTTAAAAATATGCATTTTGATAAACTATTAAAGTTAGAACTATAATATTAATGAAATAAAATTCAAAGAACTAAAACCGAGTACATCGGCCAACGTTTCTGCATTCTAAACGTCGTTCACCGGCACACCATAGTTCCTAGCACCGAATATTGTGCTGCCAATCCTCACCAACGTAGCCCCCTCCTCCATGGCAATCCGATAGTCGTGCGACATGCCCATCGACACCTCCTTAAACTCCGCATGACCGGCGAAATACTTTGCCTTCAGCTGTTCGTAATAGCCATGCAACGTGCGAAACTCATGCCTCACCAGGTCATAGTTGTCAGTATTTGTGGCCATGCCCATCACCCCCACTATGCGCACATGCTTCATAGCTCCATACTCCGCTGATTCCAACAGAGCCGTAGCCTCATCCATGTCGAGGCCAAACTTAGTCTCCTCAGTGGCAATATGAAACTGCAGCAGACAGTCTATCACCCTGCCATGCTTCTCAGCCTCCTTGTCCACCGCCTCCAGCAGGTGCAGGCTGTCGATACTATGTATCAAGCTCACATACTCGGCAATATACTTGATTTTGTTTGTCTGCAAATGTCCAATAAAATGCCACTCAATATCCTGCGGCAGCACAGCGTGCTTGTCGCGCATTTCCAATGCCTTATTCTCGCCAAACAGCCGCTGCCCCGCGTCGTAGGCCTCCTGCAGCATCTCCACAGGCTTCGTCTTCGAAACAGCCACCAGCCGCACCCCGTCGGCAAGCGTAGAACGCACCTTAGTAAGATTTTCCTTAATCATAATATTTCTAATTACGCAGAATAAATAACGCAGAATAAATAATAATATTATTACTCCATCGTCTTTTCTCTAAAATACACTCCTGCACCATATAGCGGAACATTGGTCATCCTCTCCTGCTCCCTATATGGACTCATCGAGAACCGCACTCCGTGCATCTCTGTATTACTTTGAAGCAAAGTGCTCAAAGATTTTGATTTAAGATTCTCTTCCGACTTTACCTCAATTGGAACAATCTGTGTATCTTGCTGCATCATAAAATCTATCTCCAAGGGGCTGTTCTCCTTGCTATAATAGAACAAAGATTGCCCAATACTTGCTGTCAACTGAGTGCAGACAAAGTTTTCCGTAAACATGCCTTTGGCCTCCTTCATATTATTGGGCAGCAGCAATTGAGCAGGATTTATCTCTGCCATAGCTCCCAGTAGTCCGACATCAAGAAGAAATAGTTTGAATGTCGACAAATCTTCATATACCTTTAATGGCATTGACGGGGCATTGACACGACCGACCCTGATTACAAGTCCAGAATCAACCAGCCACTGTATTGCCAACTCAAACTCCTTTGCCCTCCCTCCTTTTCTCACAACACCGTATACGAATTTCTTATTTTCTTTCGACAGTTGCGAGGGCATAGACCTCCATACCATTCCTATACGTTTCGACTGTTCGTCAGTTGTATGCTTGGCAATGTCATTTCTATAGGCTGTCAGTATTTCTCTTTGCACCTCTCGCACACTATTGGCATCATTTGTGTCAAGAAAAACGCTCACAGCCTCTGGCATACCACCAACCAAATAATATTCTCGCAACATTTGAACCAGAATACTATGCAGCCCTGCTATTGTGTTCCAATCATGCCTTTGCAACAACTCCGCCATCATTCCTTTGCCTCTAGCGATAAGGAACTCGGTGAAAGTCATTGGATACATCTGTATGGTATTCACTTTACCCACAGGATAGGATTCTCCATGTCTAAGCGTTATGCCCAATAAGGAACCTGCCACACAAACATGATACTGCGGTGCCCTCTCACAAAAGTATTTGAGCGAAGCCAGACCACGCGGCAACTCCTGTATTTCATCCAATATGATGAGTGTATCCCCTGGGACAATAGGGACCCCCGTTATCGCTGAAATTATGAGGACTACACGGTCAATATTGTAATCCTGAACAAAAAGACTCCTCACCTCATCATTATCGTCGCAGTTTATGTATGCCACATACTTATAATTCTCCCTTCCAAACTCCAATAGACTATAAGTCTTACCCACCTGACGGGCTCCTAGTAGTATTAAAGGCTTCCTGCGAGGTGACTTTTTCCATTCACATAGCTGATTTACAACACTTCTATACATACACAAAACATTAATTCCAAATGCAAATATACAAAAAAATGAACGAATATTATGACTATCGTTACATTTTTATGAACGAAAGTTCGGAGATTCGCCACATTTTCATGAACGTTTTGACATATAGCTGTACCAGCCAAAGAAAGTAGATGTACCAGCCAAAGAAAGCCCGGCGGGCTGGGAAAGATATAGCCCAGGGCACCGTCCCGTGGTCAAGCACACACCAATAACGGATGCAGCCTGTAGGACTGCAACAAACCCGTTTCTATGACATGAACAACACCTAGATGGCATAACGGTAAAAACGCCACCCAGATAATCACATATAGTAGTTTAGCATAAGTATGGCCTATCGCACAGAGAGTACAGCACGGACTGAGTATCCACGACTGCGTACTGCATTATCGATGTACCACACATCATCATGACTAGAGCCAAAATCAATGATGAAGAAGCCGAAATTATACGCATAGATAGGATAGTAAGTGTAAAGCGGTGCATAGAGTGAACTCGACCAATAATAGCCACTACCGCCTTCGCCTTTGAGTGAACTGCCCTCACGCCAGCCTGTAGCGGGCAAGAAAAGTTTGTTGCCGCTAGGTCCAGTAAAAAGAAATCCCTTCACACCTTTCTGTTTAGTCCAAGATATAGTAGTATTACTCATAAGTTCACTCCAATCCTCACGGGTGGGAGTGCGCCCACCGTAGTTAGCAGTGGCGGCATCGTCGACAGCTTGGAGGACGGTCAGGCTGTCGATGAAACCATTGTAGCCTAATTCCGAATTGTTGCAGTACTTGGTAAGCTTGGTGGAATCCCCGTTGCAGTACCTATAGGTGCTCCAGTCATAGACACTCTTCGGGCTTGTCTCGCCCCAGGCAAAGTAGTCACCATAGTCCTCAGGCGAGGCGGCACCAATGTTGCGCGTAGCCCACAGCAGTCCCGAAGGCAGCCCAAGATCCACCCAGTTACCGCCACCTAGATCATTGTCATTTTTCTCGCATCCAGCGAAGAAAACAGTTGTCAACATCAGCATCGCAGCTGCTAAAAAACATGTAGAATGCTTCATACATCTAATACTTTTTGTTCATGCCGCGGCTCGGCTGCATATCCTTATACAATACAAGAAAGTGGAGCCATCCAACGTGACCTAATCTTAAGACGTGGGGCTGGACTCCCGAAAACAAAAAAAAAGGTTTGGGTGAATTGCTCCACTGCGGGATGTATCACGAATTATAATACAATCCAACAGAAGCATTCATCTTCCCAACAATCCTTAACCTTTATATGTGAAGTGTCCAGTTTCACCAATAGGGATGGGTGAAAATGCGCTTTCTCAGACGTTTGCAGACATTGTTTCTCTCTGTCTGCTTTTGCAAATATACTACTTTTTTTCAACTTGGTGTACTTTTTTGTAGTTTTGAATTCGCCTTGCATTTGTATTTCCTTCGCTCTGCTGCCGACCAGTAGGAGTTCGATTGCCATTTTTCGAGTGGCAACGGCTCTCCAATAGGTAGGAAACGGTAGGTTTCAGTAGCGTTTCAAGGGTATTGCCAGCACTCGGCGGGAATGAGGGTAATGCGTTAAAGGGCATGTGCCGCATTGTGGGGTGAAGGGGTTGAGAGAAAATGGAAATTGGGTAAAGGTGGCACAATAAAAAAGCGTTGTCGCCGTTATTTTGCAAAATAAACATTTAAACACTACCTTACAATTATGATAGACAACACTGGTACTCCTTTTAACGCCATCAGCGGCGAGAAGCATCTGGGCATCATCCCCTCAATGGCCAACCGCCACGGTCTGATAGCCGGTGCCACCGGCACGGGCAAGACCTGCACCCTACAGAACCTAGCCGAAACATTCAGCGCCATGGGCGTGCCGGTGTTTGCCACCGACATCAAGGGCGACCTCACGGGCGTGAGCCAGGCAGGCGGCGGCAATGTGCATTTTGAGAAAAGCATAGAGGACAACCACCTGCGTGAGTGCGGCTTTGAATACAAGGCCTATCCCGTATGCGTGTGGGATGTGATGGGCAAGGAGGGGCATCCCCTGCGCACCACGGTGAGCGAGATGGGGCCCATACTGCTGAGCCGCATACTGGACCTGAACGACACGCAGAGCGATGTGCTGAACATGGTGTTCCGCATCGCCGACGACCAAGGACTGCTGCTGATAGACCTGAAGGACCTGCGCAAGATGCTTGAGGAGGTGGGCAACAACCGCTCACAGTATATCACCGCCTACGGCAACATCAGCATTGCCACCATCGGGGCCATACAGCGCAGCCTGCTGAGCCTTGAGGACCAGGGGGGCGACCAGTTTTTTGGCGAACCCGCAATCGACATCTTCGACTTTATGCAGACCCGCCAGGGGCGCGGCGTTATCAACATATTGGCATCGGACCAGATAGTCAATTCGCCCAAGGTGTACACCTCGTTCTTGCTCTACCTGCTGAGCGAGCTGTTTGAGCAGCTGCCCGAGGTGGGCGACTTGGACAAGCCGAAGCTGGTGTTCTTCTTCGACGAGGCGCACATGCTGTTCAACGGCATCAGCAAGTCGCTGCTGGAGAAGATTGAGCAGATAGTGCGACTGATCCGCTCGAAAGGTGTGGGCGTGTATTTCTGCACACAGAACCCCGCCGACATCCCAGACACGGTGTTGGGGCAATTGGGTAACCGCGTGCAGCATGCCCTGCGTGCCTACACTCCGCACGAACAGAAGGCTGTGAAGGTGGCTGCCGACTCGTTCCGCACCAACCCCGAATTCGACACCTCGAAGGTGATTACCGAGATGGCAGTGGGCGAGGCGTTGGTGTCGTTTCTCGACTCGAAAGGCATGCCCTCGATGGTGGAACGTGCCAAGGTGCTTCCTCCTGAAGGACAGGCGGGTGCCATCACCCCCGACGAACGTCAGCGGGTCATCCAGACCTCTATGGTGTATGGCAAATACGACAAGACCATCGACCGAGAATCCGCCTACGAGATACTGACCGAGAAACTGCAGAAAGAGCAGGAGGCCAAAGAACTGGCAGCCCAACAGAAAGAGGAAGAAAAGCAGCGCAAGGAAGAAGAGAAGCGTCAGGCTGCCGAGGAGCGCAAGCAGGCTGCCGAGGAGCGCAAACGCAAGGCCGAGGAACGCGAACGTCAACGCGAAAAGGACAACAGCCTGGTGGGCAGCATCTCAAAGATGGCCAAGCAGAAAGCCAAACGCGAGCTGGTGAACACCGCCTTCAAACTAGGACGCGGACTGTTGGGAGGACTGCTTAAAGGCAAATGATAAGGCGAGCTAAGCCAATGGGGGTTGAACGAGAATAGGTTCAGAAAATAAATATCTAATAACGATATTTTCAGAATTATTGATTAGGCAATGGGGGTTGAACGAGAATGAGTTCAGAGGGGAATGACGAACAGACATTTATACTTTATAGCTCTTTAACCCCATTTTAGGGATATAACTATCAAGGTGATGATTGTGGAGTGCTTGGCGGATGGCTGCCTGGCACTCTTTCTTGTAGTAGAAGAACATGAGGTTCTGCGCCTTCTTCTCATCGGGGCGGCGAGCGACATAGACGGGCTGCATTGTGTCGGGGTTGATGCCGGTGTAGTACATCTCGGTGCTGAGGGTCATGGGCGTGGGGGTGAAGTCCTGTATCTGCTCAAGGCGGTAGCCGAGGCGTTTCATCTCGACAGCGAGGTCGGCCATGTCGCGGAGCTGGCATCCGGGATGGGAACTAATGAAATAAGGGATGAGCTGGTAGCGGAGCCCTGCCTGACGGCAGATGGTGTCGAACTGCGCCTTGGTCTGTAAGAAAAGGCTGAAGGAGGGTTTGCGCATGAGTTTCAACACATGGTCGCTGGTGTGCTCGGGAGCTACCTTGAGGCGACCGCTAACATGGTGCAGCACCACATGGCGGAAATAATCCCAGCCGTGATTATCGTGTGTGAAGAGGTCGCAGCGTATACCACTGCCGATATAGACGTGCTTGATGCCGGAGGTGGCAGATACTTTCTTATAGAGGTCGACGAGGGGACGGTGGTCGGACTGAAGGTTTTTACAGATAGATGGCTGGATGCAGCTGTAGCGAGGACACTTTTTACACAGCTTCTTGTTTATGCCCGACATGCGATACATATTGGCGGAGGGTCCGCCGAGGTCGGTGATGACACCGTTGAAGTCTTCGCGCTCGGTAAGGACCTTCACCTCTTTGAGAATAGATTTTTCGGAACGGGAGGCAATCTGTTTGCCCTGGTGGGCGGAGATGGTGCAGAATGAGCAGCCGCCAAAGCAGCCGCGATGGATGTTGACGGAGTTCTTTATCATCTCGTAAGCAGGAACAGTGCCGCGCTTCTTGTATTTGGGATGCGGCAGGCGGGTGTAGGGTAGGTCGAAGGAGGCATCAATCTCCTCGGTGGTCATGGGTGGTTCGGGAGGATTGACCACCACGAGACGGTCACCATGACGCTGGACAAGGGTAGCACAGACTATCTTATTGCTTTCCTGTTCGATGATATGGTAGTTCTCGGCCTCAAAACGCTTGCTGCGGAGACACTCTTCGTAGGAGTGGAGCTCTATAGTAGGGTTAATAGAACTAGTAATACTCGAGATACTAGAATCACTAGATATACTAGTGTTACTAGTGATATAGGCCACTTGGGGGAGGGCATGGCAGGCCTCGATGCCTTTGCCCTGGTTGAGGAGATGGGCTATCTTGAGGGTGGTGCGCTCGCCCATGCCGTAGTTGAGCAAGTCGGCGGGAGTGTCGGCAAGAATGCTGGGGAAGAGCTTATCGTCCCAATAGTCGTAGTGTGCCAGACGGCGCATAGAGGCCTCGATGCCGGCAATGACGACGGGGGTATCGGGATAGAGCTGTTTGAGGATGCGCGTATAGACATAGGTGGCACGGTCGGGACGGAAGCCCGACAGACCACCAGGGGTGTAGGCATCGTCGTGGCGCAGACGACGTGCAGCGGTGTAGTGGTTGACCATGCTGTCCATGACACCGCTATTGACACCGAAGAAGAGACGGGGACGGCCAAACTTGCGGAAGTCGCGCAGGTCGTCGCGCCAATTGGGTTGAGGAATAATGGCTACACGATAGCCCTCGGCCTCAAGGGTCCGTCCGATGACGGCAGTGCCAAAAGAGGGGTGGTCGACATAAGCATCGCCTGTTACAAGGACAATATCAACTTCATCCCAGCCGAGACGTTTGACCTCATCGAGTGTTATGGGCAAGAATTGAGCCATCTAAAAAAAAAAGAATTGAAAAAAAGGGATTGAGAATTATTAAAGCATGGCTGCTAATCCTCAATCCCCCTTTTTCAATTCAGTAATTGAAGCAAATGAATAATTAGTCCTGAATGGCCTTAATGCCAGGAAGCACTTTGCCTTCGAGGTATTCCAACATGGCGCCACCACCAGTGGAGACATAGCTCATCTGGTCGGCGAGTCCCATCTGCTTGACTGCTGCCACACTGTCGCCACCGCCAACGGCCGCAAAGCAACCATGCTTGCATGCATCGGCAACACTTAGAGCAATCTCGTTGGTACCCTTAGCAAAAGTGCTTAGTTCAAAGACACCGGCAGGACCGTTCCAGAGGATGGTCTTGGAGGCCATGATGATGTCGCGGATGGCCTTGCAGCTCTCGGGACCGCAGTCCATGCTCTCCCAACCGTCGGGCACTTCACCACTGGGCACTATCTGAGTGTTGGCATCGTTGCCGAATTTGTCGCCAATGACGCTGTCGACAGGTAGGTAGTACTTCACGCCGTGGGCATCCATTTTCTTCATCAGCTCAAGGGCCAGGTCCATCTTATCGTCTTCGCAGATGCTGTTGCCAATCTTGCCGCCGAGGGCTTTGGTGAAGGTGTAGCGCATGCCGCCGATGATAATCATATTGTCGACCTTGTCGATAAGGTTCTCGAGGATGCCAATCTTGCTGCTCACCTTGCTGCCACCGATGATGGCGGTGAAGGGACGAGGAGGATTCTGCATCAGTTTTTCGAGGTTGCGTACCTCATTTTCCATGAGGAAGCCGAAATACTTATCGTTGGGGAAGAAACGGGCTATCACAGCCGTGGAGCTGTGCTCGCGGTGAGCAGCACCAAAAGCATCGTTGATGTAGCAGTCGCCCAGCTTGGCCAGTTGCTCGGCCAATTCTACACCACCTTTAGTCTCCTCAGGATAGAAGCGGATGTTCTCGAGCAACATCACTTCGCCATCCTTCAGGTCTTTGGCCATCTGTTCCACCTTGCCCTCACCCAGCAACGACTGGGTGAAGAGAACGGGACGATTGATAAGTGTCTCGAGATACTTGGCAACAGGCTCAAGAGTCAGTTCAGGCTCAAAGCCACCTTTTTTGGGACGGCCAAAGTGAGCCATGATGATGATGGCGGCACCATCGGCAAGCAGTTTGTTGATGGTGGGTAACGACTCGCGCATGCGGGTGTCGTCAGTGATATGTTTGTTATCGTCCATTGGGACGTTGAAATCGACACGCAAAAGGACTTTGCGACCTTTGAAATTGACATCTTTGATGGATTTCATAATGATATGTTTTATTGGATTATTATTGCACTATATTAAGCTTCGGCATGGTGGGGTTCCTGCACGGCCATGCCGATATAGAGTGATGACAGCATGGTGAAGACAAACGCCTGGATGTATGCCACAAGGCATTCCAAAACGCTAATAAACACACTAAAGATGACAGAAATGACCGATACGCCGGCACCCACACCCATTGAGATGGTGTTGCTAAAGATGAAGATAAGCACCACGAAGCCAAGAATGACGATGTGACCAGCCGTCATGTTAGCAAAAAGTCGTATCATAAGCACTATTGGCTTGGTGAAGACACCCACCAATTCGACAACAGGCATAAGGGGGAAAATCTTTAACCAAGCAGGGACACCTGGAGTATTGAAGATGTCGACCCAATAATGTTTGTTGCCACTAAGATTGGTGATAAAGAAGGTGATGAACGCAAGGGTGGCAGTAATGGCGATATTTCCCGTAACATTGGCACCTGCGGGGAAGAAGGGGATGAGCCCCATACAGTTGCTAAAAAAGATGAAGAAAAACAGGGTAAGCATGTAGGGAAGGTATTTCTCATAATGCTTTTCACCAATCATGGGCCTCACAATATCGTCTCGCACGAACACCACAAGCATCTCTACCAGAGATTGGAGTCCCTTGGGAGCCTGATTTTCGCGCTTCTGATAACCTTTTTTAGCAATCATCACAATGACAATGAGCAAAACCACAATAATCATGATGGCTGCAGGAACCTTGGTTATAGAGAGGTCAATGGGTTTCAGCGTGTTGCCCGATTCGTCAGTCAAGAGGTTGCCGGCATCATCAACGCAGACAATCTCCTCTTTCTCCAACCCCCCACCCACAAGGCGATAACCCTTGTAGTCGGCATGGCCATGGTGGAACTTGGAAGACATGAAGATATCAAGATGTCCATCATTGATAAGTATTACCGGCAAGGGGATGGCTACAGCATGCTCTTGTCCATCCTTGCTGAAATAGTCGAACATATGCCACGAATGGGCATCGGTGACATGGCCGATAATGGTTGAGCCAGGATTGAAAGCTTCCTCTTCCCCCTCTTCCTCAGCCACAAGTTCCTCGGCAAAGGGGTCTTCACTCTCGAAGTCGTCAGAGGCTACAAACTCTTGGGCGAGCGATTCGTCGGCAGCCAGCTCAATAAAATCTTGGGCGTTTGCCGACATTCCCAATGCCATTGCCAATGTCAAAAATAAACAGGATATACGTCTCATAGTGTTATTTGTTTGGGATTATTCACTTGTTCTTGAGGTGTTGTTAAAAATGTCCACCTGTATCGAATCGAAAATGTTGAGTTGATTCTTGGGCTCAGTCTTAGCCAATGAGCTATGTTCTGCCTTAAATTGACGCAGAGCTGCACGCACCATCTTGTGAGCCGCTGCCGGACAGGTAGTAGCATGCACCTTGGCATAAGCTTTCAGCAGTTCACCCTCCCACTCGGGGAGGGTAATGCTGATTTTTTTCTTCTTTGCCTTTGAGCGGATGCTCTTCATTATCGATAATCTTTGTTGTATTACATACGATAGCCTTGCTGTTCCAGAAGCGACATGCACTGGGCTGCCCTGCCTTCGTCATGCAGCACCTGCTCTGCCAATTGGTTCAAGCCATAAAGCAGTTGTGCAGTTTCTTGAAGCAGATTGCCTACACCTGCGGCCTTGGCTGTGCCAGTGTATTGCGAGTAGTAAGCCAAGTCTTGACTATAATACTTGAAGATACTATCCCATATTTGAGTAGCACGCTCCTTGCCATACACATCGCAGTAGAGGTCGACCATCATCATGCTGTACTTGTCGTATACGAAATTCTTCTCAGGGAAGTATTCATCGTTCAGCTCCAACATCTTACGAGCACGCACAGTGTCGCCTTTCTCCAGCAGCTCGCGTGCTGCCACACAGAAGGTCTGGCGCTGGACAGTGCCCATATTGATGCTGACAGGGTCGACATAAATGTCGGCATTGAGGTTGCCCCACTCAAGTGGGTGCATCTCACCGTCGTCGCCTTTGTAACCGTTGAGGAAAAAGTCGTAAGTCTCCTCAGTGAAGGTCTGCAAGGAATATCTATTCTCACGCTTGTCGAACAATACAGGCTGAACCACCCGAGACTGATATGGAGTCAACTTGTAGTTCATACCGTCCTGGACACAATAACTGCGGATAGGAGTGAACACACGCTGTATATAGCTTGGGTTCATGATGTTGATGTCGCGCTCAAAACGATTGGTTCCGATAATGTCAAGAATCATCAACTCATGGCGGAATAGGTTACCCTTATTAATCTGCCATTTGATTTCGGGGTCAATCTGGTCGGCCATATTGGCAGGTATCACACCCATTTTTACCAACTTAGGAATATCAAGAGTGATTTTGAAACGGCTGGTAGGCAGAACATACACCTCTTCGCCACGGCCACTGCGAGCCTTGAAACGTTCGGGATGGTCGCGCAACAAGGCCAACACATCTGATACCTCGAAATATTCGGTCGTCTTGTCTTGGATATACACCATATCCTGTCCCAAGCCATAAAACTCTTTAGGCAGAGTAAACGCCACTGGGTCGGAATCGTAGATACGGTTGTACAGCTGCTCCACATACCAATGCATACCCGAGAGTGTATAGTTCAAAATGCGCACATCGGTGCGGAACCCTTCTACCTCCTGTACATACCACAGAGGGAATGTGTCGTTGTCGCCAAAGGTAATCAAAATGCCATTCTTGTCGACCGAGGCCAGATAATTCTTGGCAAAGTCACGGGCTGCATATTTCTGCGAGCGGTCGTGGTCGTCCCAGTTCTCGTTAGCCATCAGAACTGGCACGCACAACATACACACCACAAACACCACGGGCATGACAAACTTATACAGCTTTTCTTTCTTTAAGAGCTGAGTCAGCCAGTCGGCCAACGCCATCACACCCAAACCTATCCAGATTGCAAAGAAACTGAACGAACCCACAAAGGCATAGTCTCTTTCACGGGGCTGGCGAGGAGGCATATTCAGATAGATACCAATAGCGATACCCGTCATGAAAAACATGATAAACACGATAAAGGCATCTTTCTTATTTTTCATCACATGGTATACCAAACCCATCAAACCCAACAACAACGGAAGCATATAGTATACATTGCGAGCCTTGTTGTCCTTCATGTGATCAGGCAGGTTGTCCTGAGGTCCGAGACGAGCCTGGTCGATGGCTTTGATGCCGCTTATCCAGTTGCCATTCATGTAGTCGCGTGTACCATCGTCGTTGAAGTAATGGCCCTGTATGTCGTTCTGTCGTCCTGCAAAGTTCCACATGAAGTAACGCCAGTACATCCAACCCATCTGATAGCCATTGAAATACTTGATATTCTGAGCCGACGAAGGCTTATGGTCGCCACGGACCTTTCCAGCCCAGTATTCGTAGAACTGCGGGTGACGGCGGTCGTTGTCGTTGCTATACATACGGGGGAACAATCCCGTATGATTTTGGCGGTAGACAAACTTCTGCTGATAGGAGGCGGGAATATACTTATCCTTGCCTTTCTCATCCTTGCCACGCACATACTTAGTGTAGCCAATCTTAGCGTCCACAGGGTCTCCTGCAGTATAGTACTGGCCTGAGAAGAGGGGTGTATCACCATACTGTTCACGACCCAGATAGGCTCGCATGGCCACAGCATCTTTGGGGGCATTCTCATTCAAAGGTGTATTGGTATTAGACCTAATCACCAGTAGGAAGAAGGTCGAATAGCCAATCACCAGCATCATAAAGCCTAGCACAGAGGCGTTGACGACAGGCATATTCTTCTTCTTGGGTGAGGTGTACCACAAACCCCACACCACAGCTGCCAACAAAAGCAGGAAGAAAAACACCGTGCCGGTATTGAAAGGCAAGCCCAATGTATTGACAAAGAATACATCAAAGGCCGAATCCACATTCACGATACCAGGTATGATACCCCACAGAATCAATGCAAGCAATACTACTGAGATTACGCCACTCCAGATGAAGCCCTTTACGGTAGTTTTCTCCCACTTACGGAAATATACCACATACACGATAGCAGGAACAGTCAGCAAGTTCAACAAGTGAACACCGATAGCAATACCCACCAGCAGGCATATCAGAACAAGCCAACGCAACGAATGAGGATCGTCAGCCTGTTCCTCCCATTTAAGTATAGCCCAAAACACTACCGCCGTAAAAAACGACGACATGGCATAAACCTCACCTTCGACAGCAGAAAACCAAAACGTGTCGCTGAACGTGTAGGCCAGTGCCCCTACTATGCCAGCAGCAAACACGCCCCAAGTGCGAGGGTCTTTGATATCTGGGTTCTTGGGGTCGGGCAAGAGGTGCTTACCCAAAAGTGTAATACCCCAAAACAGGAACAAGATAGTAAAGCCGCTGCATATTGCCGACATCACATTCACAGCATGAGCCACATTCTCGGGTGAGGAGAACATCGAAAAAAGTCTACCAATCAACTGAAACGATGGTGCTCCCGGAGGGTGACCCACCTGTAGTTTGGTTGCCGTGGCAATATACTCGCCGCAGTCCCACCACGACGCGGTAGCTTCGGCGGTAAGGATGTAAACAGTACAGGCCACGATGCAGACCACCCAGCCTATAATGTTGTTCATCAGATGATACTTCTTCATTTTATTGTTTTTGTTTAACCATTAATCCTAATCTCTATTTATCGGCATCGTCATGCATCTGGCACCACCGCCTGCACGAGGAAGCTCACTAGCCTTAAAGGCAACAACAAACTTGTCATAATTCTTCATCTCCACCTTGCCGCTGCACACATCGTCAGCATCCAGCACAGCAAAGCCTGCATGTGCCAAAGCATCAATTGTGCGCTCGTTTCTCTCATAGCCTATCACCTTTCCATCGCCAAGTGCAAAGAAGTTTGCACCGCTATGCCACTGTTCACGGTCTTGATACCAAGTATCAAACCCTCCACACAACACAGGTTCCATTTCCATACCGCAGGCATTCAGCCCTTCCAGCATATTGGGATACTCCTCAGTGCTTATATTACCATTGTCGCACACGATGCGTGTTGTCGACTTGCCAGCAAACAGACCAGTCTTGTCCAACAGCGGAGGGTACACCATCAGCTGATGGCTCCCCAAAAAGGTATGAACCATATCAAGATGTATGAACGAATCGGGCTTGTGAGGCAGCTCCTGCACAAGAATATTGAACTTTGGCCTTTCCTTGGCAAACTTTTCAGCCAAATACATAATGCCCTTACGATTGGTGCGAATACCCTCGCCAATACACAACAGGTTGGGCGAAGCCACTTGCACATCGCCTCCTTCAGTTCGTGCACCAGAATCGGCATCAAGCCCGCAAAAAGTCTTTGTGCTAAAAAAGTACTCAAAAATCACCCTATAGATAAGTGTCTCTCGTTGCCTTACGGCAAACGACATCGAATTAATCAACACCTCGTCATACACCGACGACGACGCATCACGGGTAAAAAACAAATTGTACAGAGGCTTCATCGAAAAACGCGACAGCTCAAAGCGTTGGGGATCAGTATCAGCGTGATAAGGCACACCCTCTATCAGCTCCCTGGCCAGCTGCCTGCTGTCATGCTCCATCAATTGGTCTGCCAAAAATTCGCAGTCATCTAGCTTACAGCTCTGTGCAACCAAATACTGGCGCACATCGTCATTGTCCATCAATTGGGTCAGCAAATCTTCAACATAATACACCTTGCACCACTTTTCCAACACACCAGAAAAGGCTGCATACTCTTTGTCCACAATATGCTTACTCAAGATATCGCTAAACAATGCCTCTCCGGCATTACCGGGAGTCATTCTCTCAATTTCAATTCCAGGTCTATGCAACAACACGGCATTCAAATGCCCGTATTCGCTCGCTACGTTTACAGTGGTTTTGTCTATCTTTGTATTTTCAGTCATATATTCAAATCATATAGGGTGCTAGTTTACAGCACAATTCCCCCACGACACAACATGTCGCAGTGAATGCAAATATACGCTTTTTTTTTCATTCACGCCAAAAAATCCCTCATCTTTTCTTTTTTTTCACACCGCCACCAAACAAAACGAAGGGGACCGACTTTCGCCAGTCCCTCCCTTCATAATATCTCGGACAAACTCCCACCCTCACTCCATCACCTCACTCATAATAGCCATTATCTTCACGGACAAATGTCCATTTCGCCTGTCAACATCACCAATGACACCAATCAACGCTCCTCCTTCTCTTCGTGGCGGAGCGTGGCTACTGCCACTTTGTAGAACTCGTCACGCACCTTCATCACACGGTAATAGTGTCCATGACCGAAGAGCCTATCTGCCACCAGACCTTTAATCTGCAACATCAAAAAGGTATCGTTGAATATTCTGACGCTGTCGCTACAATTCTCCTGCACACTATCTTTTGCCACACCTTTGCTGGCAGCAAAATCAATAAAGTCTTGATAAACGCCAAGCGAGTCGAAGTGTTGCAAATAAGTGTCGAAATCACCCACAAGGGGGTCTGTCCGGTGACGGTCAGCCCACACCTGCGGAAACTGGTTGATGATACCCTTACGCCGACACTGTTGGTAAAACTTTGTTGAGGGGGTGGTGTCCATTGGAATAAAAATGTCGGGCATCACTCCGCCACCTCCATATACAGTGCGTCCGCCTGCCGTAGTATAGCGAAGCGAGTCAGGAAAATGGATTGAGTCGGCACTAAACAACTCACCATGCTTATACCGATTACGAAGGTCGTTGTCATACTCATCGCTGCCGTTGGCATAAGGCCGCTGGATGCAACGCCCTGATGGGGTATAGTATCGTGCTGTTGTCAGACGTATCTGACTGCCATCCGACAGGTTATAGAGGGTCTGCACCAAGCCTTTGCCATAGGTACGACGGCCTATTAGGGTGCCACGGTCCCAATCCTGCACAGCACCGCTGACAATCTCAGACGCTGAAGCTGACTGCTCGTCAATAAGCACGACGAGACTCCCCTTGCGGAACGACCCCCACCTATTGGCACGGAAGTCCTGCCGCGGACGAGTGCGGCCTTGTTGATAAACTATCAGCTTGCCATTGCTCAAAAACTCGTTAGACAACCCACACGCTATATCCAAATAGCCGCCCGAGTTGCCACGCAGGTCAAGTATCAAAGCCTTCATCCCCTGCCGCTGCAACTGATGAACAGCCTTCCGAAACTCCTCAATCGAAGTACGTGCAAAACGCTGCAAGGCTATGTATCCTATCGTGTCATCCTCCATAAAGTACACCTCTACCGAGTGGATCGGTATCTTGTCTCGCTCAATATAGAATGTCAATGTGTCGGCACCACGCAGCATATCCACCACCACCATAGTGCCTTTCTTGCCTCTCAGATGGCGGAAGGCGAAAGCGTTATTGGCACTGTCGCCCGTAGCGGCAATGCCGTCGATACGCAGAAACTTGTCGCCTGGCAATAGCCCCACCTTTTCAGAAGGGCCGCCGGCTATCACTTCGGCAATGCGTATGGTGTCGTTCACCACCGAAAAAGAAATACCCACCCCCTCAAAATTGCCTTGCAGAGCCTCGTTCGAGCGCTTCACATCCTTGGCTGGTATATAGATACTATGGGGGTCGAGCGAGCGAAACATCGCACGTATAGCCGTCTCGCTCAGCTGGTCGGTATTAGGAGTAACCACATACGTGTCCTGTATTAGATTCAACACCTCCAACAGCCGCTTCGAACCGGGAAGGGTGTCTACCACCTTCTCTTTTTTCTTAAATAATGAGTGTTTTTTGTTTTGTGCCTCGAGGGGTCCGATTATAATGGTTACTGCCAGTAGAGTAAAAAGAACTTTTTTCATCGTTGATAAAGAAGTAATTAATAGAGTATTGCTATAACTGCTGTGGCACGAGGATTGGCAATGCTGAAATATGTACCCTGGGCAGTGGGCAGGCTGTGTATCGTCACCATCTCGCCCGGCTGCGTTTCCTGTAAGTATTCAATGCACAGATGGTAGGGCGTGGCAATGTTGCTACCCTGCGGCAAGGTGTCAAAAATCCAACGTACATACTCGGCATTATTGACATGATTTGTGTGGTCCAACATCGATGGCACCACCTTAAACTGCGCCACCTGCTGCGGCTCACCTACGTCCTTAGGCATTCTCAGCCGGTCAAGCCGCTGCTTGTCTGTAGCATAGCCATCGTAGTACTTAAACGAATCCATAAAGTCGTGCATACGCATCACATGACGACTGCCCAGCTCCATAATAGCCCAGTAGGTCGATGAGGCAACAACGGCATTGCCTTCGCCATCCAATATCTGCGAATCGCGAAAAGCGAACAGCCCATCCGTCCCCCGCGACCATGTCTTCAACGTAATAGGCTCTGCCTCATGTGGCAGACGGTCAAAACGATAATAAGCCCTACATACCACCCAGGCCCTACCCTGCCTTATCAACTCCGAGAAACCGATGCTGTGGGTCTCGGAATGGTGGCAGGCTATCTCTTGAAACAACCTTACCACCGCCCACGGCGACAAATTGTCGTACTGGTCACAAAGATAGTTGGGGGTGATGAGAGAATGCGTATAAAACATAAACAATCAACCAATTAATTCATTCTTGTACCATTATCCTCAATTGCAACAAACCTCCTCAGCCTACATCCTTTCGGGCACATCGATACCAAGTATATGCATGGCGTTCTTCAACACCAGCGCAACCACGGCACACAACTGCACACGGAAACGCTTCACCGATTCATCTGTCTCGCGTAGAATGGGGGTGTCCTGATAGAAACTGTTAAAACTCTTGGCCAAATCATAAGCATAGTTTGCCACCATGGCAGGACTATAATTATCTGCAGCCGAAGCTATCACCCCCGGCATATCGTGCAGACAGCGCACCACAGCCTTCTCCTTGTCGGTAAGGCCGATTGCCACATCTGCCGGCATCGGTACAGTCTCATCTATTCCCTGCTCCTCGGCTTTGCGGACGATGCTGCGTATGCGGGCATGAGTATATTGAATAAACGGACCCGTATTACCATTAAAGTCGATACTCTCTGCAGGATTGAACAGCATATTCTTGGCAGGGTCCACCTTTAAGATAAAATACTTCAGTGCTCCCAATGCCAGCATGTGGTATAACTCCCTTCGTTGTTGCTCCGTCATGTCGTCGTTCTTGCCATGGTCACGACACATCTCCTCGGCCGTTGCCTCCATCTCATCTATCAGGTCGTCGGCATCAACCACCGTACCCTCGCGGCTCTTCATTTTGCCATTTGGCAGTTCCACCATACCGTATGAAAGGTGATACACCTTCTCCGCCCAATCAAATCCCAGCTTGCCGAGTATTAGCTTCAACACCTTGAAATGGTAGTCCTGCTCATTGCCAACCACATATATTAGTCTTTCGGCACCAAATTCATTGTGGCGTAGCAATGCGGTGCCCAAATCTTGGGTCATATATACCGAAGTGCCGTCGCGCCGCAGCAACAGTTTCTGGTCGAGGCCGTCACCAGTAAGGTCACACCACACCGAGCCATCCTCCTTGCGAAACAGCACACCCATATCCAGCCCCTTCTGCACCAACTCCTTACCCAACAGATAGGTATTAGACTCATAATAAATCTTGTCAAAGCCTACGCCCAAGCGGCTATAGGTCTCGTCAAAGCCGGCATACACCCATCCGTTCATTCTTGTCCACAGGTCGCGCACCTCCTTGTCACCCTCTTCCCAACGTTTCAGCATGGCCTGCGCCTCTTGCATCAGCGGAGCTTGTTTTTTAGCCTCTTCCTCATCCATGCCACCAGCCACCAGCGTGGCTATTTCTTCTTTATAATGCTTGTCAAACTCCACATAATATTTTCCCACCAGATGGTCGCCCTTCATACCGCTGCTCTCTGGTGTCTCGCCATTGCCGTAGCGCAGCCAGGCCAGCATCGACTTACAAATATGTATGCCGCGGTCGTTCACCAAATTCACCTTCTTCACATTCGCACCATTGGCAGCCAGCAACTCGCTCACCGACCATCCTAACAGGTTGTTGCGTATATGCCCCAGGTGCAAGGGCTTGTTCGTGTTGGGCGATGAGTATTCCACCACCACAGGCGCGGCAGCCGCGTCGGCAGCCTTAATGCCATAATTAGCCATGCCCACGGTCTGCCCCACAAAGCGCACCCAGTAGTCATCGTCTACCAACAAGTTCAAAAAACCTTTCACCACATTATAATCTTTCACCTCGGGCACACTCTCCTTCACTTCTGTGCCCAGCTCGTTGGCCAGCTGTTCCGGGCTGCGACGAGCCTGCTTCACATAGGGGAATACCACTATCGTGTAATCGCCTTGAAACTCTTTCTTGGTGCTCTGCAGCACCACTGTTTCATGCGCAATCTCTATACTGTATAATTTCTTTAATGCGGATGCCACCGCCTCCTGAAGGGTCAATTCTATATTCATAACAACGTTATTGACTTATCTTAAAACATTATTCCAAAATCAAAAATGAGATTGCAAAAATACGATTTTTTTTTGTATCTTTACAAAAAATACTATATTTGTATTGTCTAATGGCTACAGCATATTAACCAAAACTCTCATTATATGAAGAAATTGCTTTCTTTACTATCCGCGCTTGCCCTACCCTTTTTTACCTTTGCAAGCGAAGCTGATTTGCAAATGCCCACAGGCTTTGCTGCCAATCCTCAAACAAAAATTCTCTACTGGGGGTTCCTCATAGTCATCCTCGGACTGCTGTTCGGATTCTACCAGTTTTTCAAAGTCCGCAAACTCAAAGCCCATTCCTCCATGCTGGAGATAGGCAATGTCATCTTTAAAACCTGCGCCACCTACCTGCGCCAGCAGGGCAAGTTCCTAGTGGTGCTCTTCATCTTCATAGGCCTCACTATCGCTCTCTACTTTGGCGTGCTGTCGCACATGGACATAGGCTCCGTATGCCTTGTGCTTGCCTGGACTGTCATCGGCATTCTCGGCTCCTACGGTGTGGCCTGGTTTGGAGTGAGGATGAACACCTATGCCAACTCGCGCATGGCTTTTGCCTCCCTGCGCCGCCGCCCGCTCGACCTGCTCAACATCCCTCTCCGCGCCGGCATGAGCATCGGCATCGTACTCATCTGCATCGAGCTTGTGCTCATGCTCATCATCCTACTCTTCATGCCCGAACACTTGGCTGGCAGCTGCTTCATCGGCTTTGCCATTGGCGAAAGCCTTGGAGCTAGCGCGCTGCGCATTGCCGGCGGCATCTTCACCAAGATTGCCGACATCGGCAGCGACCTTATGAAAGTGATATTCAAGATTGGCGAAGACGACCCGCGCAATCCCGGTGTCATTGCCGACTGCACAGGCGACAACGCCGGCGACAGCATCGGCCCCACCGCCGATGGCTTCGAAACCTACGGCGTCACCGGCGTGGCACTGGTCAGCTTCATCCTCCTTGCTGTACCGCAGGAGTTCCAAGTGCCCCTGCTTGTATGGATCTTCGTCATGCGCATACTCGGCATCATTGCCTCTGTGCTGGCCTACTACATCAATGGAGCCATCGCCAAGGCAAAATATGGCCGTGCCGACGACCTCGACTTCGAGAAGCCCCTCTCCAGCCTCGTGTGGACAACCTCCATCCTTAGCATCCTAGGCACCTTCCTTGCCAGCCACCTCATACTCAACAAGCCCGAACTCAATGCAGCGGTTCCCAATCTTTGGCTTGCACTCTCCATAATCATCAGCTGCGGCACCCTCGGCGCTGCCCTCATCCCCGAACTCACCAAGCTCTTCACCTCCCCCAACTCCAAGCATGTGCGCGAGGTGGTCAAAGCCTCCCAGCAAGGCGGCGCCTCACTCAACATACTCAGCGGCATAGTGGCCGGCAATTTTGGCGGGTTCTGGACAGGCATGGTATTCGTACTGCTCATGGTCATCGCCTATGCCGCCTCCAGCATCTTCGGCATCGAACCGCTCTTCGGCAGCTACTACTCCATATTCGCCTTCGGCCTAGTCGCCTTCGGCATGCTGGGCATGGGACCCGTCACCATCGCCGTCGACAGCTACGGCCCCGTCACTGACAACGCCCAGAGCGTATACGAACTATCACTCATCGAGGACGACAAAGAGCGTGTCACCAAAGAGGTGAAATCAGAATTCGGCTTCACCCCCGACTTCGAGAAAGCCAAGCACTACCTCGAGGCCAACGACGGTGCCGGCAACACCTTCAAGGCCACAGCCAAGCCCGTACTCATAGGCACAGCCGTAGTGGGTGCCACCACCATGATATTCTCCCTAATCCTCCTCATCCAGAAGACCCTCGGCATAGAGCCCTCCGCCATACTCAACCTGCTCAACCCCTACAGCATCGTAGGCTTCATCCTCGGCGGATGCGTCATCTTCTGGTTCACCGGGGCCTCAATGCAGGCGGTCACCACTGGTGCCAACCGCGCTGTAGAATACATCGAAGCAAACATCAAACTCGATGCCAATGCGCCTAAAAAAGCCGACACCGAGAAAAGCCAAGAAGTGGTCAAGATATGCACCACCTATGCCCAGCACGGCATGATCAACATCTTCATCGCCATCTTCTGTTTCGCCCTAGCATTTGCCTGCTTCTCCTCGCCCGAAAGCATTGGTGGCGAAAGTGCCGTATGCCTCTTTGTCAGCTACTTGGTCAGCATAGCCGTCTTCGGCCTGTTCCAAGCCGTCTACATGGCCAACGCCGGCGGCGCATGGGACAATGCCAAGAAAGTGGTTGAAGTAGACATGGCTGCCAAAGGCACCCCCCTCCACGACGCGAGCGTGGTCGGCGACACCGTGGGCGACCCCTTCAAAGACACCAGCTCTGTCGCCCTCAACCCCATCATCAAATTCACCACACTCTTCGGGGTCCTCGCTATGGAGATTGCCATCAGCCCGGGATTCCGCTCCATCGCCCCATACGTGGGCATCATCTTCCTCATTGTAGCCCTCGTGTTCGTCTATCGCTCGTTCTACCGCATGCGCATCAAGCAGTAATCTGCGCTTAACAACCAACCCCTTCCTTATGAGGGCTGCCACTAATCTACTGGCAGCCCTCATTCGTCTTATACCCACCTTCGTCCCCCACACAAACCCATCCGCGCCCCATCATCCTTCAGCCTACCGCATCTTACCATTCGATACTGACTCATACCGTTTCCTACCGTCTGCCACTCATCAGCCACTATCAGAACGGCAGAGGAACGGCAAAAAAGCGGACAACAGGCGGAGAAATGACGAAGGCATATTGTATTCAAACATGCTTAATCAGTGTTAAAAAACATTAAAATCTAATAATTCAAGCGTAAAAATAAAATACATTTATCTGATTTATAATAAAAAGTAAGTATACCGTCAATAAAACAGCAAATAATTGATATAATAATTTAGAGCAAACAACGTTTCTGTTATTTAAAAATTAATTCTATGAAGAATAGAACTACAACTACACATTTACACATCAATAAATTAATCCTATCACATCCTATTAAGAGGATGCTTACTCTGGCTGTGGCAATCATGGCGATGAGCGGTGTGGGAGTGCGGGCGCAGTGTCCGGAAATCACAATCAATGAGAAATACGACCATGTGCGTTCGGCGATTTGCGTTGCCAACGGCTGGGACACGGTGGTGAACTGCCGCAATGCCAGCTTGGTGCTGAATGCCACCTATTTCGTCACCGCCGAGAAATTCAACGGCACATACCTTGTGGAGGAGATACCCTATAACCCTGTGGACACCACGTTCCATGCGGGCAGCCTTCTCAACATCAGCAGCGACGATGTGTGGGAAGGTTCGGCCATACAGTTCCCGTTCACATTCATGTTTTTCGGCTATCCCTACACCCAAGCAGTGGTGGGCTCTAATGGCATTGTGTCGTTCAACACTTCATACATTGGACAATACTGCGCCTATAGCTATTCAGTGCCCATACCCTCCCCCTCGTTCCCGTCACTGAACGCCATATACGGGGTGTATGAAGACATCGACCCACGAGGTCTCACCACAGGGCAGGGCATGTATCGATACGTAGGCGGCACCTACCCCTGCCGCCACCTGTGTGCTAGTGTGAACGAGGTGCCATTATACCCCTATAGCAGCAACAGCAACAATCGCTGCACTTATCAGATAGTGTGCTACGAGGGCACCAACATTATCGAGGTGCACATCAAGCAGCGCAGCTGCTGCAGTTCGACCAATAGCGGCAAGGGTCTGGTGGGTATACAGAATGCCACTGGCACAGACCAAGTGTCGCACTACCACGATTTCAACTATGTTGGCGACCCGACATACTATATCGAGCCTAACTCGCCCGGGGCCTTTGTTCCAACAGACCGCGGCAATCAGAGCGGTGGCTGGAGCACCACCACCAGCTATGAGGCCTGGCGTTTCACCCCGCAGGGCACAACATTGAAGAATATCTTTTGGTGGCGACTGTTTGAGGACTCGGAAGGGAACATTATCGACTCGGTGATGCTGACCGACAACGTGGGTGACACCAATGGCTATTATATGAACGATGAGCACACGCAGGTGCATGTCACCCCCACCCGCACGACCAAGTATGTGGTGCAGTGTCGCTACAAGGGAGCCAACGGTCATTGGTACGGCGTGGACAATTTGAGTATGCGCGACACTATCACCGTGGGCATGGATATTTCGAGAGAGATGAGCCTGCAGGCCGACGACACGATTCTGGCCGAGGGCGAGCGCACCACGGTGCGGCTTTCCTATCCCAGCACTCAGGTGCTCGACTCTTGCGGATGGAGCGCACGAAAAGTTTTTAACCGACATTCTACGGCGATGCCTCCAACGTCGTTGACAAACTATTTCACCTATGTGACGTTTAACAATGATACCAGTATGCTAGTGCAAAACCATACCGACACCAGCTATGTTTATTGCACTGCCTCGTTTAGGAATGGTTGCAGCAATTCTGACAGCATATTGATACAGACCTTCCCCAACTATGATTTCTACGACACGATAGGCATCTGTCGCGGACAGAGCGCCGATTGGTGCGGCATGCATTTTGCAGCGCCACAACACACTTTCGACACGTCGAAGCACTATTACTCTGTGCATGAGAGCGACAGCACCCGACACCTGCACTTGGTGGTGTCCGACTTGAGCTACCACACTGATACCGTGCTGGACTGCAAGCCCTACACCTGGCAGAACGGTCGGACCTATTCGGCCAACAACGAGGCCACCCGTGCCACTGATACTGTGCATTTGCTGAATGACTGGGGCTGCGACAGCATTGTTACGCTCGACTTTACCATCATTCCTATGAAGGCCATCATAGAGCACTCGCCCGAAGTGGCCACTATTGACGAGCTCACTATAGAGTTGCGCGACCGAAGCTACGGCCACGACTCCCGTCAATGGCTGCTTCCCAATGGGCAGACCAGCCGACAGGCAGAAACCAGCATCATATTCCCCCTGGATGGCGAGGATACGATGACGGTGCAGCTGGCAGTGCACAACGACTATGGTTGCGACGACACCGCCACGACAGTCATCCCGCTACACAAGGTGACGCACTACGTTCCCAATGTCTTTACCCCCGACCGTAACGACAACAATCGCTGGGCGCCTAAGATTCAAGGTAACGCCAACGAGATACAGGTGTGGGTGTATAACCGCCGTGGCGCACAAGTGTGCTATTTCCAAGGTTCGGAAGGCTTCTGGGACGGCACCGATTTGGAGGGACACCGTTGCGAGCAGGGTACCTACGTTTATATTATCCGGTATCGCAACACCCTCAATCCCGAAATAACCCAAGAGGTGAAGGGAACCGTCACATTGCTGAGATAATAATAATCGCTCTTGAGCTATAATGATTGTTTTTCAATAGCTTCGAAGCGCCTGAATATAATGAGCCAAGAACCTTTTGAATTAAGGTAATAAGAATTAAGGGTTATGAATTGTCAAGGCCACAGCCGCACTTCTTAGTTCATAGCTCTTATTTCATATTTCAAACTAAACACATTTAAAACAAATGAAGATTGCTGTAGTTGGAGCTACCGGACTAGTAGGAGGCGTGATGTTGCAGGTGCTGGAAGAGCGAGGCTTTGCCAATCATGAGATTTTGGCAGCTGCCTCGCCTCGTTCGGTTGGTAAGCAGATAGACTTTGCCGGACGTAAGCTGACCGTGATGAGCGTGGAGGATGCTATTGCCCAGAAGCCACAGTATGCCATATTCTCGGCTGGTGCAGGCACATCACGACAATATGCCCCCCAGTTTGCGGCTACGGGATGCACGGTGGTGGACAACTCATCATGCTGGCGGATGCACGACGATGTGCCGCTAGTGGTGCCGGAGATTAATATGTCGGCAGTCCGCCCCGAACATCGCATTATTGCCAACCCTAACTGTTCTACGATACAGATGGTCTTGGCCATATCCCGACTGCACTGGCAGTACCGCATTAGGCGCATAGTGGTGGCTACCTATCAGAGCATCACCGGCACGGGCATCAAGGCTGTGCGCCAGCTGGAAGCAGAGGAGGCCTATGCAAGTAGCCACCAGGTGGCTAGCGCCCAGCTGCGACAAAGCATGGAACAATCTATGGGCGAGGCCTACCAACCGGCCTACCCCAACCAGATATATCGCAATCTGTTCCCCCATGGGGGCGACTTCCTGCCTGACGGCTATACCACCGAAGAGCAGAAGCTTGTAGACGAGACCCGCAAGATACTTGCCGACCCGACGATAGGTGTGAGCGCCACAGTGGTGCGTGTGCCTGTAGTAGGTGGACATAGCGAGGCTGTGAACCTCGAATTCTACAACGAGTATGAGCTGGCCGAGGCAAGGCAGCTGATTGCCGACACCCCAGGAGTGATAGTATATGACGACCCTGGACGTAACCACTATCCCACCCCAATTATGGCACACCACAGAGACGAGGTGTTTGTTGGCCGCATCAGGCGCGACAATACACAGCCATGCAGCCTCAACCTGTGGGTGGTGGCAGACAACCTGCGCAAGGGAGCAGCCACCAATGCAATACAGATACTTGAACAACTAACAATGAAACAATAATGAAGAAACTGACATTCACCCTCCTCTTGATAGGTGCTATAGCCTTCTGTTCATGTGGAGACAAGGTTTTGCTTGACGAAACACGCACTTTCGACCGCGAAACATGGCTACGCTTTCAACCCGAACAGTATGAATTGACGCCACAAAGTACCGACGACTGCTATAATTTCATTATCACCGCCACTATCGACACCAGCCGTTTTCGTGAGGCGGGACTGCCCATCATGTTAGAGATTGACAACAGCAATCACGAGAACCGCACCTTATTTGCCACCCTATTGCTACGCAACCACAATGGCAATTGGATGGGCACGGTGGACGAGAATGGCAACCTGGTGGTGACACAGATGGTGAGACAGTTTTTCTTTTTCAGCTCCACCACCCCACACACCATCAAACTTGGGCAACGAACCAGCAAATATGAGATTCACGGCATTCGCAGCATCAACTTTAAGGTGGAGAAGGCAAAAGTAGTATACCCTGAATGAGGAGGTCCACCCCTCGCCATTCGCCACCTTGACAGTCCCAAAACTGAGCCACACCCTTCTTTCGACTGCCCACCCCAGTAGCTATTTACCGACCCATTTTAATTAACCTTTTAAAAGCCACTCGAATCTCCTTTGATTGACTCCTCTATCAACAAGAACATTGACCGCATAGCCCTCAAGCTGAAGACTATCCCAGAGAATCCCGGTGTGTACCAACACCTCGACGAGTCGGGTACGGTCATTTATGTGGGTAAGGCTCGCAATTTGCAAAGGAGGGTCAGTTCCTATTTCTCACACTATGACGACAAGAGCGCCAAAATAAAGATGTTGGTACGCCACATCTACGACATACGCGTCACGGTGGTGGCCACTGAAGTGGATGCCCTGCTGCTGGAGAACAACCTAATCAAACGCTATCAGCCGCGCTACAACAGTATGCTCAAGGACGACAAGAGCTATCCCTACCTCTGCATCACCGACGAGGAATACCCGCGACTGCTCTTCACCCGCAACCGCCAACAGAAAGGACAGTATTTCGGCCCCTACCCCAACCAGCGCATCCTCCGAGAGCTGCAGGAGATTATCGACCAGCTTTTCTCCTACCGCAAGTGCAACAAGATGCAGAGCCGTCCCTGCATGAAGCACCAGATAGGTCTATGCAAGGCTCCTTGTGCCGGACTGCAAAGCCACGAGGAGTATATGGCCGACATCGAAAACATACGCCGTGTGTTGAAAGGTGACTTCACCGACATAGTGGAGGAGATGAAGAAACAGATGATGTCGCTTGCTGAGGAGCTGCGTTTTGAAGAGGCCGAAATGATGAAACGGCGCATACGGAGATTGGAAGAATACCAAAGTAAGTCGACAGTCGTCAACACCTCGGTGAAAGATGTTGATGTGTTCAGCATCATCTCTGACGAGAAGTATGCCTACATCAACATGATGCGCATCAAGAACGGCAGCATCATCTACAGTTTTTCACACGAGATTCGCAAACAGCTTGACGAGACGGACGATGAGCTGCTTGCCACCCTAATCCCCGACCTACACCAACGCACCGAGAGCACAGCCCGGGAGGCAGTGGTGCCATTTCTTGTGGACGACCTACCCGAAGAGTATCTCAAACAGACCGTCCCCACACGTGGCGACCGCCTGCAATTGCTAGAGCTATCCATGCGCAATGTCAAGGCGTACCAGATACAATGTCGCCACCAACGGGCATTGGTCAACCCCGACGAGGGCGAGCTGCACCGCAAGCACCAGCACCTGCTGGAACGCATACAAAAAGCGTTGAACCTGCCTATGCTGCCTGTCAATATCGAGTGTTTCGACAACTCCAATATACAGGGAGCCTACCCCGTGGCGGCCATGGTACGTTTCACTAACGGCAAGCCCAACCGCAAAGAGTATCGGAAATACAACATTAAGACCGTAGAAGGTCCCGATGACTATGCTTCTATGGCTGAGGTGATTTATAGACGATATAAACGTCTCTCTGACGAAGGGCAACCCCTACCCCAACTGCTGGTTGTCGATGGTGGTGCGGGACAGATGGAAGTGGCACGACAGGTCATCCAAGACCAGTTGCACCTCGAGATACCCATTGCAGGCCTAGCCAAAGACGACCGCCACCACACCTCAGAACTCCTCTACGATTTTCCACCACAGGTGGTAGGGCTCAAACCCACCGACCCTCTCTTCCACCTCTTGGAACAGATACAAAACGAGGTACACCGCTTTGCCATCACCTTCCACAAGGACAAACGCAGCAAGGGTACTTTCAGGACCCAACTCACCGACATTCCCGGCATAGGCGACAAGACCGCCCGCGACCTACTCCTGAAATTCGGCAGCGTAAAAGAGGTTCGCCTACAGACCGAAGCCGACCTCTCCAAGGTAGTCGGCCCAGCTAAAGCCAAAGCCATCATTGCCTACTTCGCCACGCAGCAATAACAGTGTCAATTCCACAAATTCAACCGAATTTAAGGAATGCATTCCGCAAATTCTACTAAATTTAAGGAATACATTCCGTAAATTCCAAAAAAGTTGTATCTTTGCATTATACAATTTCACAACTATGATAGAGCGGATAATAAAATAAACCATTAAAGATCATCTTTTTACAGGTAAAGCAATAATATTAATGGGAAGTCGACAAACTGGTAAAACCTCATTACTAGAACAACTATTCGGGTTAATCTAATTTTGATGTGAAAAGCTATAAAAAATTAGCGATACGATAGAGGAAGAAATCCAGGTCACGGGAGCCGCGGTTCTTTATTGTTGCGAGTTGGATTTTGGCGTTGATGCTTTCCGCGATGGCATTTGTGCGGTATCCGTCGAAATAGTTTACGATGTACTCGCGGTTGTTCTCAATCATTGAGCAGAAGTCGTCGAATGGTTTCTGCTTGTGTTCCCTGGCATGTTTGATCCAGAGTGAGAGTTGCC
>JAFRRK010000073.1 GCA_017428115.1 Bacteroidales bacterium | reverse complement strand
TTGCCATAGCTTTGTACAACGATGTGCCACTATATTATTTTCCAAAGTGGCACCCTAATTTTTGCCTTTTTCGGTATAATTATATTAGACGGACGATAGCACTCTCATCAATCACACTCTATACCTTCGTCGTGCCTTCGTTGTGTCTTCGTTTCCGGAAGCGAAGACAGGGCGAAGACAGGAACAAGGCAGGCAGCCTCCATCACTAAACAACCCGACTAATGAAAACAAAAACGTATGGCTAATAACGACTCGGAATGCAAGCCTGTTTTTATTTGTCAAACTTTACCCAAATCGGTCATTAGGCCGACTATTCAATCAAATTCTCTTTTTTATGTCTGTTTATGTCATTTCAGTATTTCTTCCAGCATCTTGTCCACATTCCTGTCTCGCCTTAGCCCGCTATGCCTTCGCCAGCGATGAGGCCAATATGCTCGAAACAAATACTAATCTGCCATAAACCCTAATTGCCGGTTTGGGTGTAATTCTTGAGTCTCAGATGGAAGTGAAAAAAAGGACAATACATATTCTCAAATTTCGATCATGAATGCGTGATGAGGCGATGCTCTTTTCCCCTTTCTTAGTCGTAGGTTGGCTAGTTGCTTGCCCATTCTGCGGCGGGTAAGGCTCCGTAAGGCATTGGCGGATGGTTGCAATGCGGGCAAAGCGGGAGCGTATGGTTGGATTCGGAAGGATAATGTCGTAAAGTGGATTTTTTTTTGTATTTTTGCAACCGCAAAAATAGTGTTTGTATAGATAATGTATAGGACTGAAAAGATTGAGATAATGGCCCCCGTGGGGTCGTACGAGAGTCTGCAGGCCGCCTTGCAGGCGGGTGCCGATGCAGTGTATTTCGGCGTGGGCAATCTGAATATGCGGTCGCGCTCGGCGGCCAACTTCGATGTGGAGGAATTGAAACGTATAGCCGACATCTGCCGGCAGGCGGGTGTGCGCACCTACCTGACGGTGAATACGATTGTCTACAACCACGAGCTTGAAGAGATGCGCGCGCTGGTGCAGGCTGCCAAGGCGGCGGGCATTAGTGCCATTATTGCCAGCGACATGGCGGTGATAACTTACGCCCACAGCATCGGGGTGGAGGTGCATATTTCCACGCAGTGCAACATCTCGAATGTGGAGGCGGTGCGTTTCTTTGCCCAATGGGCCGATGTGGTGGTGACAGCGCGCGAGTTGCCTCTGCGCCAGGTAGCTGAGATTACGCAGTTTATTCGCGACAACGACATCCGTGGCCCACGTGGCCAATTGGTGCAGGTGGAGGTGTTTGCCCACGGGGCATTGTGTATGAGCGTGAGCGGTAAGTGCTATTTGAGTCTCGATGAGTATAACTATAGTGCCAACCGTGGGGCATGCTTGCAGCTGTGTCGCAGGGAGTATCTGGTGAAGGACATGGAGAGCGACACCGAGCTGGTGGTAAGTGGCAAGTATATCATGTCGCCCAAGGATTTATGCACCATTGGTTTCTTGGATAAGATTGTGAAGGCAGGGGTGCGGGTGTTGAAGATTGAGGGGCGGGGCCGTTCGGCCGACTATGTGAAGACGGTGGTGGAGTGCTATAAGGAGGCTGTGCAGGCTGTGGCCGAGGGCACCTATACGCAGGAGAGGATAGCCGCTTGGACCGAAAGGTTACGCACGGTGTTCAACCGCGGCTTTTGGGATGGCTACTATCTGGGCCGTAAGATGGGTGAATGGAGCGAGCGCTACGGCTCGCAGGCCACTGAAAACAAGGTGTATCTTGGCAAGGTGACCAACTACTACAACCGCCCGCAGGTGGCAGAGATGAAGATTGAAACCGACGAGCACCTGCGTGTGGGTGAAGACCTGATGGCGATAGGGCAGACTACGGGCGTGTACCGTGCCACAGTAGAGGAACTGCGCCTTGGTGACACTGCCCAGCCAGTGCAAGAGGTGAAGCAAGGCGACGTGTTCAGCGTCAAAACCACCGAGCCGCTGCATCGAGGCGACAAACTGTATAGGGTGGACAAGGTGATTGACGAGTTCTAAACCATGAACGAGGTTCGTATATACCACACCCCGTGGGGAGGCAAGATATGGTGGGCGGTATTGTTGTCGCTGGGGTTTGTGGGGCTGTATATGTGGCTCATTATTGATGACCCCGCTCTGAGAGGGGATTGGATGTTTTGGTGTGGATTGTTATTTTTTGGTATTATGGCTTTGTTCTTTCCCTTGGTGGCGTTGTGGGAGCGGTTGTTGGGACGACCGGCGATAGTGGTCATGGCCGACAAGGTAGTGTGTACGGCATTGTGGAAACGGTCGGAATACCGATTTGATGAGGTGATGAGGTTTAAAATGACACAAATGGGTGTGCAGGAGTTTATATCCGTGCATTTCGTTAATCGGGAGGAGCAGCGCAAGTTGCAGGACGCTTCGAGGATGGGACGCGCTGTGCGACGCTTGAATATAGGGATGGTGGGTGCGCAGGAGAGCATTGCGGCATCGGGATTGACGATGAAACCGCAGGCGTTATGTGACCTGCTAAACGAGAGACTAGATAATTATAAACAGAATTATGGCAAAACCTAGAACATATTATTATTGCCGCGAGTGCGGGTACCAGTCGAGCAGTTGGCTGGGCAAATGCCCTGCTTGTGGCAAGTGGAACACTTTTGACGAGGAGGTGGTGCAGCGGTCGACAGCCCCTACAGGCTCGAAGAAAGCCACATCCAAGACTAGCCAGCCGAAGCTGATACAGCATGTGGTGTATAGCGAGACACAACGTATGCCTACTCGCTGTGAGGAGTTTGACCGTGTGCTGGGTGGCGGCATCGTGCCGGGCAGCCTGCTGTTGCTGGGTGGCGAGCCGGGTATTGGCAAGAGCACCCTGCTGTTGCAGACGGCTATGGCTATTTCAGACCGCAAGATACTGTATGTGAGTGGAGAGGAGAGCGAGGAACAGATAAAGATGCGTGCCGATAGGATAGGGGAGGCGAGGGGACAGCTGTATGTGGTGAGCGAGACTTCGATGGAGTGTATCTTTGAGCATGTGGCAGGGGTGGAACCCGACTTGTTGATAGTTGATTCTATTCAGACTGTAAGCACTGAAAACATCGACTCAGGAGCGGGCAGCCTCTCGCAGATACGCGAATGTACCACCCAGTTCCAGCGTTACGCCAAAGAAAACGGGGTGCCGGTGTTGCTCGTTGGGCATATCACCAAGGACGGCACATTGGCAGGGCCAAAGGTGATGGAGCATATAGTGGACGCGGTGCTACAGTTCGAGGGCGACCGCAACTATGGCTTTCGCATTTTGCGGACGTTGAAGAACCGTTTTGGCTCAACGGCAGAGATAGGCATCTTTGAGATGCGGGGCAATGGTCTTTGTGAAGTACCCAACCCGTCGGAATTGCTTCTTTCCCATCGCGACGAGGAGCTGAGTGGTGCGGCAGTGGCTGCCACATTGGAGGGGGCGCGCCCGATGTTTGTTGAAGCGCAGTCGCTAGTGAGTACAGCTGTCTATGGCACCCCACAGAGGAACGCCAACGGCTTCGACATGAGGCGGATGAATATGTTGCTGGCCGTATTGGAGAAACGTTGTGGCTTCAAGCTGGGTGCTAAGGACGTGTTCTTAAACATGGCAGGCGGCATCCGCGTCAACGACCCGGCCACCGACCTAGCTGTGGCGTGCAGCATCCTCAGCAGCAATGTGGACATGCCTATCTCGCCCCGCATTTGTTTTGCAGCTGAGCTGGGCCTTAGTGGTGAGCTGCGACCTGTCAGTCGTGTGGAACAACGCATCAGCGAAGCCGATAGGCTGGGCTTCGAGAAAATATTCGTTTCCAAGTACGATGCCAAAAGCGTCGACCGCAAACGATACAATATCAATATCGTCACGGTGAGCGTTATAGAAGAGGCCTTTAGAGAATTGTTTAGTTAAGAAAAGCTAGTACTATTAGAATCTCTAGAAATACTAGTAATATTAGAAAAACCTAGAAAACTAGAATAAAATGAAATACACTTATCAAACCCAGGGTACATGCAGTGAGGCGATAGAATTTGAAATCGTTGACGGCAAGGTGCACAATGTTCAATTTTTAGGAGGCTGCGACGGCAACACGCAGGGGGTAAGCCGCCTGGTGGAAGGGATGAAAGTGGAGGATGTTTTGAACCGCTTGGAAGGTATCCGTTGCGGTTGGAAGACCACCTCTTGTCCCGACCAGTTGTGTAAAGCCATTCGTGCTGTAAGAAGTAAGAACTAAGAGCTAAGAAGTCTGGCGGCAGCCAGGTTTCAACTTACATTATTTCACTTTCCAATGGTCGACCACCTCACTCCCGAGCAGCGGCGACGCTGTATGCAGGGCAATCGCAGCAACGGCACCCAGCCCGAACGGATGCTGGCACGGGAGCTGTGGCGTAGAGGCTATCGCTACAGGAAGAATGTGCGCACGGTGCCGGGCAGTCCCGACATCTGTTTCAAGGGGCGCAAGGTGGCAGTGTTTGTGGATGGCGAGTTTTGGCATGGGCGCAATTGGCAGCAAGAGCGGCAACGGATAAAGAGCAATCGCGATTTCTGGTATTCCAAGATTGAACGCAACATGGCTCGTGACCATAGGGTCAACCTACGTCTCCGCATGATGGGGTGGACGGTGCTTCGGTTCTGGGAAAGTGAAGTGAGAAAGCATTTGTCGGAATGTGCTGACAGGGTGGAAGAGGCTTTGCGAGAACGGCAATTGCAGCACTTACACCGCGTGTATGAATACGACACGCAGTTTGAGAGCCTCGATGTCGCTGCCGAGGATGAAATTGAATATGGGGAATGAGAAAGCCGTGTTCAAGGAGCACCTTTCTTGAACACGGCAAATTAAGAGGTGGGAGTGAATCGGTATTAATAGGTTCCGACAAAGTTGGTGAAGTGATTCCAACCAGCGGCGTTTTGGTAGTCCGCCACATGCGGCATAGGCACGGTAACGGGTATATTAGCAGGAACGCCGTTGAACGTAGAGGCATAGCAGGAGGGAGGTGTCGGAGTGGTGATGGTGATAGACTGAACACTGCTACAATTTTCAAAAGCCCTCTCTCCGATGGTCTGTACCGAACTGCCAAAAGTGATGGCAGTGGCATTTGTACAATAGCCAAAAGCATCGTTACCGATGTTCATAATGGTAGCTGGAAGTTGGATGGCTGTTAATGAGGTACAGCCCAAGAATGCCTGATTGGGAATGCTAGTGAAAGAGGAAGGGAATACAGCTGCGCTGAGTGAGCTGCATCCTTTAAAACAGCCTTCTCCCAGAGAGGAAATAGAAGCCTCGAAGTCGAACGCCTGTAGGTTATAGCAGTTCTCGAATGCGTAGGCTCCAACGATAGAAAGGGGTTGGGGCGTGTTAATAGTGGTAAGAGAGGTGCAATTTTTGAATGCTGAATTCTCAATAGACGAGATGGAAGCAGGTAACCTCAATTCCGCAAATCTGCCACACGACTCGACCGATGCGTCTTCGAGAGTGAGTCCGACCGAAACAGAAGGTTTATGTCTCAGTATTTTTCAAACAAACAGACAATTATCCATACACCACCCCCTTTCCCCCATGGGGAATGAAGTGTTGCCCGTAAGAGAATTC
>JAFRRK010000072.1 GCA_017428115.1 Bacteroidales bacterium | reverse complement strand
TTTGCGCTTGTGAGGAAATTCTCGCTCAACATCCTTAGGCGCGACAAAGGCAAAGGAAGCCTCGTCACCAAGCGTCTCAAGGCTGGCTGGAGCATCGATTATCTATTTTCCCTATTGGAAATTTGATGCGTTTGCCCTGCTCAACCATCTAATATTTTAAGAAAAGATTACCCCATATTGGAGCTAAAAGCTGGCTCAGTCAACCTCCAATCATTTAGTAACGTATATTAGTTGTGGCCTAGACCACATTCACGATACAAAAGTACACAATCTTTTTCACCCCGTTACAACATCGTAGCAAATCTTACCACATCGTTCCGATTGGTGCGTATTGAACCGAAAAAAGTCAGTCCTGAAAGAAGCCAACTTTTTTCAATTCTCTATTCTCAATTTCTCTCCACCACCAACCGCTTCGTGGCAATGCCCGCAGGCGTGTGGATGGCCACCACGTACACTCCTTTCGCCAACGCGCTCACGTCGAAAGTGGTCGACAGCCCCTCCTCCTCCTGCTCCAGCACCGCACGACCTGCAAGGTCATACACCACCACACCGCTTAGTCTATAGCTCGACAGCACCGTCACAAGCCCCCTCGCCGGATTCGGCATCAGCCGTATGCCGTCGCCATCGTCATCGATAGTGACGATGGATAGCGGCTCGCCTTCGCGCGTGAAGCGCAGCGTGTCCGTCCAGCTGCTGTATTGGGTGTTGTTGAAACAGCTGGCACGCACCCGCACGGCATACTCCGCTCCCGCAGTCAGGCCTGTCAGTACGCATTCGGGTGTGTGGGTAAACAGTGTCGAATACCCTTCCGGGTCCTCGTCGGCACGGCCGTAAGCCACCTCCCATGTGCGGTTGTTCTCGCCGCTCTCCCATGCCAGATACACCCCGTTGGAGTCCTGCGTCCGCACATTGAGTCCCACATGCCTCCAACACCTCGGCTGCGTAGTGTCAATTATCGGGAAGACTAATAAAACTACGTCAGCTTCCTCATATCTCCATTGATTATTAGTGATGTTAAAATCCTTCCACGCAATATGCTGTAGGTAGCAAGGTTTTTGACTTTCCCAGTGAAGATAGCAGGATGTTCCAGCACGTAGTCCTGGATATGTCCATGATTGCGAATCCACCACTCCGTGATAATTGGTAGTAGCAACATAGAATGAATCCGTTACAGAAACAGGCTCATCGAAATACGCTTCATATATTGGGAAATACCCTACATATACCGAATCGCTGTTTGACAAATAATAGTCAATATTATAATACAATCTCATCCACCGGGTGGTGTCAAGTATACTGTATCTTTGGGTTGCCAGGGGCACCATTCCCGTGTCGGTCGGTTTGTACAGAATAAAGTTCTCGTACCAGTTGTCTAACGAGGTATCTGCACATTGGGGATCCCATGGCAATCCAATAACATGTGTGTCAGCAAAAACATATGCTGCAATACCGACTATTGTTAGCGCAGAATCCGTATAATTGTATTTAGCCACCTCTGTCCTGCCTATCGCACCAATTTGTTTCCTACAAGATCGGGCATACTGGAAGTGCGCCGAGTCGAACCAGTATTGGTAATAATAGGTAGGTTCGCGCCCCATGATTGTATCCCTGGTATTAGGCGTTTGGGCAAACAATGCGTCGCAACTGACAACAAGAAGAAGTATAATGATAATCTTTTTCATGACTGAGTGTATTAGGGGTGACATATATTCTCTTTACTGCATACTTTTATGGTTATAGGCTGCAATTAGGCTGCTGGTTGAACACCAATGCGTGGATAAAATCGGTGCCATCAAACAATTGCGGAATACAAAAATAGCCTATGTGGCCATAGTAATTGGGCGAGGTGCTTGACGCAGCAGTGTTTGCATAGCCGCAAAAATATAGCGTGTCCTCCAATATCTCCATATCAGTGACTCTGGGCCAATAACTGTTGTCAAACTCCGCCACCTTGTATTCGTTGTCAGTCGGGTCGTAATATACAAACTTGGAGGTGAAGCTGATTATCTCATCACCATAATATGGATTGTACTCAATCTCCTCAATATAGGTTATTTGCGCCTTGCTCCCCCATGCGCGGGTAATCGAATTGGTCGTTGTCGTGTTTTCAGGAGCCGAAAACACTTCGTTATATACACTCTGGCCCCATGCACCACATAGCGATAACAACAAAATGGTAAATAAAATACTGAATTTCATTTTTTTCATACCGCATCATCATATTTTATTATTACTTCTTTCACCATGCAAAGATACACTTTTTTTTAAAAATTACATTTTTTTCTCTATTTTTTTCGGGCAGCGTCTGGAATGCAAAAGTACACAATTGTTTTTTACCCCGTTACCGCATTGTACCGCATCATATCTATACTTACCGATTGGGGGGTAGTATGCCACCCTTTGGACGGTAAACAGACGACAAACAGATGACAAACAGACGAATAGGTTGGGAAGGAGGATAAAAAAAAGTGCCAGATTATTTCTAACCAAGAGCGATGGCGGAAGGCGGGGAAAAAAAACTAGGCAACAGCGAACGCTGCTGCCTAGATTATCTTGTCCTAGAATAGGAATTATGCGGACTAGGATAAAAATGCCTCCAGAAAATGGAGATAATAATCTCTATGGGTTGACCTTGGCTCCGACGTTGGTGATGATGAGCTGAACTTTGACAAACTCTTGGTCGCCACTTGTCTTAGTCTTTTTATTGCTATTAGTGTTATCAAAGGCAGCCGTTGCAGCACGTTTGATGTCGGTGGGTGTCATACCGGCAGCTTTGATATTATCTTCGGGGATGCCATTCTTGACAAAGAACTCCTTGACAGCCTTGGCACGCTCGAGGGTGACCAGTTGGTCGTGTTCGGGGTCTACGCCATAGGTCTGCACAAATCCCTTGATGGTGAAATGGACGTCGGGATGGTTCTTGAACATCTGGACGTAGTTCATCAGTGTAGAGTCGGATTCGTGCATGAGGACGTACTCGTCTTCGAAATAGATGTCGGAGATGGGATAGACGGTGCCACGCTCACAGCGATAGAGTTTCATGCGCAGCAGAGTGTCCTGCTTGAAACGGTCGGAGTTGAAGTCGTAGAAGATAGAGAAGTAGCCGTCGCGCTTGGCATAGAGGGTGTAGTTGAATCCTGGGACGAACTTGATGCGGCCACCACGGAACTTGTCGTTGCGGGCGATGACGCGGTTGTTGGTGTTCTTCTCGAGGATGGTGAGGCTGACATCGACGTTTTTCTTAATCTTGGGGTCGTAGAAGCTTACAGGCACCTCGAAAGCATCGACATGGATAGAGACCTTGATGCTGTGGCCTTGGCCATTGGGGGTGACATTGTCGAGCATGATGTAGTAGACTTCGCCTTTGCGCACATCGATGGAACGGATGTGGCGTTTGGTAGAGGCCTTGGTAAGGAGTATGTCGGTAGCTTCGTGATACATGCCTATGGTGCCCATGGCAGCCTGCTTGGCGGCAGCTTCGCGCTGGAGCTTGGCAGCTTCCTGCTTAGCTTTGAGGTCGGCCTTGGCATCGCCTGTGGCGGCAGGAGCCGTGCGCTTGGGCTTTTGCAGAAGCGAACTGTCGATGGAAGAGAGGTTCACCGCCACGGGAAGAACCTTGTTGGACTGGATGTGGTTGCTGAAATAGACATCGGTGTAGCGGTAGACCACCATGTCGTAGTCGTCGGCCAAGTTGAGCTGTGTGACGGCGATGTCGAGTTTGCCATTGTAGGGCACGGTGAATTTGTACCATACGACATTGTGCTCAAATTCGGGCAGGTTGGGGTGGCGCTTGTCGGCCATTACTTCCATGATGCGGCCGGCACCTTGCGGGGCAGTGGTGGGGCCGTAGGTCTGGTCCACATTGATGGGGATGGCAAAAATACAGTCGCCACTGTTGTAGGGCAGCTGGGTGAGCTGCAAGGTGGGTTCGTCGGCACCTTTTTTGCCTTTTTTGTTCTTGGACTTCTTATCTTTTGACGATTTTGACGATTTTGAGGAGGACTTCTTTTTGGTCTGAGCCTGGACATCGCAATAGCCAAATATCAGAGTGCAAGCAAGTAGGGCTATAATAAAACGTTTCATTTTCAATAATGAATAATTATTTTTATGATACTTTTCGATAGGCAAAAGTACGACTTTTTTTTAAAACACACAGAAAATTAAAAAAGAAAAATAAAAAAAAGTGTAGCTTATAGTCTTTAGTTGTCGTATTATCACCCTTCTAAACTATCAGTTTTCTACGGGTTTTAGATATTTGTCGAACCAGTCGATGAAGTTGCGATGCCAGAGGAGGCTGTTTTGGGGGCGGAGGACCCAATGGGTCTCGTCGGGGAAGTAGAGGTAACGAGCCTCAAGCCCTCTGAGTTTTGCGGCATTGTAGGCAGCCATGCCTTGGGAGGCTACGATGCGGAAGTCGAACTCGCTATGTACAACACAGATAGGTGTGTTCCAACGGTCGACGAAGAGGTGGGGTGAATTGGCATAGGAATGGGCTGTCTTGGCATTTTTCTCCCAGTAGGGACCGCCGAGGTCCCAATTGGTGAACCAATACTCTTCGGTTTCGAGACATTGCTGCTCGAAGTTGAACATGCCGTTGTGGGCTAGGAAGGCTTTGAAACGGTGATTCTCGTTGTGACCTGCGAGCCAGTAGATGCTGTAGGCACCAAAGGAGGCGCCGCAGGCTCCTATACGGTTGGCATCAATCTGGGGCATGTTGGCGGCAAAATAGTCGGTGGCAGTCATGTAGTCTTTCATGCAGAGTCCACCGTAATCGCCACTAATCTCTTCGCACCAAGCAGTGCCAAAGCCGGGGCAGCCGCGACGGTTGGGAGCAATGACAAAGTAGCCTGCACCACTCATGACCTCGAAGTTCCAGCGGGTGCTCCAAAACTGGCTGACCATGCTTTGAGGACCGCCTTCGCAGAAGAGGAGTGCGGGATAGGTCTTGGTGCTGTCGTAGTCGTAAGGATAGATGAGCCATACGAGCATCTCTTTGCCGTCAGGGGTGGGTATCCAGTGCTCCTCAGTGCGGCCCATGCGGACGAGGGAGAGTGTCTCGGTGTTGATATTGGTCAGCTGGGTGCCAACCTGGTTGGTGTCGGCAAGGGTATAGTGGAATATCTCGGAGGGGTGCTGCATACTTACCTCATTGGCGTAGATATTGTTGCCACTAAGTATGAAACCATTAATATCGTGGCATCCTTTGGTCACTTGGCGTATGGACTTGGAGGCGACATCGAAGGCAAATATTTCGTTAGTGCCACGATACATGACGGCTGCTAGAAGCTGTGCGTCGTCGTCGCTCCAGGCTATGGAACTTACCCCATAGTCGAAGGCCTCGGTGTAGTCGGTGCGGCTGCCGGTGGCAAAGTCATAAACCATGAGGCGGAGCTTGTCGCTCTCGTACCCGTCGTGTTCCATGCTTTCCCATGCCAGTAGTGTGCCGCTATGGCTGAAGACAGGATTTTGGTCATAACCCATGATGCCTTCACTGATGTTGTCTGTTTGGCCAGTGGCGATGGTGTAGACATAGATGTCGCTATTGGTGCTGAGGGAGTATTCCTTGCCAGTTTTCTTGCGGCAGGTGTAGGCAATGCGTTTGCCATCGGGCGAAAAGTTGAATTGCTCAACACCGCCCCACGGGCGCATAGGACATTCATAGGCGTTGTTCCCGATGATGTCGACAGCATTGCCGAGGTCGACGCTACTTTTAGACAGGGGTGCGAGGAAAATGTGGGGATATTCGTCCACCCAACTGTCCCAGTGGCGATACATGAGGTCCTCATTAATGCGGCCTGTTGTTTGATCGAGGCCTGCATAAAGCTTATTGATATCGTCGGGGCGACGCACTGGCAGGTCGGAAATATAGAGAATCTGGTTGCCGTCGGGCGACACTTTAAAGCCCTCGAGGCCGCTTTCGACCGTGGCAAGGACTTTTTCAGCCTTAGTGTCGATGTCGATGGAAACGATGTCGTTTCCTCGTGCGAAAAGGAGTGTTGTGGCATTCAGCCAAACAGGATTGAACTCGTTTTGAGAGGTGTTGGTTAGGCGCATAGCCTCAACGGCTCCGCTAGTGGGAATAAGGTAGATTTCGGCATTACCCTTGTTTTGCGCCATATCGTAAAAGGTGGTTGTATAGGCGATAGTGGAGCCATCGGGGCTGAGGGCATACTCACCCATTTTGCCAAGCTGCCACATCAACTCAGGGGTGAAACGGCCATTCTGGACTGTTACAGCGGGACGTCCGATGATGGATTCTTTCTCTTGATTTTTCTTGCAGCCTGTCAGAACGATCATTGCCGCAGCTAAAAGGATAGCGATTTTCTTCATATTGTTCAGTATTCTTGATTATCTAAAGATTGATATTATTTTTTTGCAAAAGTACAACTTTTTTCAATAACGACACATAAAAAAATATTTCAATCCATGAAAAAGTAGTACTTTTGCAGTTTGAAATAATGGGACACAGCAATAAAAATGTACTCAAAACAATTTGACAGTCAAAGCATAGCAACATTGCGCCAACAGGTTTGTGAGACGCAAAAAATTGTATTGCTTTCACACGTTAATGCCGATGGCGATGCCTGCGGCAGTCTGTTGGGCTGCATGTTGATGCTGGACCAAGCCGCCAAACAGGCGCAAAAAATCGTACCCATTCTACCCAACGGCCTCCCGAAGAGTTTCGGCTGGCTCACTGGAAGTGACCGTATTGTGTCTGGCGAACGGGAACTAACACTCTGCCAATCGCTAATTGAAGAGGCCGACTTGATACTATGTCTTGATCTCAATGCCCCTTCACGAATTGATTTTCTGCAAGAAGCACTGATTAAATCGAATGCTTTCAAGGTGTTGGTGGACCACCATCACAATCCTGCCAGCGAGTATTTCAACTTGGTGTTTTCCGACCCTGAGATATCAAGCACCTGCGAGTTGCTGCTATGGCTGTCGTTAGAGCTCTGGGGCAGGGACTATCTAAACTCCGAGGTGGCAAGATGCCTTTACACTGGGCTGCGTACCGATACAGGAGGTTTTGCTTTCAGCTGCAGCCAACCCAGCTGTTTTGATGCTGCCGCATTGCTGGTATCATACGATATTCGCCCAGCAGAGATACACAACCGCATTGTCAACACTTTTTCATACAACCGTATGATGTTCTATGGATTTGCCCTCAGCCACAGATTGGAAATATATCCAGAGCAACATGCGGCTCTCTTTTCCTTTACATTGGACGACCAACGAAGCTACAACGTAACTAGTGAGGATATGGAGGGTTTGGTAAACTATACCCTGATGATGGAGCCGATTGAAGTGGGAGCCCTAGTGAGAGAAGAACAGGGGAAAACAAAAGTGTCTCTACGAGCCAAAGGAGATGTGGATGTGAACCTATTGGCCAAGCAACTCGGAGGTGGAGGACATACCAAGGCTGCCGGTGCCACTTGCTTCATGTCAATGGATGAGACGGTGAAAAAAGTGAAAGCCCTAATGGGCGTTGAAGGACAAGAACCACTGAAAACCATTTCCGCCTCATGAAACAACTAGTCCTATACATAGCCTTTGCCTTGCTGGCAGTTGCATGTGGCGACCGCACTCCGATTATTGACGTGGAGTCCGACGACGGCAACCAGTATAAAGAGAATATGGTCAATGCCAACAAAGTGGTCATCCAGTCGGAGTCCACCCAAATAGATGGCTATCTTCAACGGAGAAACATGGCAACTAAGAAGCTTCCCTGCGGAGCATTGTATAACGAATACATACACGGCAGTGGCGAAGCCATAAATCCTGATGACACTGTTGTAGTGACCTACAGGCTGGAAGCTCTCGACGGAACCCCATTCTATACTCACCAAACCGACACCCTTACCGTGGGACGACGGCAGGTAACCGTGGCACTCGACGAGCTACTGCTACAAATACCCTATGGAAGTAAGGCTTGGCTCATAGCCCCTTCGAACACTGCTTACGGTGTGGTGGGCGATGGCGACAGAGTGCCTTCACGGACAGTGATAATTTATAATATTGTATCAATTAATAAATTCCATTTTAACAAATCATGAAAAAACTTTTATTGATTGCCTCTATGGCATTGACTTGCGCTGCCTTTATGACAGCATGCAACTCCAACAAATTCAAACAAGGTGAGAACGGTATTCTCTACCGTTTTGAAACCGTCAACCCCGACGGCGAGACACCCAATGTGGGCGACCTGCTGGTGGGCGAGCTGGTACTCCGTCTGGAAGACGACACCCTTTTCACCAATGTGGGCACCCCCGACCGCATCTTCCAAGTGGCTGAGAACTGCATGTTCAAAGGCGACATCCAGGAGGGTCTGCTCATGATGCACACTGGCGACAAGGCTATTTTCAAAATTCCTGCCGACTCGATTGGCAACTTCATGCAACCCAGCCAAATGCCTCCCATGTATGAGCAGGGCAAGGGTCAATTCTTCTACTATGAAATCGCTCTGATGGACATCGTCACCAAGGACGAACTGGCACAGGAACAGGCCAACTTCATTGAAGAGATGGAGCAACGCAAAAACTCCGAACCCACCACTCTGGCTCAATACATTACCGACAACAACATCACAGTGAAGCCCACCAAAAGCGGTCTTTATATCATTGTGAACAAGAAAGGCGACGGCCCCAAGGTGGCTGCCGGTAAGAAGGTGAGCATTAACTACACTGGCCGTCTGCTCGACGGTACCCTTTTCGATACCAGCCGTGAGGCCGATGCCAAAGAAGCCGACAAAGTGCAGCAGGGTCGCCACTATGAGCCCATCAGCTACGTAGTTGGAGAACAGCCCATGATTAAAGGCTGGGAAGAAGGTATCATGGGTCAGCCTGCCGGTAGCGACATCACCCTTGTAATGCCCTCTGAACTTGCCTATGGCGGCCGCGGTGCCGGTAAGGACATTCTGCCTTACAGCCCTCTAGTTTTTAACCTTACCATCGAATCTGTTGAATAACAAAACCTCTATCGACTGATGAAAAACATTGTCATTTTCGGCGCCCCCGGTGCCGGCAAAGGCACCCAGAGTGATTTCATCGTTGAGAAATACGGACTTTCCCATATCTCTACAGGTGACCTGCTTCGCAAGGAAATCGCTGACCAAACCGAACTGGGCAAACGCATCAAAGGCATTATGGATGCGGGACAACTGGTGAGCGATGATATTGTGATTGAGATGATAGACAAAGCTATCGAACACGACAACAAAGGTATATTGTTTGACGGATTCCCAAGAAACGTGGCTCAGGCAGAAGTTTTAGACCAACTGCTTGCCAAGCACGGTCGCACACTCAGCTGCATGATTCGGCTCGACGTTCCCCGTGAGGAACTTATCCGCCGCATGCTGGAGCGTGCCAAGGTGAGTGGCCGCAGCGACGACAACGAAGAAACCATCAAGCATCGCCTCGTGGAGTATGAAAATAAGACCTTGCCTGTAGCAGCATATTACGCCAAACAGGGCAAAGAGGTTAAGATTAACGGACTGGGCGACATAAAGCGCATCTCCGATGACATCGCCCATGCCATCGAAGCTCTCTAAGAATAATAATAACAAGAAAGTTCTAGAAAATCTGGTTGATCTAGATAATCTAGAACTTTCTTTATAAACACAACTACCATGACTTCCAACTTTGTCGACTATGTCAAAATATTTGTCCGTTCGGGCAAAGGCGGCGGTGGCTCTGCCCATCTGCTGCGCGTGAAATACAACGCCAAGGGAGGCCCTGACGGAGGCGACGGTGGACGAGGCGGCCACGTGATTCTGCGAGGCAACGGCCAACGCTGGACACTGCTGCACCTAAAATACACCAAACATGTTTTTGCCGAAGATGGAGAACATGGGGGCGAGAACCTTTGCACCGGACGTAATGGTCGCGACCAAATATTGGAAGTACCGCTAGGCTGTATCTGTCGAGATGCCGAAACTGGCGAAATGCTTGGCGAGGTGACCGAGGACGGTCAAGAAATCATTATTGCCAAAGGCGGCCGCGGTGGCCTAGGCAACGACCATTTTAAATCTCCTACCAACCGCACCCCACGCTACGCCCAGCCAGGCGAACCCGCTGTGGAACGTTGGGTAATCATCGAACTAAAGGTGCTTGCTGATGTGGGGCTTGTGGGGTTTCCCAATGCTGGCAAGAGTACGCTGCTAAGCGTTGTGTCGGCTGCCAAGCCTGCCATTGCCGACTATCCTTTCACCACATTGGTGCCCAATCTAGGAATAGTAAAATACCACGACGACCAGTCGTTTTGCATTGCCGACATCCCCGGCATCATAGAAGGGGCCAGCGAGGGCAAAGGATTGGGAATTAGATTTCTACGCCACATAGAACGCAATTCCATATTACTTTTTATGGTCAGCTGCGAACAGCTTGACATCAACCACGAATACCAAGTGTTGCTCGAAGAGCTACGTCGCTATAACCCCGAGTTGCTTGACAAACAGCGCATACTAGCCATCACCAAGTGCGATATTCTCGACGAGACCATGATGCAACAAATGCGCTCTCATCTGCCAGACGGCATCGACCACATTTTCATCTCTGCCGTTTCGGGATTCCACATACAAGAGTTAAAAGACCTTATCTTCCAAAAACTACAGGCCGAATCCCTACCAAACGACATCAACCACAACAATGAAACAACAAATCCCACTCGGGAAGACACACCATTAAACAATAATCGATGAACCTCGTACAAACAGACACCGACCTATTCTTCTGGATCAATCAGCACCACAGCACTGTTGCCGACTGGTCGTTGTGGGTTGCCAGCCAAAATTGGTCGTGGGTTATAATACTAATCTGTGCATTCATTTTCACCACCTTGCGACACGAACCTCGCAAATGGTGGCTGGTATTATTAGGCATCATACTGTGTTTTCTATTCGCCGACCGCATTTCTGTGTTCATCAAATACTGGGTGTGCCGTCCGCGCCCCTGCCACACTTTCGTCGACGTCCGCATGTTTCGGACTAGCTGTGGTGGGGAATATGGATTTGTGTCGTCGCATGCTGCCAACGTATTTGCCTTGGCCATGTTCCTATCACTCCGCTACCGCAAAAGCCTCCTTCACAAAAGAGCAAAGCCCTGCCATCTCTTTCCTATACTCATATTCCTTTGGGCTGCTGTGGTAGGATACTCTCGTCCCTATCTAGGCAAACACTATCCAGGCGATGTTGTCTGCGGTGCTCTACTTGGACTATTGTTAGGCATATTAGTGTTTCTTTTAACACAACTAGCTGACAACATACTTGATAAATTGTCAGAAAGAAAAAAAAATGACTAATCATGAAACAAAAAAAGCTCATTTACGTTTATAATAATGTGCTTACTTTTTTCAAAGATGTATTTGACGGGGCGTCTCCTTCTTGGGGACGTTCTCGTTTTTTTATTAAGAACCAATCAAAATGAACATTCTTGACATTATCCTCGCCATTCCCCTATGCTACTTTATTTACAAAGGGTGGCGTCGCGGCCTTATCTTCGAACTTGCAGCCCTTATAGGCATTGTGGCCGGCTGCTGGGCTGCAATACACTTTTCAACCTGGGTTGCCGAACTCCTCAAACTCGAAGGCGACGGAGCCTTGCTCATAGCCTTTTTCATCACCTTCATGGGCGTGATAGTAGGCTCTTACTTCCTTGGCAAAGCCATTGAAGGTATCATCAAGATGGTCAAAGCCAATGCGCTAAATAAGATATTAGGTGCTCTGATGGGCATGCTCAAATGCCTTTGCGTACTCAGCATATTACTAAACTTCGTACTCTTGGTCGACTACAACCACATCATCATCACTCCAAAAGTACAACAAGAGAGCAAACTGTTTAAGCCCACCTACACCCTGGGCAACAAACTCACAGCCTCTCTCAAATTGCAGCTACAACATCTGCGTGAAAAAAACAACAACGAATCATCAAAAAACTAACCCTTTTATCCCTCATCACCCATGCTTATCCTAGCCCCCATGCAAGGTCTCACTGAACTAATGTTCAGGAAAGTATACCACAAATGTTTCCCTGGGGCTTTGGACTACTCCATCTCACCATTCCTCTCGCTTACCCATGGCAACCTCTCCGATGCATGGAAAAAGATTGATGATGTGCTACCTCTCTCCAACCAAGACTCCCTGCCTGTCATCCCCCAAATATTAGGCAAAGAACCACTTGAATTCACCGACCTAGCCAACCGCCTCTACGATGTAGGATATACCGAAGTGAACTGGAACATCGGTTGCCCCATGCGTCGCGTCACTGCCAAACATCGCGGATGCGGCATTCTCCCCTACCCCGACGAGATACGCTACATACTCGAACAGGTGATGCCCCATCTTCACCCTCGGCTCAGCATCAAAATGCGCCTAGGGCTCAATAGTCCACAGGAAATATTTTCAATCATCCCCATACTCAACGACTTCCCTCTGGCAAACGTAACCATCCATCCCCGCACTGGACGCCAACAATATGACGGTCAGGTTGACCTCAACACCTTTGAACAAGTGCTTCCTCTACTTCACCACCCCATCATCTACAATGGCGACATCTGCACCATCTCCGACTACCGCCGCCTGCAACATCGTTTTCCTCAAATCAACCACTTCATGATAGGACGCGGTATACTCTACGACCCCCTACTGCCCTTGCGCATCAAAGGCTCAGAATGCTCCACCCCCGATAACCACTTGCGCCAAACAATACATTTCATACAGTCCCTTCTAGATGCTATAGGCGAAGGCAACATACGCGACGAAAGCAAAATGCGCAAAACCAAAGAATACTGGTGCCTACTACGCCGAAGCCTCCCCATAACCCAACAACAAGCCACCACCGTATTACATGCCCAGTACTACAGCAGCACTCTGTCGCAAATCAACAACCTGCTTCAAAACCTAGCGTCATAATCTCTTTCCATCCACCGTCCACCGACACTCATACCTCCTTTTTTCAAAAATAATATAATACCACATAATAAAAACGAAAAAAAAACGTTCATCTGTTTAATGAAAAAAATAACAACGCTTATCATCATCCTCTTGCCTGCCCTATTTATCCTCATGGGATGTGGCAACCACAACAACACTCCCGACCTACCTAACGAGAAGATTCTTCAAGCCCTTGACATACAAATACACAAACACCCCAAGGACGACAATCTTTATTACCAACGTGCAAAAGTCTACATGGAGATAGGTCGAGTCAACGATGCCATTGCCGACCTCTCGCGAGCCATAGCTCTTGATAGCAAAAAACCTCAATACCACATGCTCCTGGGCGATGCCTACCTCGCAAATGGCAGTATTGAACAGAGCTATGCCAGCCTTCAGCGTGCCCTCGACCTCGACCCCGACAACCTTGAAGCCACTCTCAAACTAGGCGAAATATCATACTACAGCCACAACTACGACCGCGCCATGGAGTGCCTCAACCGTGTCACCGCCAAAGACCCTCAAAACCGCACTGCCCTATTCATGAAAAGCTTTATCTACAAGGAGACCGGCGACACCGCCAACGCTGTTGCCCTGCTACGCAAAGTGTGCGACTTCTATCCCGACTATGAGCCCGCCTTTGAAGAACTGGGCATACTTTTCTCCATACGCCACGACCCTCTGGCTGTTGAATACCTCACCACCGCCTTACGCATTGAGCCTCAGAACACCAACGCCCTATACGCACTTGCCATGTACCATCAAGACCTCAACCAAATGGACAAGGCCGAAGAGATATACAAACAAATCCTCGACCTCAACGCCAACCACAAGGACGCATGGCACAACCGTGGCTATATCCAACTCTTCACCTATGGCGACTACCCCGTAGCCATCGACTACTTCACCCATGCCATTCAGTGCGACAGCACCTTTGCCGAAGCCTGGGTAAATAGAGGATGCGCCTACGAACTCACGGGCGACAAGCAGCATGCCCTCGACGACTTCAGGGCAGCCCTCGAACTCGACCACACATTCCAACCCGCCATCGACGGCATTAAAAGAATCAACAATTAAAAAATCAAAGACATATGAGCACATTAAAAGGACGCAACCTCATCTCCATCACCGACTTCTCTAAAGAAGAATACATCGAGGTACTGGACATAGCCGAGGGATTTGAGCAAAATCCTAAGCAGCGTATTCTCAGCGACAAGGTCGTCGCAACACTCTTCTTCGAGCCCTCCACACGCACCCGTCTTAGCTTCGAGAGTGCTGCCAACCAGCTTGGAGCCCGCATCATAGGATTCAGCGACCCCGGCGGCACCAGTGTCCAAAAAGGCGAATCTCTCCACGACACCATAGTCATGGTCTCAAGCTATGCCGACCTCATCGTCATGCGCAACCCCAAAGAAGGCTCCTCACGCTATGCTTCCGAAGTGGCCACTGTTCCCGTCATCAATGCAGGCGACGGTGCCAACCAACACCCCACCCAATGCATGCTCGACCTCTACTCTATCCGCAAAACACAAGGCACCCTCGACAACCTGAACATTGCCGTCGTCGGCGACCTTAAATATGGGCGCACCGTCCACTCTCTCGTACAGGCCATGTGCAACTTCAACGCCACTTTCCACCTGGTTTCTCCTACCGAGCTAAAACTACCCTCTTCCGTCAAAATGAGCATCAAAGATGCTGGTCTCAAATACTATCAGTACACCGACATTCGCAGCATCATCCCCATGGCCGACATCATCTACATGACCCGCGTGCAACGCGAGCGCTTCCCCGACCCACTCGAATACGAACGCGTCAAAGACAGCTGCATCCTCTCTGCCGACATGCTTCAGGGCTGCAAACCCAACATGCGTGTGCTACACCCCCTGCCCAGAGTAAACGAAATCACCACCGATGTCGACAAAACCCCCTATGCCTACTATTTTCGCCAGGCTCAAAACGGTGTTTACGTCCGTCAGGCACTCATGTCGGCCATCCTAGGCGCAAAATAATCATTTACACACAATAAACTCATCAACATATCAACAATTATGGAAACAAAAAAAGAACTCGTAGTACCTGCCATCGAAAACGGCACCGTCATCGACCATATCCCTACCGAATCAGTCTATCAAGTCATACACATCCTCGGCCTTGAAAACTACAACGACGAGGTAATCATTGGCAATCATTTCCAAAGTGGGAAACTGGGACGCAAAGGCATCATCAAAATCAAAAACAAACACTTCACCAAAGAAGAAGTCAGCAAAGTGGCCCTTGTCGCTCCCTTTGTCACCATCATCACCATCCAGGACTACCAGGTGATCGAAAAATTCCCCACCGAGATACCCGACCACATCGAGAACTTCGTCAAATGTGCCAACCCCAAGTGCATCACTAATGCCGAGGCCGTCCCCACCAAGTTCGACGTAGTGGACAAGACAAACCTTAAACTCCGTTGCCACTACTGCGAAAAATACACCACCAAGGAGACCATTCATTTCAACCTTTAAACACCCCCCCCCAACCGAAATGAAACGCTACTATGTTGCCCTCATCGGCATTACCGTTCTCCTAGTGCTGGCGGCATTCTGCACCCTATGGTTTGCCGATAGTCTCTTCCAGACTATCTTTCCCCTTCTGCCACTCTACTTCGGTGTGATAACGGGGGTGCAGCACTATGTGGTAGTAAAAAGCCTCTACAAAGACCCCCGCACCTTTGTCAAGAACTTTCTGGGCCTCACGGTAGGCAGCCTCTTTCTCCACCTAGCCATTCTCTGCCTCTGGGCATTCACCCACATGCCCACTGCCCGCAACTTCATCCTTGCTTTCTGCATCTGCTACATCGTATACCTGGCCTTCGAAACCATCCAACTGGTGCTCCTCGTACGCAAAAAACGTAACGAATAAACCAACCCCTTTTTGAAGCAAAAACTAAGAGCTAAGAATTAAGAAGTAGGCGGGGGCCAAAAAACTTCATAATTCTTAGCTCTTAATTCATACTTTGCTAGCTTCACTTGTTCACCAGCCGTTTATGCACTAGGCCCTGCGCTGTATACAATTCCACAATATATACTCCCGCTTGTGGCAGCTCCACTTCCACCGCCTCGCCTTTCACAGCCAGTTCCTGTATCAGACGTCCGTCAATAGTATAAACGCGCAGCTGTTCAACATTCACCCCTCCAAAATCCACCATACAACGCCCCTGTGCAGGGTTGGGACGCAACGAAATGCGCTTGTCATCCACCTCATTTATGCCATGAGGACGGGGCATACTGTCGGTTGTCACATTAATAAACACTCGAGGAGTCTCTGCACTATCGCCACACAGTGCACGTACATACACATCATAACTCGTCACAGGCTCAAGAGGAGCGATAACACAGGAGCTGTCGGTAACCGTCATCACAGTACCCGTGCCGACAGTAAAACCGCTACGTCCATATTCAACCTCCCAACGGTCTGGAGTGGCAGAATTGTTCCATGCCAAATCCACCCTGTAATAATCGTGGTAGGTCTCACGCAAGTTCTCCACGCGTCCACAAGGACCAGGGAACTGCACCAACTGCAGGCTGTCCACAAACAGTCGCGAACCCCTAAATCTTCTCTTCTCGCCCACCGACGAAATCACCAACACCACCATCGAGTCGGCCTCAATATAATCATAATTGTCCGGCAAATAATCACCTATCGAGAAATAATCCATATAGAAAGGCTCATACGTCACCGTGTCGTACAACTGGTATAGCGTCTTCGACCCTGCCCCCACCAGCATACGGCGGTGGTTAATCGTATCATAGCGAGTGCCTATAGCCACAATAGCACCATAATCTCGGCTATCATCGATATGGTCATAAATATATTTATAATAGCCCAACAACCGTCCAGGCTGGAACCCGTTCAAAGGGAAACCACCTGTAATATAGTTATTGAAGTCGGCAGTATCAACAATATCCAACAACCACGACAAATCCTCAGTATTGCTGAAAATCAAACCCATCAACGAGATAATCTGATCAATATTCACAGTGCCTGTCGAGATGACAGTTGGCAACACCTCGTTCACCAAGCTCGAATCCAGCAGCGAAGAAGCCAGCGAATAGGCCATGGGGTCCAACACATCCTGAAACGCAAACGACTCTGCCACCAGCGCCGACCCTCCTTCGGGTGCGTTCACACTATCGCGAGACACCTTAGCCAACGGTATTGACGTATTAATAGGAATCGAAAGTCCCATATAAGTCACCGTATCATTAATATTATACCTTGGTATATCCCACCCGTCAGGCAAAGTGTAGCCCCCATTTATCGGGATGGGCAAGCCCATGAGCGACATAGTGTCGCCCGCAAACGAATTCCACTGTTCAAAACAGCCGAAAGGCACAGTCATAGTGTCGGCCACCTGCGCCCTGGAAGCGGGAGTGGCAAGCAGGCACGACATCAACAAACAAACAATCAAACTTTTCTTATTCATAATCATTTTTATATTTTTATGTTTCTATACAATATAACACAGCCACTAATCTCTAATAATAAGTTCAGAATTGAAAAGTAGAGGTGTTGAGAAGTATCCTTGTGGTCTCCACACTAATACTCAAATTCCAATCTCAAATATCAATTCAATAGTCTTTTCAAAGTGCAAAAATACAACTTTTTTTTCTATTTCCAAAAAAAGTTGTATCTTTGCATTCGATTTGACCGAGAGAAATCTTTGTTACCAACTGAAAATCAGGAGAGGTGCCGGAGCGGTCGAACGGGGCGGTCTCGAAAACCGTTGACCTCTTTTGGGGTCCCAGGGTTCGAATCCCTGCCTCTCCGCTGGTGAAAAAAGCAGTGTTTTTCAACACTGCTTTTTTTGAAGTAGGTGCATCATCAAAAAATAACTTGTTCACAGTAGTGTCAAGGTAAGTGAAATTAGCTATTTGATTATACCTGTTTTTTTCAGTTATACCACTATCGATGAGATACCTTCTAGGGAAAAGATGATGAACATCACCCACCAACCCTATCAAGTGTAGACATAATATGTAAACGCAACATCACTAAACGGACATTTTCACCTGACAATATACTCTTACAGCCATTGAGGCATCGTCTTAACAAGGGCTGTGTATCGGACAATCATTTTCCACAAATATTCGGTTTTTATCTCTTTATTTATCATCAGGTATTCTTCCCTGCATCCAAAAAGCTCCTCTTAATAGAGTTCCTCGATGCAGATTTTCCATCATGTCTTTTCTCAGGTACAAAGGTATATACATCTCCTCTGGTTCATGGGAAATGGATATTGTCGCTTTAAAGAAGTCTTCACCCAAAAAAGTCAACTTCTTAACAGATTTTACAGTCGTGGCAAATGCGACATTATCGGAATAGTCCCCACCTTCTGGTAAAAACCCCACCAACATACCGTTGTGAAGAATAATGGGTTTGACGTTCCCATACTCATCGTGTTCTTCTTCAAGACCCATATCCCTACGTAGTCTTGCTGATGTTTCCAAGTCAAAAAACCGTTTCTGGTTCTCCCTCATAAAGAGTATATGCACTTGCCGAAAGTTCAACATACAGCTCTTTCCCACAATTGTATTTGTCACGATTCAAAAAGTAATCCGTAGCAAAGAATGCAAAGGACTGTCCCTCGTTTTCTGCGCATACAACGGCTTCAAGGCGACTCTTGAATTCTCGAATCTCTGTAATCTTCACATAATGCGCTGTCCCTCGATGCATAGGATAAAAAGACATCATTTCGTTAGCGTCTTTATTCGCATCCGACCTAATAATAGCCAACATTCCCATCTCAGAGCCATATCTTAATGCCAAGAAATCCGATTCGGCTTCTTCTATTCCATAATAATTGAAAAGGCAAGAGGATTCTCCATAGAGTTTGGCATGTTTGAGAAAGTACTCCAAGTGATTGTTAATAAAATCATTAACGGGCATTATTGTTTCAATATGGTCTCCCTGCGAATCCAAATACCTCTTAAACCTGTGAGGTCTATCTTGCGTGTCAATTACCATATTTTTGTCATCGGACTTATCCATCACCTCAGTTAAATATTGTTTGAATAGACGCTCCACCTTTTGGGCCTGTTTTTTTGTTAGCAGAATCCCACTATGCCCTTTCTCCCAATCGAAATCTGGAATTGCGTCCTGCAGCTGGGCGGTAGTAATAATAGGCATTGTTTCAGGGTTTACAATATAGTTTAGCTCCATATCCATATAGTGGATTTGCTTACTGCCTCGTTTCTCATTCCAGTCTTCAGCAATATAAGGTTCTGAGGAGAAGATGCCACTCATAACAATGCCAGTTACCCCGTCGCCTACACGAACAAGATAAAACCGATCGCCTTCATGGGCCTTCTCCCATTCATAAACACTCCAGTCAAAATGCTCGGTGTCAAAATTCTCAATGCAGTATTGGTGATACTCCATTGTGACACTAGAAATGGCAGGATTCCACATCAAGATGAATGTCTGTTGTTCTGGATTGTACCCACTTCCAGGAAAGTTAGGAAGCACATTAAGTTTTCTCTTGCTCATAGTTCTTGTTCTTTAATAATCATTACTTCTTTTTTCTCGATCCCATTTTAGCGACCTATGCTGATGGTAAGGCGTATCTGGTTCTCTGTGCAGGTGTCGTGACAAAAGATTCTACTTAAAAACATGATGCAAAGATACACCCATAGGTGTACCACAACGCGGTACACATTCAATTATTATATTGCTTCTCGATGTAGGTCATTTATTTTCTGTACAATATCAATAGGAGAAATAACTTTCACCCAGCGGCCACGCGAGAGCAGATGAGCCAAAAAATCGGTCGTAGGTCGCAGATTGAGCTCAAAGTCGACATATCCTTCCCCCTCTTCCACCAACTTCTGCGAAGGGTGAAGCGGGAGGTCGCGCAGCGCATAACGCTCATTACCAAAGGCACGCAATACGATTCGAGTGAGGGGGATACGGTCATCAGTCATAACTCCAAAATACTCGACAAAATAGTCTTCAGCCGAAAAGCTGGGGTCGATAATGAATGACTCATCGGTAAACGTGAGACTGGTAATACGGTCGAAACTCAACACAATAAAACCTCCATTATCAAAATGGCAAAGAAGATACCAACGTCGGCGAAACAGTTTGATACAATAGGGTTCTACCAACCATTCAGAGTCATTTTGCTGACCATAACGTTGGTAACGCACCATGATGCGGACACTGCGCTGCATAGCATCAACCACCCGGCTCAACAATTCTTCCTCAATGGGTATACTCTCCAACAAAATACGGTCGTGCAAACCACGTACCTCTCCCACTATATTACTCACCATCAGCGTACTAATCATCCACTCCTAAACCGTGTCACTGCCTATTAGTTCACTCTCTACCAAATATTATTTATTATCCGCATCGCAGCCTATCGTGATGCCGAAAATCTCTTCCACTGCTGCACGATGCCGATTGAATGTGGTACGGCTAAGGGGCGTTCCCTCGCTTAACACAGTCTGTGACCATCGTTCACTGAGGTCAGCCAACGAGATACGCCGCGCCCGTCTTATAGTGTCAACTAGCCATACATACTGCTTAAAAAGAACTGCTGCTTTCATGGGTGCTAAAGTACAAAAAAAGACTCAAACAGCAAGATTTATGAACCATACCGTTCAAACCAACATTATTAATCATCCGTATATTCTAACATATGGTGCATTCATTGATGTTTTCAATAATTTGATAACTCATTAACTTCAAAGAAAATCTTCAAAAGCCACATACCACCCTCATTTCTTCCAACAGGCCGCATTCAGAGGCAAAGGCTTAGGTGCTTGTATCTCACTTGTTCTGCGATAATAAGGCGGAGTATAAACAGAGAACAGACAAATATAGAATTTTAAACGAACATGGTTATTACTAATTCTCATCGTCTTACCTTGCTTGTCATAACTCATTGTTTACACTTTATTAATCGTTTTTCTTTCCCGTAGAGAAGCTGGGGCGGCGATATTGCCAGTTGAATATCTGCCATAAAATAGGAGCTCGGAACTACGTTAATCGGCATTTGCAGACTTTTGGTAGACGACCAACAGTCCGCCCGAGACCTCGAAGGAGGTGCCAAGCGACTCGTTGAGTGTCCCCTCCCAAAGCCAGTGGAGGCAGCGGCCCTCGATGGGGTAGCGCAGGCCGGAAACACTTACCGGCTGGGCCGGTGTGAATGAGAAGATGGAGACTTGTTCGCCTTTGTGCGATTGGAATGTGCGTTTCCCTCTCACAGGGGTGAACCTACCATAGTCCGACACCATGGTGAACTGCACATTGGGGAATTGCATGGCATAGTATGCCAACAGGCTGATGTTGCCCAGGGTGTGGTCTTCGCGCAAACCAGTTGCCCCCAATATCTCGATGCGCACGGCCTCGCTACTGAGCGATGGCTCGTCCACTTGCTGCAGAGCGTAATGAACGGCTTTCGAAAGGTCGTTGCTTTCCTGCTCAGACACCACAGTGCGGCTCACCTTGAGTGCCGCCTCGTGCGCCTGTTGAAGTAAGGCAGGAGGGAGCGAGTCGCCATCGCCCACCACGTCGACTTCGGAGGGATGGCTATGGTTGAGCCGGCACCAGCTAAAGTAGTTGGCGAAAGCCCCATCGCAGCACACCACCCGGTCGGCCATGGCAAAATGGCTGGTCAGCGACGGCTGGGTGGGGAATTGTCCTTTGGCTATTATAATAATAAACATATCTTTATATGAATTAAAGTCATAATAACTGTATCTGCAAATGTACACACTTTTTTTGAAGTAACTAAAGTTTGACAAGTCATTTTTCTTCAAAGAAGCGACATGATATATTTTAGAAACAACTGTTTCTTAATGTTATTTGCAGTAAAAATCAGCTAGTTGCCAACCTGGATGTTCTCATTTGTTCCCCATGGGGCGACATAGGCTTGCTCCCCGATTGTCATCGTCATCATGTCCCATTTTACTTCGTGAAGTTGTTTTGGCTCGGCAAAGAGAATGAGCTTCCTTTGCTCTCGCCCAGTACAACGTTGTGCCATTTTTTTCTAAAAGTGGCACCCTAAATCTCGCACTTTTCGGTATAATTATATCAGACGGGCTACAGCTCTCACCTCAATCACACAGCGAGCCTTCGCCTTGCCTTCGTCGTGCCTTCGTTCCCAGAGACGAAAGCAGGGCGAAGGCAGGAACAAGGCATGCAGCCTCCAACACTAAACAACCCGCCTAATGACTGGGAAAAAGGAAACAAAGACGCATGGATAATAATCGACTCGCGGCGCAGGCCTGTTGTTAACTTGTCAATCTTTGGGAAGCAAGAATTAAGAACTGAGAATTATGATGTTTTTTGGCCGAAATGATAATTTTTCAAGAATTTTTTGTTGAAAACTATTGTCAATTAAAAAAAAATCATATCTTTGTCATCTCTTTCCAAACAAGGAGAAATTGGCTATTGACGTATGTAACCACATGGCATACGGATGATTATTGTATCGATTCACTTGTAGGGGAAGCAGAAAAAAAGGAGAAAAAAATTCAAATTAATAATTAAATAACACTATTATGAAGAAATTTCTACGTTGTTTGGCTCTCATCGCCGCGCTAAGCGTGGGATGGGGAGCGAGTGCACAGACGCTTGACGAGTACACGTTCGCGACAGGCGTCGATTCGACCAAATGGGTTGTGCTAAACGACTACACCGACATCTCGGGTACGGGCTCGGGCGACGGCTGGGCATCGACAGTGATGAACATCGGCTTCGCCTTCCCATTCGGAAGCGAGAGCTACACCCAGTATTCGGTGAATTCGGACGGCAACCTACGCCTAGGTGCTACAGCTACGGGCACGGGCAACTACTCTACGCCCTTCAGCTCGTCGAGTGCCGGCACCAACAACCCAAAGATTAACTTCTTTGGCTGCGACGGCTATCTGGTGTCGAACCACCACTTTATCCACTCTCAGAACTTTGGCGACACGCTGCTGGTGGTGGAATATTGCCTGGGGCCCTACAACAGCACCTATCGCAACAATCAGTTTCACTGGCAGGTGCACCTGTTCAGCGACGGCAGGGTGGAGGCTGTGTTTGCCTCTGCTGCCAATCTCAATTCGAACAACTCGCACTACATGGGCATGTGTGTGGATGCCACCGACGGCTGGATTATCAGCAGCTCGAATGTGGCAAGCTTTTTTAGCAACGGCACCACGACCTCGTGGAGCAGCACCACTTGGCCAACGCCCTACACTTACTACACTTTTGTTAAGCCTAACAACACCTGCCCGCGTCCTGCGTCGGTGACGGTGAGCGGCATCACTGCTTACAGTGCTACCATCTCGTTCACTCCTAGCGGAACGGAGACCTCATGGATTGGAACTATCAGCGATGGCAACATAACGCTTACGCAGACTTTGAGCGACACTATCATTACCATACCTATGCTTACGCCCAACACTGACTATACCGTCAGTGTGCGCGCCCTTTGCGGCGATGGGGACACCAGCTCGGTACGAGGTGCAGCGTTCCACACGCTGTGTGTGCCTATTACGCTTGCCGACCTGCCCTATACCGAGGACTTTGAGGCTTACGGCAGTGGTTCGTCGTACCCCATCAGCTATTGCTGGACTAAGGGGACGAACAGCAGCACGGCCTACCCCTACCCCTACAGCTCGGCCGCTATCAATGGGTCGAGAGGACTTTATTTCTACGGCTACAAGCCCTCGTCGGCAACAGGCACACGCATCTACAGCTATGCCGCCATGCCTGAGCTTGCCCCCACGGTGGATATCAGCAACCTTACACTGCGTTTCAACGCCAAGCGCTACTCGAACACGACGGTGTACTACCGCTCAGTGCTGCATGTGGGTGTGATGACCGACCCGACCGATATCAGCACTTTCGATACTTTGGAGACCTTCAACCTCACCTCGCTGCCCGCTTCAACAGTGGTCGGCGTTGAGATGGATTTGAATAGCTATACGGGCTCTGGCAGATATATTGCCTTCCTGGTACCCGATATAGACACGAACACATCTTACAGCTATAATTATGTATATCTCGACGACGTGGAGTTGCTGACCACACCCACTTGTCGCCGTCCTATAGAGGTGGCAACAGCCAACATCACGAGCACGAGCGCTGTGCTGAGCTGGACACCCGGCAGCACCGAGCAGACCACCTTTGTTGTGGCATACGGCACCACGGCCAACATCGACTCGATGACCTCAGTTGTGGTGACTGGCACCAGCCTCACCCTGTCGGCACTGAGCGAAACAACGCAATATTATGCCTATGTTCGCTCTATCTGTGATGGCAACGACACTAGCGAATGGAGTGTTTGCCATACCTTCACCACGCACCAGGTTCCTGTGGTGCTGAGCACCCGCAATTTCTTTAAAGAAGATTTTGAGAGTGGCACTGGCTGGTTGTTTGCCAACGGCACCTCCAACAAATGGTATATAGGCAACGCCACCAACAATGGCGGCGAGCAGTCGTTGTATATCTCGAACAACAACGGTGTTGGCAATGCCTACACCACCACGAGCCAGCAGTGGGCTTATGCCCAAAAGGCCCTGACGCTACCTGCGGGCCAGTATGTGGTGTCGTTCGACTGGAAAGCCAATGGCGAGAGCAACTACGACTATCTGCGCGCCTTCTTGGTGCCCATTGATGTGGTGCTCACGGGCAATGTGAGTCCCACAGGCGATTCGCCCTCAGCATTCCGCAGTGTGACCCCGACCGGCTGGATAGCCCTCGACGGCGGCGGCAAACTTAACCTCCAAAGCAGCTGGCAGAGCCGCACCGACACTGCCACAGTGACAACGGCTGGCGACTACAACCTACTGTTTGTGTGGGCCAACGACGGCAGCAGCGGTTCGCAGCCTCCTGCAGCAGTGGACAATGTGAAGATTGTTTACAAGCCTGCCAATGCGACAATGGTAATCCTCGCTAATGCCGACCCCACAATGGGCTATACCATTCCCGAACCCGACAACTACTACTATGCTGCCGGCGACACCATGCGTGCCACCGCAATGCCATACTATGGCTATGAGTTTGAATACTGGGAGATAGATGCCGGCCTTATCCGCGACTCTATCACCATCAATCCCGTGGCCCAGGTGGTGCCATCGTATTTGGCCAATATGTCGTTTAACGCCACGGCCCACTTCTCGCCGATGACGTTCACGGTGTCTGTTGCATCAAACAACACCCTGCTCGGCACCGTTACCGGTTCGGGCAGCTACACCTATCTGGATACCGCCACACTGACTGCCACACCCAACAGCGGTTTCCGTTTCCTGCGTTGGAGCGACGGCAGCACCGACGCTGTGCGCTCGCTGGTGGTAACTAGCGACACCTCGCTGACCGCCATCTTCGACTACATGCCTGTGACGGTGACCCTGAATGTTGCCAACCCCAGCATGGGTACGACCAATCCCGCCCCCGGCACCTACACCTTCAGCGTGGGCGACACCATGCGCGCCACCGCCATCCCCAACCAGTATCACCGCTTTGTGAGCTGGACATTGAGCGCAATGGGCCTGAGCGAGAGTGTGACAATGAACCCCGTGAGCGAAGTGGTGCCCCTGTTCCTTGCAGGCATGAGTTTCAACATCACATGCAACTTTGAGGAATACCACCTGCCCGCTTTCGACACGCTATATGACTTTGAGAACTCGGCCGCCGACAGTGCCTGGACTCTTCTTAACGGCACAGCAACGAACCAGTGGGTTATCGACAGTGCCATCAGCAACGGAGGCAGCCGCTCGCTATATATCACTAACGACGGAGGCACTACCAACGCCTACAGCACTGGTAGCACCTCGTTCACCTATGCCACCCTGGGCGGCTGGATGGAGCCTGGAGTGTACAGCATTTCGTACGACTGGCGCGCCAATGGCGAGGGCAACTACGACTATATGCGTGCTTTCTTGGCACCGATAGACTATGTGTTCACCCCCGGCCAGACCCCCATCGGAACCACCAATTCCACAGCCTTCATGAATTACAGACCCGAAGGGCTGACACCGCTGGATGGCGGCACGAAGAAGAACGGCTCTTCGAGCTTCAACACCTTCAACGCCGAGGCTATACCCATTGCAGTGCGCGGTGAATACAAGATAGTGTTTATGTGGGCCAACGACAACAGCAGCGGCTCGCAGCCTCCTGCGGCTATCGACAACATCAGCATCACTCAGCTGCACTGTCCCGCACCCGCCGCACTGACGGCCACAGACATCACGCCCAACAGCGCAGTACTGAGCTGGTTTGCCCTGCCTGACACCGCCACTTTCACCGTTGAGTATGGCGAGGACACTACTATGGCTACTATGATGTCGGTTACTGGTACCAGCGCCACCATCATGGGCCTTACCGACAATACGGACTACTTCTTCCGCGTTGCCATGCTGTGCGACGGCAATACGGTGATGAGCCCCTGGACGATGTTCCACACCTCCTGCCTGGCTATCAACCCGGCAATGCTGCCTTACAGCGAGAACTTCGATAGCTACACCACCACTACCACTGCCGTTACGGGCATCGAACCCAACTGCTGGACTTTGGCACACTACGATGTGCCCATAACTGACAACGCCCAGCGCCCGCAGGTGTTCTACAGCACCACTAACTCATATAGCGACAACTACTGCTTGCGCATGTACTACCGCTGTATCTACGCCCTGCCTGCCATTGATACCAATATCAATACGTTGCAGATGGGTTTCAGAGTGAAACAGACCAGCACAAACTACCGTCTGATTGTGGGTGTGATGAGCGACCCGACCGACGAGAGCACCTTTATGCCCTACGACACCATCATCAACAACTCGACCAGCGAGATACAGTATCACGAGGTGAACTTCTCGAACTATACCGGCAACGGACAGTATATTGCATTCCGCAATATTACCACTGCCTCATACAACTATAGCTATAACTATATCGACGATGTGGTGGTAGACCTCATTCCCACCTGCCCCACTCCGACTGCTGTAAGTGCTGAATTGCTGACATCCACCAGCGCTATGGTGAGCTGGACACCTACCGGCAGCGACCAAAACCTGTTTGCTATAGCCTACGGCACCGGCACCGATCCCGAGCTGATGACCTCCGTGACCAGCAACACCACTTCTGCAACACTGACCGGCCTGGCCAGCGAGACGAACTATAATATCTATGTACGTGCCATCTGCAGCGCCAACGACCAGAGTCCGTGGAGCCAGCCCGCTACCATCTACACTGGTTACTGCCAGCCCGCACCTACATCTATCGACGCATCGGGCATCACCAACGTGACATTCGGTACGGGCAGCGAGGTGGTGAACAACAGCCAACGGCCCACTTCGGCACCCTATTATGGCGACTATCACAGCCAAATGGGCGGTGTCCAGGCAGGTAGCATAGCCAATGTTACCATCACCTACTCGACCGGCTATACCTACGGTACCATCATCTGGATTGACTGGAACAAAAACCTCACCTTCGACGGCGACGAGGTAGTGTATGTGGGCACAGCAGCAAACAGCAGTCCGGCCATACTGAATGCATCGTTCCTAGTTCCCGCGACGATAGACACTGGCGTGTATCGTATGCGTATAGCGGGTGCCGATAGCTACTACGACAGCTACACTGGCTCGATAGCAGCGGCGGCGAACGCCAACCCCTGCCCCACCAGCACCTATACTATTGTACACGACTACAGCCTGCATGTGATGCCCGTGGCATCGTGCCAGCAGCCCAGCAGTGTGACAGTGAGCAATGTCACCTACAACGCTGCCACTTTGACATGGAGCGACCAGAACAGCAGCGCCACCTATACCATCTACACCGACAGTACGGTAGCAGCTACCGGCATCACGGGTAACACCTACACCGTTGCCGGACTCACACCCAATACCGACTATACCTTTGGCGTGCAGGCCAACTGTTCGGCTACAGAAACATCCGATATCACCTATGCAACTGCCCACACAAGCGTTGCTCCCCTCCTGTGTGGTGACGACCCGGCCACAACAATCTCGAATGCTGACACCAACACTGGCACCACCAGCTATTTCCCAGGCTATAGCCTATACGACTACAGCTACACCGAGGTCATCATCACCGCCGACCGCATAACCGGACTAGGCGAGATAAAGGGTATGCAGTTCAAGCCCATGAATGTTACAGCTGGCAGCAGCCGTTTCAACAACTGCGAAATATATATGATGAATACCACCGCCACCTCGTTGGCAGACAACTTCATCCAGGATGCCGCTAACATGCAGCTGGTGTTCTCGGGCGACCTTAGCTACACCTCCAACGACTGGCAGACGGTCACCTTCGACAATCCGTTCCAATGGAATGGCACCGACAATGTTGTAGTGGCGGTGCGTCGCAACACTGGCCAATACGCCAACAGCGGCTATTTTGCCAGCTACACAGCCGACAGCGCATTGGCACGCTATGCCTATCGCGACGGTTCGATATACAATATCGGTTCTGTCACCGGAGGTTATGCCACCAACAATGTGCCTGTTTACCACCTGATAGGTTGCCCCACTGCTGCTAACGACTGCGGCACCACATGCCAAATCACCCTACAGGGTGCAGACAGCTATGGCGACGGATGGAACGGCGGCTATATCACTATCAGCCAGAACAACAATGTTATCGACACCTTCACTGTTGAAGATGGCAGTCTGGCCTCTGCTACCATCAGCGTCTGCAGCAACTATCCGGTTGAGTTCAACTGGTCTGAGGGCATGTACGGCGACGAGGTTTCGTTCCTCATCAACGATGGCGGTGGCAATATGGCTTACTACTGCTTTGACGGCTCAGAGTTGCCCACCGACTCGGCATTCTTCACACTGGTCGCTCCCTGCCCCAGCTGTCTGATGCCCACCGTTGCTGTTGACACCGTCACAACCAGCAGTGCCACCATCAGCTGGAACGGCCTCAGCGATGTAACATACACCATTTATGAGGATACCAATGCAATAGCTACAGGCATCACAGCCAATAGCTACACCTTCACAGGACTTACCCCCAACACCAACTACACCTTTGGCGTTCAGAGCAACTGCTCGGCAACGGATGTTTCAGGTATTGCTTTAGTCACCTTCCGCACAACTGCTGAAGCTCTCTCATGTAATGGTGGTCCTGTGATGTCGTTTGCCAACGCTGACAATGCCACCACTACCACCAGCTACTTCCCTGGCTACAGCCTGTATAACTACAGCTACAGCGAGGTTATCGTCCCCGTTGAACGTTTGGTTGGCCTAGGCGAAATCAAGGGTATGGAATTCAAGCCCACCAGCATTGCAGAGGGCAGCAGCTACTTCAACAACTGCGAAATCTACATGATGAACACCACTGCCACATCGCTGTCCGACGGCTTTATCCAAGATACGGACAACCTGCAGCTTGTATACTCGGGCGATCTCAGTTACACCGACACCACATGGCAGACTGTCATTTTCAACAACAGCTTCAACTGGAATGGCAGCGACAACCTACTTATTGCAGTGCGCCGCAACCATGGCACATGGGCCTCAAGCGGCAATTTTGAGGCATTCGCAGCAGGCAGCCAGCTGGCACGCTACGTCTACCGCGACGGCTCGGCATATACCATTGGTGAAATCACTGACGGCACCGCCACTAGTACAGTGCCTGTATACCACCTACTTGGATGTGCAGCTTCGTGCCAGATTACTATCGAGGGTGAAGACAGCTACGGCGACGGCTGGAACGGCGGATATATTGTCGTTTCACAAGGCGGCAGCCCGATTGACACCTTCACTGTCAGCGGTTCCTCCTCCTCTACCACTATTGCCGTCACTAGCGGCACACCCGTACTGTTTAGCTGGAGCGCAGGCTCGTATGACGATGAAGTCTCCTTCAACATCGTAAATGGTGGTGGAGCCACTGCCTACACCTGCTCTGATGCATCCAATCTGACCGAAGGTCTGTTCTTCACGATGAACGATCCCTGCCCAAGCTGTCTCGCACCTAGCGTAACGGTCGACAACCTGACCAACAACACTGCCACCATCACATGGAACAGCGACAACAGCGATGCCACCTTCACCATCTATAACGACAGCGTAGTCGTGGCCACGGGCATCACTGCCAACAGCTATACCTTCACCGGCCTCACTGGTCATACGCAGTACAACTTTGGTGTTCAGACCAACTGCTCGGCCACCGATGCTTCCAGTATAGCCTATGTAACACTTCGCACCTTGGCAGATCCTATCATGTGCGACAGCGACACTGCCTTGACGTTTGCCAATGCCGACAGTGCCACCAGCACCACCAACTACTTCCCCGGCTACAGCTATTATAACTATAGTTACACCGAGGTTATCATACCCGCCGAACGTGTGAACGGCCTTGGCGAAATCAAAGGTATGGAATTCAAGCCCACCAACGTGGCTAACGGCAGCAGCTACTTCTCCAACTGCGAGATTTATCTGATGCAGACCAACGTCACCTCTTTGGCTGGTGGCTTTATCCAAGACACTACCAACATGCAGTTGGTCTTCACTGGCGACCTCAGCTACGACAACACCAACTGGCAGACAATCACCTTCGACAATACCTTCACCTACAACGGCATTGGCAACATACTTGTAGCCGTGCGCCGTAACCATGGCAATTATGCTAGCAGCGGCTCATTCGAATCCTACTCTGCTACCGACACCCTGGCATGCTACGTCTACCGCGACGGCTCGGCATATACCATAGGTGAAATCTCAGGTGGCACCGCTACTACTAATGTGCCTGTATACCACCTCATCGGCTGCGAGGGTACTGCCCCCACCGGCGTCACAGTCACACTGGCAGTGAACGACACCGCCATGGGCAACACCATGCCCGCACCAGGTACCTACACCTTCAACGTGGGCGACACCATGGGTGCCTACGCCGTTGCTAACACAGGCTACCATTTCGATTACTGGACGCTGACGCTTGGTACGCTCACCGACACAATCAACACCAACCCCATAGCCGAAGTGGTTCCCGCCTACCTGGCTGGTGCAGTATTTGACATCACTGCAAACTTTGCTCCTAACATGTACCTCATCACCACTGCTGTTAACGACAGCACCATGGGTACCGTCACCGGAGCCGGCAGCTATGCCTACGGCACTACCGCTACGCTGACTGCCACTCCCGCCACGGGCTACCACTTTGTGCAATGGAACGATGCAGACACCCACGCCACGCGCACCATCACCGTCACTGGCAACGCCACCTACACGGCCACCTTTGCTCCCAACACCTACACCCTCACCGTCATTGCAAACAATGCCCTGCTTGGCATCGTCACCGGCTCTGGCACATACACCTATGGCAGCAATGTCACCATTGCAGCCACACCTGCCACCAACTGCCACTTTGTGCAGTGGAACGACGCCGACACCCATGCCACCCGCACAGTCACTGTAACCGGCGATGCCACCTACACGGCCACCTTCGCTTACAACCCCGTCACTATCACCTTGGCCGTCAACGACACAGCCATGGGCACCATCAACCCCGCACCTGGCATCTATACCTACCATGTGGGCGACACCGTCACTGCCCTTGCCGTGCCCGCCACTGGCCATAGTTTCCAGACGTGGACCATTCCTGGCGTAACAATGCCCGGCCTCAGCCTCACCGACAACCCCATCAGCGTGGTCATTCCCGCCGAGGCTGCTGGCATGAGCATCAGTGCCACAGCACAGTTTGCCATCAACAGCTACACCATCACCGCAGTGCCTAACGACAGCACACGTGGCTCAGTCAGCGGCTCGGGTACCTACACCTACGGCACCACCGTCACACTCACCGCCACACCTGCCCAGCACTACTATCTACTGCAGTGGAGCGATGGCGACACCCACCTCACCCGCAACATCACAGTGACACATGATGCTTCGTTCACAGCCATCTTCCGAGCTCTGCCTCAGCACGTCGTCACCCTCAGTTCCACTGGTGGTGGCACTGTCAGCGGCAACGGCCTCTACTACGAAGATGACATGGTCACCATCACTGCCACTCCCGACGAGTACTACGCCTTCGTGAATTGGGTAGACAACGATAACAACGTAGTCTACACCGAGCCCTCGGTCACATTCCTGATGGGCACTAACGATGTCATGCTCACCGCTGTGTTCGAACAGGTAGTTTTTGAAGCCACTCTTGATGTGACATCTAACAACATTGATTGGGGCCATGTGCTCATCAATGGTGAGCGCTCTGACCACTACCAAGGTCACACCGGCGACACCATAGTGCTTCAGGCCATGGCAAACGATGGCTACCACTTCGACCACTGGGATGGAGTGCACACTGATGCAGACACAGCCCTCAACGAAATCGTCACCATTATCCTCACAGAACCCACCACCAATATTGTATGCCACTTTGCAGAGAACGTTGGCATCAACGACGTGGCTGAGGACAATACGATCATCTACACCAAGCACAGCAACATCGTGGTCAGCGGTGCCGAGCAGCAGACCATCCGCGTATTCGACGTGGTAGGCCGTCTGATAGCCCAGCGCACCAATGCCGCCATCGAAGAGACCATTCCGATGCCCGCCACAGGTGTCTACCTGGTCAAGGTTGGCGACCGTCCTGCCCGCCGCGTTGTTGTACGCAAGTAACTCATAGGGTTCCCCAACCCTACCTTCCAAAGGTGTCTCGGCAGCATGCCGGGGCACCTTTTCTTTTATCCTCATTCCACCCTCCCCTCTTCTCAACGCTCCTCCACCTCTTCCGCCATCCCACCCTCCACACCCCTCCCTCGCACCACATCTGAGCCCCCACTTCCCTCTCATGCCCACCCACCACCACCTCCCACAACCCCACTTCCATCCTCAGTCCCACTAGCCCCCTCCTTTCCTCTACATATTTTTTTCCCTCCACACCCTCCACGTCTTCCCACCAACCCAACCATGTCAACCAATCACCCATACCCACTCCAACCCCCGCCTCTCTCACTTATCCTATAGTTATTTTGCTAAAGGGAAGTGTAATTATGCGTCGCGTTTCAATCATTTTGTTGTGAATAAAGTCAAATTTTTGTTGTGAAAAAAGTCAAATTCAAGAAATAATTGTATATTTGATTATTAAAAAAATAATTTACAAATACCATATTCCTCTTTATTTCAGGCAAATGCAATAATTACAAAAAAAAAAAGACCTTAAAAACAGCATTATCATGAAAAAAATACTATTTATAGTCCCATTGATCGTCCTATTGACGATGGCAGATTATACAAGTTTTGCACAGCCAACGGTAGTGAACTCTCGGACACGAACAACAACGAAACCGCGTGGAGAGAATGCTATCGTCCGTTTTTTCGGCAATGGTAGCGACATGTTTGTTTATAACTGGGATTATCAGAAAAATTGAAACCAATAGAAAAAGCTGTCCGTACATACGCATCTCTTCACTTAGTTTATCCATTGGAAATTGAGAATACCTCGTGGGTGACAGTGACGGCACAGCAAGTTGATATTAAACAGCGTTGCTTCACCAGCGAACCTGCTAAAACGGATTCGGACGAGAACGATGATATGAAAACAGAACAATAACATAAACAATGACGAATATGAAACATCTTATTGCAGTAGTAGTGGCCGTGAGTCTGTTTGGCGTGGCGGCGGCACAGGACACCGTCAGCGGCCCGGACGGAAAAGTTAGAGGATGGTATATGTCGTATTGGTACGACAGCTGTTACGAATATTACGAATCAGATCCCTTTTACCCCGACGAAGAACTCCTAACGCTATTTGGTGGCCAATACCACCATCCCCAATTCCTATTAGCAAAGGGGGAGCGTGTGAAATATCCGGCAGCACTGAAGGGCGTGAGCGTATGGATTAGGGATTGGAGAACCTATAGTGTGAATGTAAGAGACACTGTCCGTTTGCCAGAATATATCTATATCTATCAGCAAAGAACAAGAACAATTGGAGACACAAAAGACACGATATTATTAGTGGACTCTGTGCGGTGGGACACGGCCAGATGCCAAATATTAAAGGTGCCACTGAATGCTGACACTGATAAATATGGTTTTAAGTACAGCCAACTCTATACTGCCTATTTCGACCATCCAGTGGAGGTGGACAGCCTCTTCTTTATGGAGGGTTCTTGCAACAACAATTACCTTGATTATAGTTGGTACTACTCAAACCCTCCTACATTGTATAATGGTGTGTACCGATATGATAGGGCCTTCACAACGGGTTGTCCCTTCGAGTTTTCGACACCTCTATTGGAACATGGTCTGCCTAATAACACGTGGTACAACATCGTGGTTGATGACCATAACCAGCCGTGGGGCCTGTATATGCCTCTGATAGATTTTGTGGACCTTCATGTGGTGCCTGCCGACAGCAGCATGGGAAGTGCCGGACCCTACGACACCGTATCGAAGAACACCACGCAGCAAATCTGGGCACGGCCATATTCGGGCTACCGCTTCACGCACTGGAACGACGGGGTCACCAGTAACCCACGAGCCATACGGCTGATGAGCGACACCACGTTTATCGCCTATTTCGATACCAACACACGATACCATGTGGCAGTGAGCAGCAACAGGAGCTACGGCGGTCGCGTGGACGGTGGCGGCGACTACTACTACGGCGACACCGCCGAGCTGAAGGCAGTTCCGCTGATGGCGAACTACCGCTTTGTGCGCTGGAACGACGGTGACACAAGCAATCCGCGCTATGTGGTGGTGACTCAGGACACAGCGTTTGAGGCTCAGTTTGCACGCAATGACGAAGGCATCGAGCAGGCCGAAGAGGAACGGTTTTTCACATTGTCGCCCAATCCGGCACGGGACGAGGTGACGGTGACGGTGGGAGAGAATGCTGTGCTGCCGTGCGAAGTGGTGCTGCGCGACGAGCAGGGACGCAAGCTGCTGCGGAGGCGGATGGGTGTAGACCCTGACTCCTCGAGCCACCCCACAAAGGAGGGGACGAGGCTGACGCTCTCAACCCGCGGGCTGGCGGCAGGGCTGTACCTTGTCACCCTCGAATCGCCCCAAGGCTCAAGCACGCAGAAGCTGGTGGTGGAGCGGAATTGAGAATTGAGAATTGAGAATAGAGGATTGAGAATTGAAAATGGAAAAATGAGAATGGTGATAACATGTATCGAAGGTGCATGTAACATCCAATTGTGACACAAAAGCTGTTTGGGGGTAACGGACAAAAACTGTGCTGTGGGTGTTTTTAACAAAAAAAACTTGCATTTCTTGGAGAAAAGTTGTATCTTTGCAGGATGAAAATATTATTCTATGCAACATAAAATTGCGTTTATTTCTATCTTTTTCAGTTGTTTGTATGATGCTGTGCCTACAGACGCAAGGGCAAACATACTACAATTTTATTATGGGGTATACCCCTTTGACACCGAATACCTCCAGCTCGATTGTCAGAGCTGTCGATGCTCAGCGGGCGGTTGCATACTATGAGGATGGCGGGATACCCAAACTTGCAGTAATTGATATGTATGGACACATTGCTGAAGTGACATTGAAAAATGATGTTGATATAAAGGACATCCGTATTGTTGGAGACGAAAACTTTTTCTGTGGGCAAAAAAGAGATACGCGAAACGGAATTATAGGCCATACCTCGGTTTCCGAGATAGAGGGTTGTGCGGTGTCTAGTATCCCTTATCGTGAACTTGATATGGACATAACCCCAACCTCAACTATAATGTGGAGGTTGGCAGCATACACCGACGGAATTGGTAGGTATAAGGTGGTGTCTATTGGCGAAATGTACTATTTTTCTTCGTCGGTGAATGTGCCAATGTGGTTTTACCCTTGTACATCTGCCAATTATGGGTCGTGCCATACTTTCTTTGCGATAGAATATGATTATGTGATGGATTTTTCACTAGTCGGCTTCATTTTTCTATGTGATAGTAACCATTATGAACGTGCTGACGACGTGGTGGTGACGGACAACTGGCTGGGCATAGTTTCTTGCTATCCAGACAAGAGTGAACTAATCATTCACAGGTGCAACAAAAGCAATGTGATTGCTACTTTTGACAATTACTATAGCTATGTCGTACCCGAGATGGAAGGAATATACCATTGCTGCAAGATGAAGGGAGACAGCATAGCATTGGTTGCCCTGCACAAACCAGGAGCGTCGCCTAATTATGAGACTCACCTAAGGACGGTGGACCTTGCCTCGATGGCAATGACCAGTGCGCAGGGGTACAGTCTGCTCGACAAGGCGGAGCCAGAAGAAATGGTATACCTGCCTGAATATTCGAAATTGGTATTGCTACAGTATCAACGGTTTCCATCAACATTATACCATTATGCGTTTGTTTGCTGGGAGCCATACACATCCCCTCCCTATAGTGCCGTCACGATATATGAAAAGGACGATTATCCGTTTTATTCGCTAGACCGGCTGACCAGCAAGCACATCGTGGCAGCGGGTGGAAACTATTGGATTGAGATGGATGTCCCGAACTATAACCCAGCTTCTCTCTGCCATTGGCGTGCTTTTCAACAGATATTGCAGCTGAGTATGCCGAGTTATAATACGAGTAACTATACATACCATACACTGTCTCTATCCTATAATAGATGGGATGCTTATAGTAGCTGCTCCAGTTTTGTCATATATATGGGGTGCAGGTTCAACTAAATATGTCGTGTCATGAAAAAGTTGTTTTTTATTATGGCGATAATGGCGTGTGGTGCTGATATGTTGTTGGCGCAGGACACGATACGGTATGGTGATTCAAGTTCCATATACCTTTGTGCGCCGCCAATAGTTCAGAATAGTCCAAACGATGCATTTGATTATCGATACTATAAACCACGAGGGAATTTATGTGATGCATTTATTTCGTGCAGAGCGGATAATTATGATACCGCCCATGCGAAGTTAATATATCGGTCTGACTATCAAGGATATGTTATTAACCAACCCACTATTATTTATGGCATCGCAGCCACCTCTACAGCTGATATAACTACACAACATACAAGTGGTACAAATGATACTAGTCAATTTGAATATGAGGCGTATGCCATGCTCGTCATAAAGGAAGGAGACAATTACTACCATGCGGATTCTGCAAGAATGCACAACTATCCGCCCAGCAGGCACTTTGTCTATCCCCAGTCCGTGTCGGACAGGCCAGATATAGGAGACACCGTTGTGGGGGCATACGAGTTTTATTTCCCAGAGCCAATAGTTGTAGCCGACACCTTCTTTGTCGGAACAAGGTTTACAGATATAGACTGTCCAACAGAGGGAAAACGATATGTCCATTCTCAGGCTGGAGGATTGAGCGGTAACATTAACCATCAATTTCAATTGAATGAATCAAGGGGAGAATACAATATGACTGAGAATGGTTCCTTAGGATGCTATTACCCCATCATCGCGCCGCCGGACACGGAAAGCTTTGATTGCCCGAGGGTGGAGTACTTCCGTCGGACGGGCTATGTGGACGGGAGACCGCTGTTTGACTGGAGCGCAAGGTCGGGACAGCGGCCGTTCCAGGTGGCCTATGGGCCGGCGGACCAAGACCCCGACAGCTTCATTATGGCAAATGCCAGCACACATCCATATCTGCTGCCTGCCGGTGACTTTGATACGGGGGTGCTGTATGCGGCGCGATGCCGAGGGCGTTGCCACCACATGTGCCCTGTGCACGACACGATGGTGTGGGGCGAATGGAGCGACACGGTGCAGTTTTATTACAGACCTGAAAACTCGGTGGGCATTGCATTGCCGAAGGGTGAAAGGATTGCGTTCACGCTGAGTCCCAACCCGGCACAGAACGAGGTGACGGTGGCGGTGACGGCAGGAGAGAATGCTGTGCCGTCGTTCGAAGTGGTGCTGCGCGACGAGCAGGGCCGCGAGCTGCTGCGGAGGCGGATGGTTGTAGACCCTGGCTCTTCGAGCCACCCCACAAAGGAGGGGACGAGGCTGACGCTCTCGACCCGCGGGCTGGCGGCAGGGCTGTACCTCGTCACCCTCGAATCGCCCCAAGGCTCCAGCACTCAGAAGTTGTTGGTGGAGCGGAATTGAGAATTAAAAAATGAAAACTGAGAATGGTGATAACAGGTATCGAAGGTGCATGTAACATCCAATTGTGATACGTTTGTCGGGGAGAGGTTGTGACTTTTTTTGTGGAAATCCGATTTTTTTGTGTAATTTTGCATTTTCAAATCTGATTGTAAAAAAATGGACGAGTTAATCACCTTTCTCAACAGCTGTGTGTGGAGTTGGCCCCTAGTGGGATTATGCTTGATTGGTGGACTGTACTTCTCCTTTGGCACACGCTTTGTGCAGATACGCCATTTTGGCGAGATGGTGCGGCTGCTATTTGCCAACGACAAGACAAAAAAAGAGGGCATCAGCTCTTTTCAAGCTTTCGCCCTTGCCCTATCTGGACGTGTGGGTACCGGGAATATAGTAGGAGTGGCAATGGCGATAGGGTTTGGTGGCCCGGGTGCCATCATATGGATGTGGATTATAGCCTTCTTTGGGGCTGGCACAGCCTACGCCGAAGCTTGCTTGGCACAAATCTACAAACAGCGTCATGGCAACGAGCTGCGCGGCGGCCCTGCCTATTACATTGAGAAAGGACTCCGCTGCCGCTGGCTGGCCATACTTTTTGCTGCCGTCACCGTACTTGCATGCGCCCTCTGCCTACCCCCCATCCACAGCAACAGCATAGCCATGTCCTTTTCCACCACCTTCCATATCGCACCGTGGGTGATAGGGGTATTTGTCGCCACCCTCATCGCACTGGTAGTATTAGGCGGGGTGAAGAGAATTTCAGCCGTGGCAGAGATAGTCACCCCTTTCATGGCCATAGCCTATATAATCCTCAGCATTGTGGTATTGGTATGCAATGCCCAAGCCGTTCCTGGAGCCTTCCGCGATATGCTTTCTAGTGCTTTCGGCCTCCACGAGGCTTTGGGCGGCATCATGGGCTCATCAGTGGCATGGGGTGTCAAGCGAGGCATCTATAGCAACGAAGCCGGGCAGGGCACAGCACCTATCGTGGCCGCCGCCGCCAAGGTAGACCATCCCGTGAAGCAGGGGCTGGTACAGGGTTTCTCGGTCTATGTGGACACCCTGCTAGTATGCACGGCCACTGCAGTCATGCTGCTCGCCACCAAATGCTACAACGTCATCGATCCTGCCACCGGAGGCTATCTAGTGCAGTCGACTGTTGCTGACTTAGGACAGCCAAGCGTCGAGTATACCATTGCCGCCCTCGGCACCCTGCTAGGACACAATGTAGGCGGCATTGTCATTAGTATCACCTTGTTTTTCTTCGCCTTTACCACCGTAATGGCATACTACTACTATGCCGAGACCAACCTTGTATACCTCTTTAGCAAGGCCCGCGAACACCGCATCAAGATACAAGGCAAATACTTCGACATATCCAACCCCATAGAAGCAAAACAGCGCGACCGCCTCATCTTCGACAGCCAAAAAGACGAACGACGAATCATCATGATTTTACGCGTGCTTTTCATAGGCTCGGTATTCTTTGGCAGCCTCAAGGAAGCGGGCGTGATATGGAATCTGGGCGACATGGGAGTGGGACTAATGGCATGGATAAACATCATCGCCATACTGCTGCTCTCGCCCAAATCGTTCCGCATATTGCGAGACTATGAGCGGCAGAAAAAAGCAGGCATTAAGAACCCCATATTCTCGCCCAAAGACCTCAACATTGAAAATGCCGACTTCTGGAATGGGAAAAGCCCAAAAAACAATCAATAGCCGAACGAAGAGCAGTAGATAGTCCGGTAGAACATCCAACCGAAAGGAAACAATGAAACAATTAAGAATTGGAATATAGAGCTGAAAGCGTCTATCAATTATATATCTATAAAAAAGCACACAGCACTCATTAAAAAAAAATGTGTATCTTTGCAAAATTATTTTAACATTGGAAATACTAAACAAATAAAGAACCAATAACACCTACAGCCATGAAAAAGATAATTTTAACGCTGGCACTGATGATGGCAACACTTACTGTCGCCGCCGACAACATCCTTTATTTCACCTACAACCAAGCCGCACGCACCGTGGCATGCCTCAACCACCAAGACGAGTTGATGATTTACTGCGGCTACGAAGACGAACTACCCACCTATGTGCTCATCAACGAGGTGTGGGCTGAGCAGATTAGCTCATCCTTCTACGAGATATGGCTTTATGGCTACGATGCCTACACTGGCGACGAAATCTATATGCCCATAGACCTCGAGTGCATCTACCTCATGCAGAACCGCAACATCTACAGCGCTGCACAGTACCTACGCTTTAAGTACACCCACCGCCGTCCCACCTTCTCTTGGGCCATGCCACCATACAATCCCTTCGTGCGCGCCCCTCGTCCGGTGGTGTACTACTACACCTATCATTACGACATCCACCGTCCGGGCTGGCACTACCACAGCTATCCCCACATGCACTACCACCCCTACTATCGCCGTCTGCCCCACCACCCCGCGCCCATGCCCCCCAAGCCCTTCACCCCCGGACAGAACCGTCCAGGCTATCAGGAAGACCCCAACGGAGGATTCCACTACACCAACGAACCCCTTGTAGGCAAGATTACCACCTCACGCTCACAAGCAACCGTGCAAAACGACCCAACACAACGTAACGGCAACCGCATCACCAGCAACCGCACCGACAACACCATCACCGTCACCGACCGTGCAACCGGCAGCCGCAACACCACTCCTGCACCCAGCCGCACGGGCGAAGTGTCCGACCGTGGCAGCAACAACAGTCGCAGCGGCATCAGCACCGACAATAGCGGTCGTGGCAACAGCAGCAACATTCGTTCCTCCTCCACCCGCGAAAGTGGCAGCAACAACAGCCGCAGCGGTGTCAGCACCGACAATAGCGGACGTGGCAGCAGCACCAACCGTAGCGGCATCAGCTCTGACAATTCAAACAACAATGGCAGCCGCAATAACTCCACCAAGGAAAGCAACAGCCGCAGCACTGTAAGCTCCGACAACAGCCGCACCAACACCTCATCCAGCCGCTCTTCAGCCACCAAAGAGAGCGATAGAAGCTCCAGCAGCCGTTCTTCCGCCAACAGTTCCTCCAGCCGCTCCTCTAACACCAAGGAGAGCGATAGGGGCTCTAGCAGCCGTTCTGCTGCCACCACCAATACCCGCAGCAGCAACACCAGCCGCAGTGGCAATGCCACCACATCCTCTAGCTCCAGCACTCGTGGCACCTCCACCAGCAGCCGCAGCACAAGCTCCAACAACAACAGCCGCGGCACTACCAACAGCCGCAACAGAAATTAAACAATCATCAATCACAACCAAGAGAATGTGCTAATGTATGAGTAGATTGAGCAACCAATCACACTCAACCATTAGCACATTCTCACATCATCAAACATTCCTATTTAACCATGGCAATCAAAGAAAGCGAACTAGTGCTGGCTCCCGATGGAAGCCTCTACCACATACACCTCACAAGCGTCACCCTGGCCGACAATGTGCTATTGGTTGGTGACCCCGACCGCGTAAATATGTTCAAAGAGATATTCGACAGCGTAGAACACGAGTCGTGCAATCGTGAGCTACACGCCCTCACAGGCCGTTACCACGGCACCCGTTTCACCGCCCTTTCCACCGGCATGGGGTGCGACAATATCGACATCGTGGCCACCGAGCTCGATGCTGCAGCCAATTTCGACCTTGCCACCCGCACACCACTATCATCACACCGCTCGCTCAACCTAGTGCGTATTGGCACTTGTGGCTCGCTACGTGCCGATGTCGACTGCGGCAACCTGGTGGCGTCACAATACGCCATCGGTCTCGACGGATTGATGAACTACTACCTCCACGACAGCCACGGCTTCCTTCCCGACATGGAGGCAGCCTTTGCAGCCCACATGCAGCTCAACAGCCGACTAGCCACCCCCTACTGCGTGTCCTGCAGCCAACAACTGCTCCATCAAGTGGCACACGACATGCACCACGGCATCACCGTCACCGCCCCCGGCTTCTACGGGCCGCAAGGACGCAACATACGCCTTGCTCCCAGCATCCCTCAGCTGAACGAACGCCTTGCCGCATTCAGCTGGAATGGAGTGCCCGTCACCAACCTCGAGATGGAGACTTCTGCCATCTACGGCTTCGCCAACTCCCTTGGCCACCAGCCACTCACCGTGTGTCTCATCGTTGCCAACCGCCCCCTAGGCACCTTCCTCCACGACTACCACACCCCCATGCGCCAAGCCATAGGCACCATAGTGGAACGCCTGGCACAATAAAAACACTTGACCATCCTGTAAAACAGAAATAACTATCCTACAATGAAAAAGATTATTTCCTTAGGCATTTCGCTTCTGCTATCCACATGCCTGTGGGCTCAAGCCCAAGCCGACTACATCCCCGAGCAACTCGGTCGCGACTCACACCACATCATCCAAGGACTAGGTGCCTTCGTGGGCAACGAGCGTGCCGAAAGCCAGGCTTTCGACATCACCTACATGCCTGCCGGCAATGATGTGGACGGCATCATGATTATCAACACCGCCGACTATCGCCTCACCTTCAAGCTCGACAAGCAATACGACCTCTGCTACGAGCTACTCATCGACATCCGCTCCCAAGACTTTCTCAACCAATTCTACAACCTCTTCTCCGTCTACCGTACCGAAAACATGGACAACTATCGTATCATGCACTTTGGCAACGAAAAACTACGCGTCACCGAGAATCCCTCCACCACATCCAAATACCGCAGCTTCAAAATCACCGTAGAGTAGGTTGTTTGCCTTCATAGATATCGAAGTTTCGACCGACCGTCGCCAAGTGTCCGACTATGGAGCCGTACGCGATGACGGCGCCGTGCTACACACCCATTCCGAACACGATTTCTTCCAATTCATTCAAGGCTGCGACACTCTCTGCGGACACAACATCGTCGGCCACGACCTCAAGTACCTCTCCCACCTAAGGCTTGATACCAATCGCACCATTATCGACACCCTCTACCTCTCCCCCCTCCTCTTCCCCCGCAAGCCCTACCACCATTTGGTAAAAGACGACAAGCTACAAGTCGACGAGCTCAACAATCCCGTCAACGACTCACAAAAGGCACAAGAACTCTTCGCCGACGAAGTAGCGGCCTGGACACAGCTCCCACCCACACAACAAGACATCTACTACTACCTGCTTGCCAGTGCCTACCCCTTCAAAGGATTCTTCATCCACCTTAAGCAGTGCTACCAATGGCATCCCCATGCGGCCAGCCTCACCCAAATACTCCTCTCCAGCGGCGGTTTACTTCCTGGCTATGAAGATAAAATATGCCACAACGCCAACATCATGGCTGTGGCTCGCCAATATCCTGTCGAACTCGCCTACAGCCTGGCCGTAATTGGTGCCGACGACCTCTTCTCCCTCACGCCTCCATGGGTCACCCACAACTACCCCAAAGTCGCCAACGTGATGAACTTCCTCTGCAACACGCCCTGTGGCGAAGGCGTTCCACCCTGTCCCTATTGCCAACGGCGACTGGATGCACATTATGGACTGAAAGAATTCTTCGGCTTCGACCACTTCCGCACCTTCGACGATGTGCCCATGCAACAGCAAGCCGTCGAGGCCGCCATTCGAGGCGACTCACTCCTCACCATTTTCCCTACTGGCGGTGGCAAATCGCTCACCTTCCAATTGCCGGCACTAATGGCAGGACGCAACTGCCACGGTCTCACCGTGGTCATCTCACCGCTGCAGTCGCTCATGAAAGACCAAGTCGACAACCTTGCCGACCGCGGCATAGCCGATGCCGTCACCATCAACGGACTCCTCGACCCCGTCGAACGTGCCTCTGCCATTACTCAGGTGTCCGAAGGCACTGCCAACCTCCTCTATATTGCCCCAGAAATGCTGCGGTCCAAAACCATCGAACACCTGCTCCTTGGTCGCAACGTAGTGAGGTTTGTAATTGACGAGGCACACTGCTTCTCGGCCTGGGGGCACGATTTCCGTGTAGACTATCTCTACATAGGCAAATTCATCAAATGGCTCCAAGAGCAAAAACAGCAGCGACAGCCCATCCCCGTCTCATGCTTCACCGCCACCGCCAAGCCAAAAGTAATCAGCGACATTTGCGACTATTTCAACCACCAGCTGGGACTCACCCTAAAAGTATTTGCCGCCAATGCCGAGCGCAAAAACCTTCGCTACAGAGTAATCCATGCCGACACCTCGGAAGAGAAATACCAGCACCTCCGCCAGCTTATCCTCGGGCACCACTGCCCCAGCATAGTCTATGTGTCGCGCACCCGCCGCACACGCGAACTTGCCGACCGACTCGTTGCCGACGGCATCCTAGCCCTCCCCTTCAACGGCAAGATGGAAGCCGCCGAGAAGGTACACAACCAAAATGCCTTCATGGAGGGCCAGGCGCAGGTCATTGTTGCCACCTCCGCTTTCGGCATGGGGGTAGACAAAAAAGATGTGGGCCTAGTGGTACATTTCGACATCAGCGACTCGCTCGAAAACTATGTCCAGGAGGCAGGACGTGCAGGCCGCGACCCCACCATGCAGGCCGACTGCTACGTGCTCTTCTCCGACAACGACCTCGACAAACACTTCATACTCCTCAACCAGACCAAACTAAGCATCAGCGACATACAGCAAGTATGGCGTGCCGTGCGCGACCTCACCGCCAAATACGAACGCGTCAGCTGCTCCCCCCTCGAGATAGCCCGACAAGCCGGTTGGAACGATGAGATTGAAGACCTCGACACACGTGTCAAATCAGCCATATCCGCACTTGAGGAGGCAGGCTATCTCAAACGAGGCAACAACATACCCCATATCTTTGCCACCGGCATCACCGTTAACAGCATGGACCAGGCACGCCGCCGCCTCACCCTATCGCCACTCTTCGACGACACCTCGCGCCAAGAGGCAGTCCGCATCATCCGTTCGCTCATCAGCCGCCGAGCCACCAGCCACAACCGCGACGAAGCCGAAAGCCGTATCGACTATCTTGCCGACATCCTTGGCATGAGCAAAGAAACCGTCATCCGCAACGTCAACCTTATGCGCCAAGAAGGTCTCCTTGCCGACAGCCGCGACATGACCGCCTGGCTCAAAAAGGATTCCACGCCCCGCCGACTGAGCAACATACTTCTTCTCGAACGCTTCATTCTCTCCCACCTCAGCGAGAGCTCCTGCCAGCTCAACTACAAACAGCTCAACCAAGAGGCTCTTGACCACGGCCACACCAAATGCACCACCCGCCTACTCCACACACTCCTCTACTTCCTAGCCCTCAAAGGCTACATCCGCAAACAAGAGCACACCCTCACAGACAGTGTCACCCTGCACCTCCAAGCCCCGCCCGACATCATCGAAGCCCGCCACCAACGGCGCGCCGACATCTGCCAATTCGTCATCACACGGCTCGCCGCTCTTCACACCACCGACGAGGCGGTCTCCTTCTCACTCGTCAACCTCCTGCAACAATACAACCAAGACCATACCCAACTGCAATTCGGTGGCACCGACAACACCCCCACCATCATCGATTTCGAAGAGGCTCTTCTCTACCTCTCCAAGACAGGGTTGCTCAAAATCGAAGGCGGCTTCCTAGTCGTATACAACACCATGCAACTGCACCGCACCGCAGCCATGCGCACCCACTATGGCAAAGAACAATACCGCATGCTCGACGAATTCTACAAACAACGCATACGCCAAATACACATCGTAGGCGAATACGCCAACCTCATGGTCAGCAACTACGATGCCGCCCTCTCGTTCGTCAGCGACTACTTCACCCTCGACTACCAGCACTTCATCAAAAAATACTTCAAAGACGGGCGCACCACCGACATCAATCGCAACATCACCCCTGCAAAATACAAAAAACTCTTTGGCGAACTGTCGCCACTGCAGCTCAAGATAGTGAACGACAAGCAGTCGCACTACATCGTCGTAGCCGCCGGACCCGGCAGCGGCAAAACACGCCTGCTAGTCCACAAACTGGCCTCACTACTGCTGCTCGAAGATGTCAAACACGAGCAGATACTCATGCTCACCTTCTCGCGCTCTGCCGCCACCGAATTCAAAAAACGCCTCATCGACCTCGTAGGCAATGCCGCCCACTTTGTCGACATCAAGACCTTCCACTCCTTCAGCTTCGACCTCCTCGGACAAATGGCCGACCAAGAGGCCTTCGACAACATAGTGCTCCGTGCTGCCGAGATGATAGAAAGTGGCGAAGTAGAAGAAACCAAAATCGCCAAGACCGTACTAGTCATCGACGAGGCTCAAGACATGGGCGCCAACGAATACCGTCTGCTCTGCGCCCTCATGCAGCGCAACGAAGAGATGCGAGTCATAGCCGTTGGCGACGACGACCAAAACATCTACCGCTTCCGCGGCTCCGACTCGGCCCATCTCCAAGCCCTCGCCAAGCAGCCCGAGGCCACCTTCTACGAGATGACCGACAACTACCGCAGCGACCCCGCCATCACCGACCTCTCCAACCGCTTCGCCACCCTCCTGCCCCACCGCATGAAACAGACCCCCATCCGCTCCGTCAGCACCTCGCCTGGCAGCGTCGCCCTGCACCACTATGCCCCCCAAACCATCATCCCCCAGTCGGCCGCAATGCTCCAGCAGACCCTTGCCACACCAAATGCCACACCCCACACCACCGCCCTCCTCACCCTCACCAACGAACAAGCCCTCCTCGCCGCCCACCAGCTGTCCCAGCTAGGCATACACCCCCGGCTCATCCAGTCCATGCGCGGCTTCCGCTTTGCCGACCTCTTCATCGTGCGCCACTTCCTGCAAGGCATCACCGCCGACAGCGGCAGCGCCATACCACGTCCCCTCTGGAACCAAGCCAAGCAACACACCCTGCAAACATTCGCCCGCAGCAGCTGCCTCGACATCATGCGCCACTTCCTAGCCGACTTCGAGGCTACACACCGCACCCTCTACCGCAGCGACCTCGCCGAGTATCTTGCCGAATCTAACATCGAAGACTTTATCGCCACCGACGACACCACCGTTTTCGTCTCTACCATTCATAAAGCCAAAGGCCGCGAATTCGACACCGTCCATCTAATCCTTACCGAACTTGTCAACATCGACCCCGACCGATTGAGAACTCTATATGTCGGCATCACCCGCGCCAAACACAACCTAGTCATTCACACCGATATCACCTTATTCAACACGTTCGCCACTCCCATCGTCCACTCCCCTATCAATGGATACACGCCCCGCATCTCTATTCCCCTCACTCACAAAGACGTATACCTAGATTACTTCAAGGACAAGCAAGACCTCATCCTACCCATTCGCGACGGATCACCCCTTCGCTATTCTAATGGATACTTCGTCACCCCTCATGGCAACTACGTTGCCTGCCTCTCTAACACCATGCGCGACCGCATCGCCCAACTACAAGCCAAAGGCTACCACGTCGCCGAAGCCGAAGCCACCTTCATCGTATCCTGGAAACCCAAGGACGAACCCCAGCCATACGCCATCATACTGCCCACTCTTATCCTCGACAAGGCCGCCTTATTTTGTTGATACGTTGATATGAATGTGTGAATGATTGGATGTGTGAATGTGTTAGTCTTTTTGATTAACGAATTAACACATTAACGAATTCATTTTTAATT
>JAFRRK010000071.1 GCA_017428115.1 Bacteroidales bacterium | reverse complement strand
GGTGGTCGACATGAACGGCCGCGAGGTGGTCGTCGCGACCAACGGGAGCAACGGCACCCTCGGTGGCGAGACCCTCGAGTGCTCGGGCGACTGCGCCAAGAGCCTCGACGTGGAACGCCTGGCACAGGGTGCCTACTTCGTACGCATCACCGGCGAGAACGTCAGCATGGTACGCAAGCTGATAGTCCGCTAACCGCTAATACTTCTCAAAAAGAAATGACCGCTCTCAAGGCGGTCATTTCTTTTTATTATGTCACCCAAAGCTTATCCTACGCACGTCCCTTCACTCATCACGAAGAGAAGACACTATCATCGTAAAAACAAGGAGACAGAGCAGAGTTGCCTAATATGACAGCATGCTAGTTAGCTGACCGGGCGTAGAGACGCCACTTATCTAGCACCGACACCATGTCATGAGGTAGTGGCTGTTCAAAATGAAGATGCTGCCCCGTAGTAGGATGGTCAAAACCTAACACAAGGGCATGCAGTGCCTGCCTTGGCAAAAGTGCGAAACAGTTTTCTACAAACTGCCTATATTTGGAGAAAGTGGTGCCTTTGAGGATGCGGTCACCACCGTATGCCGTATCATTAAACAAAGGATGACCAATATGCTGCATATGTGCGCGAATTTGATGTGTGCGTCCCGTTTCAAGCACACACTCCACAAGAGTAACATATCCAAATCGTTCCAGCACATGCCAATGCGTGACAGCATATTTCCCTCGAGTAGGATCTTCGGTAACGTGCATTATCCTACGGTCGGATGGGGAGCGTTCCAAATTGCCCACAATAGTGCCCTGTTCCTCGTCGAAATTGCCCCACACCAAGGCGTTATACTTTCGCTCAATAGTGTGTTCAAAAAACTGTTTTGCCAACATCACCTGTGCTGCCTCATTTTTAGCCACCAATAGCAAACCCGACGTGTCCTTATCAATCCTATGCACCAGATAGGGCTCTGCCGGAGAGCCGTCGCTAGTCCTACATCCTTGCAGGTGGTATAGCAATCCATTAAGCAAGGTGCCTGTCCAATTGCCATAGGCAGGGTGCACCACCAAACCAGCCGACTTGTTAACCACCAGCACATCCTCATCCTCATACACTATAGGAAAGTCTACAGGCTCTGGCAATACCTCCAGCTCGTGTGGTGGAGTAGGCAACAGCACCACCAACTCATCCAGAGGTTTCACCTTATAATTCGACTTAGCACCAGCCCCATTCACCAACACACATCCTGCCTTGACTGCTGCCTGAATCCTATTGCGCGACACCCCCTCAAGACGCATCTGCAAATACTTATCAAGGCGCAGCATCGCCTGCCCTTTGTCAACCATAATACGGTGATGCTCGTAAAGCTCAGGCTCTTCTTCTTGCAATTGAGGTTCTATAGGAGTGTCGTCGTTTGTCATGCGTATAATAGTTAGTGGACAATAACCTTCTGTGCCTTTTGCGTACCCACCTTCACCAAGTACAGTCCCTTTGGCAGGTCAGCAAGACGTAAATAGGCCGTAGCCCTCGGGCCGAACACCCGAATGCCCAGCGCATTGAATATCTGTATCGGTTGTGGCACATCACTTTCAACAAAAAGCGTCGCTCCAACAGAATAGGCATTGAACGACCTACTCTCTGCCATCTGCGGTATATCGAGGGTCGCCCGCTGCCCAAAGTAAGGGCGTATCATCAATGCTCCGCGCAAAATACTAGTCTGCCAATTTGTGCCAGTAAGATACAATATCTCATTGGAAGCATCGTTATTGCGGTCAAAACCCAGATTGATATAGTCGGGCGAATACTGTTCCACACCCACATAGATAGTGCCGCCACACACAAGCGGCTCTTCCAACACATAGCGCACATATCGGTTAAACCCCTCAAACTGAGGCCTACGGCGTGTAGCATCCTGATAGATAATATTGCCTGGCAAGCCGTCGGCATCGTCCCACACCGTGATAGCGAAACGCATATCCCCACTCTCATCATTTAGTGTGCGGTTGAAATACATATACACTGCCGTCAATGTGTCCTCCACATTCAGACGAAAGCGGTATGCAATCTTCACCCTCGAGCTGGTTGAGGTGATTCCGTAGCCATTCTCAGGCGTGCCGTCGTCATAGGCATAATAATTGTCAAACACCTGCACAAACACCGCACTATCGTTTTCCTTATGCACATCTCCGCTCACACCTTCGCGCACATGGTGCACCACTGTAAAAGAGGCAGACTCCTGACCTGCCACAGGAAACGTATATCCCACAGGAGGCTGGGCATGGGCCGAAGAGGTCTGATACTGCAATCCGCGCCAATAGACGGGTATATTCTCATAGCCTCCATCATAGTTATATACCTCCACACCCCGCTCGTCATACACATAATAATGGAAGTCGGTAGCCAACTCCTCCGAAAAGAGATTGGCGATAGTGAGTTGCACATGATCTGCCATTTCACTTGCAACAAATTGATTAGCCGGCATGGCCTGATAGTGCCTCAGCATAGAAGGCGCAGGCCTCACAAACGCCACATCGCGCGAAGTGGTATCGCCACTATGACGGCCGGCATTGAGCAGCACATAATCCACATTCCATTGGTCGGCATTACTTATCATCCCCAGTTTGTTGAGATTAGTCAGGCTGCAATAGTTTCTGAAACGAAACCTGAAATTGGCGTTGAGATATCGCTGCTCAGCAATGCACACATCACAAAACTGCCAATAGCGGCCTGTATGGGCATAGAGCGTATCGGCCGAACAGCCAGCTACCGACCACACCCTCTGCCATTCATCATTCGTGGCATCGTAAAACTCCAACACCAGCGAGTCGACACCTTCGGGAGTGTCGCCTATACGCTCCCACATATTGCCATAGCCGCCTCCCGGCAGGTAGAAGAAACTCAAATACACCGAGTCCTCGGCCTTCAATGCGCGCGGATATGGCACAAACACCGAGTCGAGCCTTATCGGCAGCGACGTTAGCGTATCGCACGCAAACAGCTGCTCCGTAGTCGTGGGATACAGCCTTCCGTCCGAATCAAATGCATCAAGCGTTGCCATGCCGCGCGTAGGAGGCAGTGGCGCATAGCCCTCGTTGACAAAGGTTCCTCCCAACTGCCATAAACCACCTGAGAGGATGGGGCTGCTAAAATCGTCGAAAAAGGGCAACGTCAGCCTGTCCGACACCTCTTTGCCCGCAGGCACGGCGGCATGTCGCACAGGCAGCAGCGCCTCCTGCGCCCGCACAGCACCCCCCATCATGAGCAACAGTGCCATACCGAGCACTCCTCTCCTACCCCGCCTCGCCGGCCTACGCCTCCTATCACCAATCCCAGCCATCGTCGAAGTCGGGGTCTTCGTCAAATGTGTAGTAGTCCTCATACAGCTCCAAATCGTTGTTAAAGATTTGCGAGGAATCCACCTTGAAATTAGAAATAATACGCTCCACATCCTCTTCCGAGGCATCGCAATACCACATATCCACATACGTCCCCAAGGGGTATCGTGTCACCCCCGTATAGTCGGGACTCAAGCGATAGCACACGGCAGTGCTACGGTCTGTGACCCCCTCAAAATGCTCCTGCCCCACATTTAGCGAAGCCGAGAGGATGCCGCGCCGCGCTTTGGCAGGCAGCTGGCCGATAACAAAAGGCACACGTGTGCCCGTAGGAGTCTCGCCCATGCCCACCGTAAGGTCTACCACATCGTTCTGGTTCATCTTCTCGCCGGCATACACCATCTTGCCCTTGCTCGAACACTCCAAGATAACGTTACGATAAGGGCTGTCCACAAAGCGCAACTTACCGCAGCGCAGTCCTGCCGCCTCGAGGGCAGACACCGCGCTGCGCACCGTCATGTTAGACAGCTCGGGCAGCACCACATCGGCCGGGGCAAATGTGGTAACAGTCACATACACCTTGCGGTGAGTCTTCACCATAGTGCCGGGCTTGGGGTCTTGCTGGATAACTATTCCGCCCTCTTTCTCGGCATCATACACCGAGTCTATCACCACATACTTAAGACCTAACGGATTGTCGTGCTGCAGCTCTGCCAACGACACACCCCTAAAGTCGGGCAGCTCATACTCCTTGCCCTGGCGTGCCACCAGCTTTATAAACATAAAGCACAAAAAGACAATCAGCACCGACACTGCCAGCATATACAGCAGGTGCTTAATCAGGGGGTGCTTCTCAAAAAAAACGTTGCTCATACCTATTAGTTAATCGTTGATAGTTGGTAGTTGATTACCGATTATAGACAATTATAACGCATCCATGCTATTTTTATTGTGTGCACAGTTCACCCAAAAGCGTCGCCGCCGTGCAATCCACCACCCGCACCCTCACATACATCCCGGGCTGCACCTCATGGCGGTCGAACACAATCACTTTGTTCTGGCTGTTGCGGCCAAAGAGGCGCTCTTTGCTGCGATGCGATTCGCCCTCCACCAACACCTCGTACACCTTGCCCACCTCGCGGCGGTTGTTCTCGAGGGCTATCTGCCCCTGCAACGCTATTATCTCCTCCAGCCTGCGGGTCTTCACCTCGTCGGGCACATCGTCCTTCAGATGCTTCTCAGCGTAGGTGTTGGGGCGCATCGAGAATTTAAACATATAGGCATAGTCGTAACGCACCTTACTGAACATCTCCAACGTCATCCTATGCTCCTCCTCGGTCTCTGTACAGAACCCCGCAATCACATCGGTGGTTATCGAGCAGTCGGGCATATATCGCCTTATGGCGGCAATGCGGTCCAGATACCATGCCGAGTCATAGTGGCGGTTCATCAGCTTCAGCATACGGTCGCTACCGCTCTGCACAGGCAGGTGTATACACTTGCAGATATTGTCGTGTCTGGACATCACCTCTAGCAGCCGGTCGCTGAGGTCCTTGGGGTGCGAGGTGGCAAAACGCACACGCATCGTCGGACTAATCTCCGCCACCCGCTCCATCAGCTCGGCAAAACCCACCTCTCCCCCATCGCACTTCCAGCGGTATGAGTTGACGTTCTGCCCCAGCAGCGTCACCTCCTTATATCCCTGTTCGCAAAGGCTACGAGCCTCTGCCACTATCGTCTCTGGGTCGCGACTGCGCTCACGCCCACGGGTGTATGGCACCACACAATAAGCACAATAGTTTTGGCAGCCGCGCATGATGGAAATATATGCCGAAATGCCGTTGCTCCCCAACCTCACAGGCTCTATGTCGTCGTAGGTCTCAGTGGTGCTCAACTCAGTCTCGGCGGCCTTCACCCCCAGCTGGCGCACCCGTGCCAATATCTCGGGCAGCCGTCTGTAGGCGTCAGGTCCCACCACAAAGCTCACATTCTCCTCCTCCACCATCAGCTGGCTCTGCAGTCGCTCCGCCATGCAGCCCAATATGCCGATACGCATCTGGGAGTGGCGTGCCTGCTGTGCGCGCAACTCGCGCAGCCGCTTGCGGATGCGCTGCTCAGCATTGTCGCGTATGGCACAAGTGTTTATCAGCACATAGTCGGCTTCGGCAATCTCTGTCACCAACTCATACCCCTCTTTCTTCAAAAGGGATGCCACAATCTCGCTGTCGGCAAAATTCATCTGACAGCCATAAGTCTCAATATATATGTTTTTCATGCTATTCTGCATACTTATCTTCAATTATCTGCCTATCCGGCCTGCAATCAGGCTGAGGCCGTTACATCACTATCACTTTCTTAACACACAGCTTCCCTATCTTGACTGCATAGAATCCCGCGCTAAGCGACGGGACGCGGACAACTGCGGTATTTGCCGCCGCCGTGCTTACACCTCCACTAGCGTAGACCACCTGCCCATAGAGGTTATAGACCAAAACAGGCTCTTCGGCAGGAGCCTCTATCACCAGCACACCCTCTGACACATACACCCGCACCATCTGCTCTTCGGGCTGTGCAATGCCTTGCATATCGCCAAAGGTGGCAACAAGCAGGCGGTCGCCATCAAGTGTCACTCTTCTAGGATTTTCCATCACCCCATCCGACCAATAGAGGAACTTGTATCCAGTATTGGCCAAGGCACCCAGCTCGACCTGAGTACCGCTAGGATAACGACCATTGCCCGCCACAACACCCATCGCGTCGGACGACGAGGCGGTAGTCAACGTATAGTAAACCGTTGTGTCGAGTGCCAACGGCTCATGATGGTCAATCCAGACAGTGTCGTGCCGCTGGCTGGGCAGCCAGAGGGTGTCGCGCAGCGCTAACCACACGGTGTCGCGGAGGTCGTTCCATACGGTGTCGCGAAGATACACCGTGTCGTGTTCCAGGACAATCGTATTGTCTGCCCTCTTCCATCGGGCGTCCTCATCTGCCGCAAAATAGGCAATATAGTTTTGACCACCCGACACTGTCACCGTGCGCGGGTTGTCGGTGTTGCCATCGTTCCAATGGCTGAAACGATACGTGGCATTGGGGATGGCGGCAATCTCGACCGTGCAGCCTATCGGATACACGCCCCTACCCACCGGGATGCCCCTGGCAGGAGTAGGCGTTGTCACAATCACCTCGCCCATCTCAGGCGACACATACACGGTGTCCCACACCGTGCGCTGCAGAGTATCTACAACATCGTAATACAGCGTATCCGTCGCCCAACGGAAGAGGGTATCGTGCCACACCCTTGTCAGCGTGTCGTGCAGATAGATGTAGACCGTGTCGCGCATGTGGGTGTCGGGCGACGAGGTCAGCGTGTCGGCAATCCGGATGTCGTCGATAAAGAGATAATATTTGTAGTAGGACTGGTAGTTGATAGCCACATACTTGGCTCCCGCAGGCACCAACAGGTCGCAATACTGCCATCCTGGGCTACTGACTCCCACATCCACCAACGTGTCGGCAAAAGCCGAAGGGTCGTCAGTAGTGGTGGAATAGACCACACTGAACCGCTCTGTCGAGGTGTGCGACCGACAATAGTAGAACGTCAGATGCATCGCATTGGTGGTTGGCAGCTTGGGCGATATGAGGTATTGGAAATAATTCGACGCGGAATAATAGCTGCTGAATCTGTAGGCATACTGCCCGCCGTGGGTAGAGTAGCCATCGGTCGTAGAGCCTATGCCCTGGCGGTCGCTGTTCCTGCTGTTCATGCTCACCGAGTACCAACAGCCCGCATTGCCTGTCTCGAAGTCTTGCACCAGTGGCAAGACAGCCGCTGTGCCACAACCCGCACCCGCATAGGGAGAGAAGGTGAACGAGACCGTGCTGTAGTCGCTGCTGACCTGTATATCGGTGAGGCTGAACGAGGTGTCGGGCGTGCCGTCGCAAAGGAATGGGTGGGGATTGGATGTGGGGCCGAACGTGCTACGCCCCGACACCCCAAAGGCAGCGCTGGACACATTGCCGTTGATCGTATCCACCGCGCTGTTGGGACGGAAGAGCCACAATTCATGCGGCGTATTGAAAAAGTCGAAGCTGGCATTGTCGGCATTAGCGACCTCATTATAACGCCATATCAGCAACCCGCGGCCGGGTATCGACGAGTCGAAGGTGTCCGACGTGTTGCGATACTCCAAAATATACCACTGCTGGCGGTCAGCAGAGGCTATCTTGTAGGCGTGGTTGGGACCCGATGCCAGCGACTGCATGGTGTAGCTGCCCGAGTCGGTCAACTCGGGAATACTGTCGAACCAATTCATATACTTAATTTTAAACATCGAATTGGTTTGCTGTGGCGGTGTCTGGTTGCTGCACATCAGGTCCCAACTGCCACCAGGCGAAACACTCTCGTAGTTATCGTAGTGATATATGTCGGGGGCTCCCAATGTGTGCGTCATTTCATGGCAGAGGGTGCTGACCCCGAAATAATGGTCGCCCGAACCGGCCAATTGGAAGTTGAAGGTATACACCCGTTTGCCATTGATATATACATAGCGGTCGTAGAGGCTCCACTTGTGCGGCCACAGCAGGTCGCTCCACCCCGTATAAGTGCCACTGACGATAAAGCAGACATTGTCGACCAAGCCGTCATCATCCATATCAAGGTTCAGGGAGGTATCGACTGGGGTGTTGAGATTAACCCAGTCTATGGCATCCTCCAAAAGGGCAAACTCGCGCTCACGCCTGTCCGAGTCGGACACATAGCCCAACGTATTAGTGGCACTATATGGCTGGAAATGGCTCCGGGCATGGATGTCTTGAAACGACAACACCGTGCTGCCACTTGGCGCAGGATAATAATGGGTGAGCACCTGCAACTTATTGTAGCTGGTCGACTTGAAATAGTTGTACATCGACGAGGCTCCTGCAGTGCTGTCGTTAAACTTGCTGTCTATCGCGCTGAACGAAGTGGTGGAAAAGGCCGTATCGTCGGCAAAGCGGATGAAAATGACTATATTATGAATCGTTCCGTGATTGGCACCGCTGGTTTTTGGCTCTACAGGGCGGTATCTCTCAGGCACCTCCCAAAGCTGGCGCAAACGCCGCAGCTCTTTGGCGGAGGGAATGCTATTGGGCGAAAGCCCCACGCTGGCAGGATTCACACTGCCCGGCACATACGCCGTGGGCTGCAAGAGGCCTTCGTGCAGCATGGCATACACATATTGGCCAGTCTCAGTGTTTTGCACAATGGTGTATCCCTCGCTATCGTGCAGGCGGTGGAAAAACTCGTCGCCCGACACATAGCAGTGCAACGTGTCGCCATTAGGCTGCACCCGCACCACAGGCAAAAACCTCACTGGTGCGGCACCCGCCGCAAGACAAACTAGAAGATACACACCAAAAACCAAAATATTACGTCTCATTTTTTTCATTATTATTCAATACCTCTTATTGCCACCAACCGGTCGTAACGGTCGCCGGGGCCGCGATAATACACGTACACCGTGTAGCTGTTAGGCGTCTCATAATGGTCGCCCTCCAAGGTGGCCGTCAGCCCCTCCTGCTCGCCCTTGGGCAGAAACAGCAGCTGATAGGCATAGTAGCCCTGCTTCAACAGCAGGCGCAGCGTATATGCCTTCCTCTCAGGCCGGTATTCCATGCGGCTCCTCTCGTCCAAGTGCCACTGCGTCAAATCGCCCACCACATATATGCTGCCGTTCAAGTAGGGATACTCCATAGGCAGCGTGAAATTCACCTGCACATAGTCCGCCTCCGTCTGCTTGTTGGTGCGGTCCCAAACATTCACCTTCATCCCCCCGTTCAAAGTCTTCTCAGTCACATAATGCCCTCTCGACCTATCCTCCAGCGGCTTCAGCATCGCAAACCACTCGCCCCCATACTCCTCAATATGATACACATTATACATCGCCGAACGAATATTGCTGATGTCGAAATAGCGGAACGTGTTGCCGCCCCAAAACAGATTTGCCCGGCGGTGGCGATAGCACAGCGCGCCGCGCTCATAGCCGCTAAACTCCAGCTCGCGTGCATTGTCCAGCCGTCCGTTCTGCTGCACCACCACACGCACGTAGGCCGGATTCAGCTGCGGCGGCAAAAGCATGCCCGCATAGTCGCGGTTGTCGCCCACCGCCACATCCACCTCCCTGCGCTGAAAGACAGACTCGTTGTCATAAGGCGCCGTCACCGCCGCCTCCACCTTCACCGACCCCTCCACAACATAAAACCTCCGTGTCAGCAACACACTGTCGGGATAGTCCTGCGGCACCACACTCAGCACATAATTGCCCGACAGCAGCAACTGCTGTCCCGGCTGCGACGGGATATATTGGTAATAATGCACATAATCCGTCAACGTGGTGAACGAACTGCTGTAATTCTCAATCGGGGCCTCCTCAAAGCCGCTCACATACCAGCCAGGCTCCATATCGTCCACCTGCCAATGGCTGTCGCAATGCTGTATGCGGTAGCGGTAGTTCTCAGCCTCAGCCCCCAGCACATCGAAACGCAGCAGCAGCCGCTCGTCGCTCCCCAAGGTCAGCACCGGCGGCTCCAACTCCACCCCGTTGCGACACAGCACCACCGTCTTCACCTGCTCCACCCAGTTAGAATCAGTCACCACCTGCCCGCTGACAGCCACGCTGCAGCCCACCATAGCCGCACACAACATTATGCAAAACAATAAAATACGTCTATTCATCCATTCAATATATTAAGTGCAAATATACACAAAAAAATTTGATTATTAACAATTGATAATAAGATGCCGAGATAATTGGCCATTGAACCCAAATCGGTCATTAGGCCGACTTCTCAATTATCCTTGTCATTTTTTAGTCTGTTTAAGCCATAATGCCAATCTGCCATAAACCCTAATGACCGATTTGGGATTATCAAAAAAAACACCTCCCCACCCCTTCCACCCAACCGCACCACGTTGAACAAAAGGTGCTTAAACACATGTTCACCAGCCGTTTCCCGACCAAACGGTGGAGAAGAATTGGATGGCAAACGGGCAATGAAAAAAGTAGCCACACAGTCGCGTGGCTTTATCTCACTCGCCATACCGTTGTTGGCCATACCACACATATACCTTATTTATACTTCAGTTATATTACAATATATAGTATAACTGAAGTATAAATATAGTATAAATATAGTATATATGGCGAAGGGACGACATCGCCACAACGATGCAGGGGAGTGGGATGGAAAGTGGCAGCAATTTAACAATAAAGTGGCAGCAATTTAGTAATATTTAAGTTTATATTTGAAGTAAATGGGGGTAGGCGGCAAGTGTGCAGCCATTAAAAATAGAGAAGTAATCACCTACATATGAGAACATTACGATTATTTATAAAAAAAAAGGCTGTTATATCAAAAAAAAAGAGTATCTTTGCAATTACATTTTAAAACAAATTTAACCTTAGCCTAGCCAAACGTTCAGATGGCTCGTATACTCTTAATTATTGTAATATTGCATTTTTCAATTATTAATTATCAAATTTCAATTATTAATTATCAAACACTTATAAAATGAAGCACATGAACAACAACAACCTAAAGGACTACAATGCTCCCCGCATACAGGTGGTTTCCTTTAAGGTGGAGAATGCTTTCGGCAGCATCACTGAGGAATCCTCCAGCAACGGCATGCTACGTTTCGGTTTTGATGCCGACCACGGCCTGATGAACCACGGCACGGGCGACCACTCGGGCCTGGGCCAGTACAACGAAGGTGGCAACATCTTTGGCGAAACCATTTAACCCAAAACGCTTAAAAAGAATACTGAACATGAAGAAACAGATCATATTGGCACTTTGCATTGCCACAATGGGCACTGCACTGCTCAGCTCCTGCCAGAAGGAGAGCGACACCCTCTCGTTCCGCGCCACCATCTCTACTTATCAGAGCACCTCGAAGGAGGGCAAGACCTATGTAGACGCCAACCGCTGGGTGAACTGGATCGACGGCGACACGGTGAAGATAAACGGCAACGACTACCGCGTGGGAATCACCGGCACAGGCTCGAACCGCATAGCCACCATCGACGGGGTGACCGTATCGGAGAATGGCTACTATGCCGTGTATCCCTACAATCGCGCCACCGCCACCGCCGGCACTGCCGGCTGGCCCACGCAGATACTGCTGCCTCAGGTGCAGAACTACAAGACCGATGCCAACGGCAACCAGATAGTGAAGGCCCCCATGGCCGCCTACTGCCCCGCAGGCCGGGCGACTGCATCGCTCGATTTCAAAAACCTCTGCGCCCTGCTGAAGATTGAGCTGCCCGCGTCGTTCGACATCACGCAGAACGAGGTGGCCTATATCAAAGTCACCAGCAGCAACCAGCCCCTATGGGGCGTGGCCACCATCAGCGGCACGGACAACCCCACCCTCTCCTCGCCCAGCATCAGCAGCCTCTATGCCACCGACAATACGGTGACCCTCGACTGCACCAACAACGGCCTGCACGGCAGCGACGGCAACCCCACCAGCAGCGGTGCCGCCCAGGGCGTGGCCAGCCGCGGACCATTCTACATAGTGCTGCCTCCCGCCACCAACGTGTCGGGGCTGACGATAGACATCTATGTGTTCAACGGCACAGCCTCGTCCAACAGCCGCCGCACGGTGCACCTCTACAGCAAGAGCGGCTCCAACGCCATATCGATTGCCGCCAACAACATCTACACCACGGGCAATCTGCCCACCACCTACACCGAGGTGCCCGACGTGCCATACCCCAATCTGGGCACGGGCGAATTTTCGGTGAGCAGAACCAAGAAGGTGCGTTTCGCCTTGGGCAACCTGCAGTGGCAGGGCAGCACCAATACATGGCGCTTCGCACAAAACCAGTGGACCGCCATCGGCAACGCCACCGGCAACAACACCTCCAGCAATCGCAGCACCCAAGCCAACTGGATCGACCTCTTCGGCTACGGCACCAGCGGCGTGAACTACCAGCCCTATCAGACTTCAAACTCATCATCCGACTACGCCAGCAGCGCCATACAGAACACCAGCAACGACTGGGGTGTGAACGAGATATCGAACGGTGGCAACCAGCCCAACAAGTGGCGCACCCTCACACAAAGCGAGTGGTACTATCTGTTTAACACCAGAAGCAACAGCAATAGTCTGCATCATACCGGTGCCAAAGTTCATAACGTAGGTGGCATGATTATCCTCCCCGACAACTTCCCTTATAATACCTCTCCCTATAATTCTTATAATTGGGATTGGAAACGCCTCACCAACGACCAGTGGGCACAGGTGGCGGCACTAGGGGCAATCTTTATGCCGTATACATACTACAGGACAGGGAATACAATGTATTCTCAATACTACGGCTACTATTGGAACAGCTCGTGGAGCAACTTCAACGATCAGCCTCAATGCATGTACTTTACCAGCAGCGGCGAAACCACTGACGTACACGAACCAGTATATTGGGGCATGGCTGTGCGCCTGGCACGCGATGTGAACTAACATTCATCCCCATATTTACGAAAAAGGGACAGCCCGCGGAGGCTGTCCCTTTTTATTATTGGTGTGTGTTTTAGGCAAGGAGGTATTTGCTGCCGCAGAGGTCATTATCCACTGCCCTGGGAGTGGGGTGAGGGCTACTTGCGTTTGCCGAAGCCGAAGTTGGGGAGGTCGACGCTGCGGAAGGCGGAGAAGAGAGGGTTGGAGGAGGAGGCCTCTTTGCCGTAGATGTCGGCGATGAGGGTCTTGTATTTCTCCTTGAGCAGGTTGCGTTTCACTTTGAGGGTTGGGGAGAGGAGGCCGTTGGCGGCGGTCCACTCGTCGGTGACAAGGCGGAAGGCCTTGATTTGCTCGTGCGCGGCAAAGCTGCGGTTGATTTCGTCGATGACCTCCTTGTATTTGACCTTGGTTTCAGGGAGGGCGAGGAGCTGCTCGTTGTCGCGATAGTGGAGGTGGTATTTGAGGGCCCAGTAGTGGAGGGTGTTGAAGTTGGGCGAGATGATGACAGCGGCGCTCTTTTCGTTTTCGCCCACGACCATGGCCTGGTCGATGTATTCCGACTCGCGAAGCTTGTTTTCGAGGAGCTGCGGGGCGATATACTTGCCGGCGGAGAGCTTGAAGATGTCCTTCTTGCGGTCGGTGATGCGGAGGTATTTGGGGCCGGTGATGCCGCCTACCATTTCGCCCACGTCGCCGGTGTGGAACCATCCGTCGGCGTCGATGACCTGGGCGGTGTAGTCGGGGTCTTTGTAATAGCCGAGCATGACGTGTGGTCCGCGGGTGAGGATTTCGCCATCGTCGGCAAAGGAGACCTCTACGCCACTAAGCACAGGGCCTACGGTGCCGATGCGCACGTTGCCGTGGGCGGGGTCGTTGACGGCTATGACGGGGGAGGTTTCGGAGAGGCCGTAGCCCTCGTAGATGTTGATGCCGGCGGCGGCGAAGGTGCGTATCATGCGGGGCTGTATGCTGCTGGAGCCGGTGATGACGATAAGGCGGTTGCCGCCGAAGCGCTCGCGCCAGTGACGGTAGACCATGTGGTCGAAGAAGCGTTGGGAGAGCTGGTAGCCGAAGGAGACTTTTTTGAGGAGGGTGTAGTCGTAGCGAGCGCCATGCTTGAAGGCGCGGGTGTAGATTTTCTTTTTGATGCCTGAGAAGTCCTTGCTGGCGGCATAGAGCTTGTCGTATACCATTTCGAGCACACGGGGCACGGCACAGAAGCCGTGGGCGTGAATCTCGCACATGTTTTGCTGAATGGTGCCCATGTTTTCGGCATAGTAGATGCTGACGCCCTTGGTTTGGAAGTGGTAGTTCATGCTGCGCTCGTACATGTGGTTGAGGGGGAGGAAGCTGAGTATGCGGGAGTCGGAGGTCATGGGGTTGACCTTCTCATGGGCAAGGAAGTTGGAGCACATGTTGCGGTGTGAGAGCATGACGCCTTTGGGGTCGCCTGTGGTGCCGGAGGTGTAGATGAGGGTGGCCCAGTCGTCGGGTTTGATAGAGTCTTTGATTTGCTCGACGATGGGGGCGTTTTTTTCGCGGCTGGCGATGCCTGCCTTGAGGATTTCGAGCATGCGGTGCTCGCCCTCGATACTGGCCATGGTGAAGATGGTGGGCGGATTGTCCATCTTGGCGAGGGCGGGACGGATGCGCTTGAGGAGAATGCTGTTGCTTACAAAGATGTAGCGCGCCTCGCTATGGTTGAAGATATACTGGTAGTTGTCGGCACTGAGGGTGGGATAGACGGGGACGTGGATGATGCCTGTCATGGCAAGGGCCATGTCGATAAAGTTCCATTCGGGACAGTTGGCGGACATGGTGATGACTTTGTCGCCCCGCTTAAGGCCAAATTCGAGCAGACCGTAGGCCAGATAATGAGAGTACTTATAATAGTCGTGGGTGCTATAGCGCACCCATTCGCCTTTTTCTTTGCATGCCAGAATGTCCTCTTTTTCGGGGAAATTGGTTACAAGATGTTCCAAAAGGTCGAAAGTACGTGTTATTTCCATGTATTGTGAGTGTTTGTGTTGCGTTGTTGTGTATGTTTGGTTCAAGGTCTTATAGGGTTTGTGCAAAAGGGTTTATTAGAAGCCGGCGGGGGAGAGAGTTGGAGGAAGAGTAGTACGAAACAGACAAACATTTTAACCTTTAAAACCTTAATAAATAATTTGCAAAAGTACCTCTTTTTTTTGGATTAGCATATTTTTTTCGCCATATGTAGTTTTTTTTGTACTTTTGCACCCCAAAAAAATAAAAAATGAACATCATAATAGCGGGCGACGGAGAGGTGGGATTCTACCTTGCGAGGTCGCTGACAGAATTGAAGCACAACATCACGGTGGTAGACCCTAACTCGGAGCTGCTGAAGCGGTTGGAGAAGGATAGCGACCTGCTGACGATAGCGGGGTCGTCGACCTCGCCGCAGGTGCTGGCAGATGCCAATGTGGGCGACTGCGACCTGTTTGTGGCGGTGCTGCACGACGAGAGCATCAACCTGATGAGCTGTGTGCTTGCCAAGAAGCTGAAGGCAAAGAAGACGGTGGCCCGCATCACCAATGCCGAATTGCTGCTGCCCAAGCACCGCGACATGTTTCGCGACTTGGGGGTGGACGAGATGGTGTGTCCCGAGCGTATCGCGGCCAAAGAGATAACCAACCTGCTGAACAACTCGGTGGCGACAGAGTTTTTCGACTTCTCGGGAGGGTTGCTGACCATGTATCTGATACACTTGGAGGCCGACTCGCCAGTGATTAACCACAGTGTGCAGGAGTTGGTGCAGACCTATACGACGCTGGAGGTGCGCATTGTGGCCATATTGCGCAACGGGATGACCATCATACCGCATGCCGACACGATGTTTCAGCAGGGCGATTTGGCCTACCTGATAAGCCGCCCCAACCAGTTGGAGACCATCAAGCAGGTGTCGGGCAAGCATGATGTGAGTATCGACAAGGCGATGATAGTGGGGGCAGGGCGCGTGGGGCGCTATGCCGCCATGACGTTGGAAGACCGCATAAGAATCACGCTGTTCGAAGAGTCGCGGCCACGCTGCGAAGAGGCTGCCAACCTGCTGAACAACACCCTTATCATCAACGGCGATGCCACAGACATCGAACTGCTGAAAGAGGAGGGACTGCAGGGTATGGATGCCTTTATAGCGGTGACGGACTCGTCGGAGACCAACGTGCTGACCTGCCTGCATGCGAAGAAGCTGGGAGTGAAACGCACAATAGCCTTGGTGGAGAACACCGGCTTTATCAGCCTGTCGCAAGACATAGGCATCGACACCATTATCAACAAGAAGCTCATCACGGCCAGCTATATCTCGCGCTTTATAGTGAAGGGCGACGCAGTGCGCAGCAAATGGCTGAGCGGCACCAACGCTGAACTGATAGAGTTTAACGTGGGCAAATGGGCACCAGCCACGCGCCACACCATACGCGAGCTGAACCTGCCTAACGGTGCCACCATAGGCGGCATAATACGGGGCAACGAGACCATACTGCCCACACGCGACACGCAGATAAAGGCGAAGGACAAGGTGGTGGTGTTTGCCCTGCCGATAGTGATGGAACAGGTGGCAAAACTATTTGAGTAAACGCTACACAGAGTGACAGCACGAGACCATAGATGGCACCTCACCGAGATGAGCCCCTACAAACAGCTGGGACTGCGCAAGTTTAACTATAGGCTGATAGCGCGGCTGACGGGGATGATGCTGATATATATGGCGACAAGCTTTGTGCTGCCACTGGGGGTGTCGCTATACACACGCGACGGGGCACAGTTTGCACTGGCATTTTCGGCGGTGCTGGTGCTGATGTTGGGGTTGTTTTTGAGGAACTTTGCAGGGCGCGGGGCACAATATGAGCTGAAGGAGAACGAGAGCTACTGGATGACGCTAGCGGTGTGGGTGACGCTGCCGATGTGCGGCACACTGCCCTACCTGTTTACGGGAGGGCTGGCATCGCTGACCGACGCGGTGTTTGAGTCGTTCAGCGGCTTCAGCACCACGGGGTCGTCGGTGGTGGCACATCCCGAGGAGCTGCCGGCGGGGCTGCTGGTGTACCGAGCCATGACACAATGGATAGGAGGACTGGGGCTGATGCTCTTCGTGGTGGCGATATTGCGCAAACTGACCCACGGGGCAGGGAGGCTGTATGAGGCTGAGTTTTCGGGCACTTTGCAGCGCAAGCTGCACCCCCACCTGGCCCGCAGCGTGACCCGCATGTGGGCAATATATATGCTCATCACGGCGGTGATGATAGTGGCGCTGCTGCTATGCCACACCACGGTGGTGGATGCGCTATGCTTGGCGTTCAGCACGGTGTCGACAGGCGGTTTTGTAACACACAGTGGCGGTGTGGGCATGCTGAGCGGAGGAGGTCTGGCGGTGGTGAGCCTGTTTATGTTTCTCAGCGGGGTGAATGTGGCGATACTGTATCGGTTCTTTACCTTGCGGTGGAGAAATATAGGCCGTGACGAGGAGCTGCGCACCTATTTGACAATATTTATGCTGGCAGTAGGTATCAGTGTGATAGCTTTCCACAGTGTGGGGGACAGCTGGTTGCCGGCAATACACTACAGCCTGTTCCATATAGCGTCGACGATGTCGACCTGCGGGTTCTATATCGCAAAGCCCGAGAGGTGGTCGTTTGTGGTGAGCGTGATAACCTTTGTGCTGATAATAGTGGGAGCGTCGGCAGGCTCGACGGGCGGTGGCATCAAGCTGAAGCGCATCATCATACTGATAAAATATGTGGGCAACTACTTCACCCGCATGATGCACCCCAACGCGGTGTTTAAGGTGAAGGTGAATGGCGAGCCGGTGGAGAGCGACTATATCAACAAGATATTCGCCTTTGTATTTCTGTATCTAGCATTTATCGTGGGAGGGGCCTTTGTGCTGACGCTGTGTGGGATCAGCATTCCCGACGCCATCTGTATGGCCGCTGCCAATATAAGCAACTTGGGGCCCTCGCCACTAATCAATAATCTGGGAGGGAACCTAGACTATGCCCAACTGCCCAACCTTGCCAAATGGACATTGACGCTGCTGATGCTGGCCGGGAGGCTTGAGCTGTTTGCCATCATAGCCATCTTCTCGCCAGCGTATTGGCGACGCGGATGATGAGAGGAGGAAGCCAGCCAACAAACACAAGACTATGTTAAGAAACAACATACAATAATCGAAAGGATAAAGAGATACGCAAAACTTAAAGTACATACTACGATTTCTCGGCATAATGCTGATGGTAGAGGGGGGGCTGATACTGAGCTGCCTCATACCAGCGCTGCACTTTGGCGACGGCACGGTGTGGCCCATCATGGCATCGGGGCTGTTCACCTTTAACGTAGGACTGCTGCTGTTAGTGAGTTTCCACAATGCCAAACGGCCTACAAATAGAAGGGTTTCCTACCTGCTGGTGGTGGCGATGTGGGTGGTGCTGCCCCTATTTGGGACGCTGCCCTTCCTGTCGACAGGGGTGCTGAACAGGTTTGCCGACGCACTGTTTGAATCGACATCGGGTGTCACTTCGACTGGCGCCACGGTGTTTTCGGCGGTGGAATGGCTACCCTCATCAATACTGCTGTGGCGCAGTATGACACAATGGTTTGGCGGCTTTGGCATAGTGTTGTTGGTGCTGGCACTGGTTCCTACGATGGGCATCAACAAGTATAGCCTTTATACCGCCGAGGCATCGGGTGCGGACAATACAGGCAAGCAGACCTCGTCGATGACAACCAACCTACAGCAGACCCTAGGAATATACCTGCTGCTCACCGCGGTATTTGTGATAGCACTGTGGAAAAGCGGTATGCATGTGTGGGATGCGGTGAATATCACCTTCACCAACATCTCGTCGGGAGGATTCTCGATATACAACAACAGCTTGGAACGACTGACGCACGGCCAACAATATATCGTTGCATTGGCGATGCTGCTGAGCGGGGTGAACTTTGCCATGCTGTATAACTTCTTCACCTTCCACTGGGACCGACTGCGCAACAAACTGGAGCAGCTGGGCTTTTATCTTATGGTCTACCTGGTGGCCGCCATATTCGTCATCTTTGCCCTGCGGCTGAAGATGGATTTTGGCTGGGGCGATGCGGTGCGCTGCGGCGTGGTGCAGACCATCAGCGTGCTCACCACCACCGGCTCGCTAGCCGCCGACACGCAACAATGGTGGGTGCCAATCACATACCTGTTTGTAGTGTTGTCGCTATGCGGAGGGATGGCAGGTTCGACCACGGGAGGACTCAAGGCGATGCGTGTGCTGATACTGGTGCGCAACGTGCGCAAGATACTACGCGACAAGCTACACCCACATGCCGTAAACCCAGTGAGACTGAACCACAAGCCTGTGGCCACTGACATAATCACCAACGTCATGGTCATATTCTTGGTATATGCGATGGTGATATTTATAGGCATCATGCTGCTGATGCTTAGCGGCATAAATGCCACCGAATCAATAGGTGCCGCTATTGCCTGCATCACAGGCTATGGGCCGGGGCTAGGACTCAGCGGGGGGTTTGGCTGCTATGCCGGATTCACGGTTGCGGCAAAGCTCATCTGCTCGTTTCTGATGATCATGGGCCGTTTGGAATGCCTCACGGTCATCATACTCTTCATCCCCGCTTTCTGGCGCAGATAAGGAAGGAGGCTGGAGAATGATAACCAAGAGACATAATGGCAGCAGTATCGCCCACGGGCACAAACAATTGTGAACCATCTAACACACTAGGACAAACGCATCAACAGGCAAACGTTAAAAAAAAACAGACCATAAGCCTGCTATTACGGAAAAAAGTAGTATTTTTGCAATTTGAAATAATGTAACTATGGAATCCCCTATCATATCGCTCAAAGAGGTGACTATCAGCCACGATGAAGGTCCGATACTGACACATGTGAACATGGAGGTAGCGCCTAAGGAGTTTGTATACCTCATAGGCAAAAGCGGTGCCGGCAAGACATCGCTACTGCGCACCCTCTACGCCGACCTGGCAGTAGACCAAGGGCAGGCGACGGTATGCGGCTATGACCTGTCGCACTTGAAACGGCGCCAAGTACCGATGCTGCGCCGCAGGATAGGCATCGTGTTCCAAAACTTCAGGCTGCTGAAAGACCGCAACGTGTATGACAACCTGGCATTTGTGCTAAAAGCCACGGGCTGGAAGAATGCCGACATCGACCCCCAAATTAGGCAGACACTGGAGGCTGTGGGCATTGCCGACAAAGCATCGTCGGCGATACACCACCTGTCGGAAGGCGAACAACAGCGGGTGGGGATAGCACGTGCCCTTATCAACAATCCAAGCCTGATACTGGCAGACGAGCCGACAGGCAACCTGGATCCCAACACCTCGTCGGACATCATGCAGCTGCTGGTGAACATCAACGAGCAGACGGGGACTACAATGCTGATATCGACACACGACTTTATGATGATTGACAAATACCAATCGCGCCTGCTGGTGTGTGAAAACGGCACTATCACCGACCCGGCAGCAGCGCATTGAGAAAGCAAAAAAAACGACACAACACAATAAACCGATACGAACTGCGTTATTACGGAAATAATATATCACAAGAACCTAAAGACCTTATCAACCACACGATGAAGAAGCGTCTCATAATAATCTGTCTGGCGGCACTGATGCTGGTGCCAACCACGAACGTACAAGCACAGTACCGCAAGAAAAAGCAAACAACCGAGATTGTCCGCGAGGGAAACAACAAACGCCTGTGGCTGCGCAGCAAAGCAGACACCAACTGGCATCCTACACCCGGAGGACTGTATGAACAGGTGACGATGCCCGAGATGAACAAAAAGGGCAAGAAAACCGAGCCGATAATCGACATGGGCGGCAAGCACAAGGTGCGCGAAACAGCGTATGACACCGTATGGAAATTTACTGCCTTTGACGGTAAGACGTTTTATTATATTAACTATAATTACAACAATTTCCGCCAACTGAAATGGCTGAAGGACAACCAGCGCGACTGGGGGACATTTGACCCGGTGATGGACTATATCACCACGGCCGGCCGCATACCGATGCATATTTGCGCCATATTTGCCGTGAACCCCACCATTACCGACCAAGACCAACACGATGAGATAGCCGCCAACGCGCAGATGGAGGCACTGATATCGCTCGATTATTTCCGCGATATACTTATCGAAAAGGAACTTAAAAACAAAGTGAGTTACAAGGTGGCAGAGGTGGACTGGCGCTATTGGAAGGATGCCTCGTACTTCACCGACCCACAGCCTACGGACGACCTCATCCGCGTGGGCCTGATAGTGGACTTCAGTTCGAAGAAGGTGGACTTACTGCCCAGTGCTGCCAAGGATGCCAAAACCTTTGCCGACATCAAGTTCTTCCCCAACGATGCCACAATACAGGACTCGTATATCCCAGAGCTGGACAATCTGGCAAGTTATCTGAAACAGGAATCGGGGCTGGAAGTGCTGCTGACAGGCTACTGCGACAATGTGGGCACAGAGACCTATAATATGGGCCTGTCGCGTCAGCGCGCAGTAGAGATTAAAAAGGCACTGATGAAACGCGGCATTGCCGAGAACCGCATAGAGGTGATTGCCCGAGGAGAGGATGACCCTGTGGGCGACAACAACACCTATAGTGGACGGCTGGCAAACAACCGTGTGACAGTGGTGATACAGTAACACCCGTCATAACGTTATAACGAAATAACGATATTATCGACAACAAAACAACATACAGAGGATTATGCGAAACAGAGGGGTCACGGATTCCTCTGTTTTTGCAATATTGGTGGATGGAAGCAGTGTGCCACGGCAAGCGATGGGATGTGGCACTGGCCCACGACGCCAGCGGCAATGTGACTGGAGCACTACCCTACCTGTATGGGGCGAAACTGGGGCTGAGATACATTGTGCAACCACAGTTGACCCAGTATAACGGCCCTTGGTACAAGGAGGGAGAGGAGACACGGCAGATAGGAGCACAACTGAGGCACCAGATTGACACGCTAAGGCTGGCACTGTTTCAGCAGAATTTTGCACCTGGAGAACATCCTTTGGAGTGCTGGATGAGCTATGAAACTCGGACAAGGGTAACTTATCGTCTGGAGGATATTAACGACACAGAACGGCTGTTTGAAGGCTTTGACAGAAGACGCAGACAACGACAAATCAGACGTGCCGAGAGGACATTAACAGCAGATTTTGACATCACCCCCGAGATGTTTGCACACTTTCACACAGACTACTGGAGGACACGGGGCAGGAAGGATTTGCTCAATGAGGAGTTTATGGTGCGAGTAATACGCGCCTCATTGCAGCGGGGACAGGGAGTGTTGTTGGGGGTGCGCGACGGAGAGGGCACACTGCAGGGAGCCAGATTTGTGGCATATGACGATAATTGCGCCTATGCACTGCTGTCGGCACTGCACCCCAATCATCCAAACGGAACCTCGGCACTGCTTTTTTGGATGATTCTGCAACAGCTGTCGGGACACTGTAGAAGTTTTGACTTTGAAGGCAGCATGGACCCCGGAATAGCATATTCATACAGCCTATATGGGGCTACAGCCACAAGATACTGCCAGGTGGTGCGCTGCCCCAACCCATTGCTTCGCAAACTGCTCAAAATATAAAAAAAGACACCATGTTACAGGCGTTAAAGGCAATCGATTATAGCAGTCTGCCCATCAGCGAATACAGCCGCCAATATATCCAGCGGATGCTACCCAATATGCAATACTACCTAGGGATATACCGTCGCAGCATAGACTTGATGATTAAGGAGATAGGCAGGAAGCCGTCGGAAATAACAATGGTAGACTATGGTGGTGGGCACGGATTCTTGAGCATGACGGCCAAACAAATGGGTATCGGGAGAGTGATATACGTTGACATAAACCCCAAGGCCGTGGAGGCGGTGAAGATACTGTCGAAAGAGAGCGGCTTGCCACCCGACCACATTGTGCAAGGAGATGCCAACACATTGCGAAGATGGTGTGAGGAGAATGGCATAACACCCCACGCGCTGATAGGGATGGATGTGATAGAACATATATATAAACTAGAGGATTTTTTTTACGATATTTATGCCATCAATCCATCAATCTTCATGCTATTCACCACAGGCTCTACCCCATTTAACCCAATAGTAAAAAGAAGGCTGCATAAGATTATGCGGAAAGATGAGAATGGCTGTTATCGCAGATTGCGCTCAGAATTCATCAAACAGCATTACCCCACAATGCCTAACCAGAAGGTAACCTATTGGGGAGAACATACACGCGGGATGACCTACCCAGATATTCTTAAGGCTATAGAAAACAACAAACCTCAGGAGGGTATCGACAAATACAATACATGCGACCCGGCTACGGGCAACTGGACAGAGCGCATTCTACCAATCAAGAGATATAAGGCATTACTAAAGCCATACAATGCTACAGTTGTCGTACAGAAAGGGATTTACAACCGCTATCGCCGGGGTTTAAAAGGACAAATATCAGTGTTGACGAATCTATTGTTACGCCTTCCTTTTACACGTTGGATAGCACCATATATTACTCTTAAAATAACGGTATGAACATTCGCCTTCTTGTTGTTTCGAGAACCGATATTCCTTATATAAGTGAGGGAATTGAGGTGTATACAAAACGATTAAAACATTATATCAACTTTGAAATAGAAGTAATCCCAGCACTTAAAGACCAAAAAGGGGCTTCATCCAATGATATAAAAGAGCGCGAAGGAGCCCTTATTCTCAAAAAGCTGGAGGGAGCAGACAGAGTGATACTGCTTGACGAGCATGGAATGGAATACACATCGGTGGGGTTCTCACGATTCATCCAAAAGCAGATGAACGCTGGGACACGAAATCTAGTATTTGTAGTTGGAGGGGCATATGGTTTTTCGGCCGCCGTCTACGCTACGGCACACGACAAAATATCCCTATCACAAATGACTTTTAACCACCAAATGGTACGACTCTTCTTTGTTGAACAACTATATCGGGCATTTACCATCTTGAACCACGAACCATATCATAACGAGTGAGCGGACTGTAAAGAAAAAGGCCTGCAATCCTACTCATTTTACCAAAGCGTATGAAACCAATAACCAAATAGAAACAAACTATGGCTTAATAATCAGAGCAAAAAAAACGAAATAACGATGACTCTAGATCAGAATTCAGGCATAAAAAAAGCCCCCTAGCAGGGGCTAGATGGTGGTCTGTGGCAGATTCGAACTGTCGACCTCTTCCGTGTGAAGGAAGCGCTCTGAACCAACTGAGCTAACAGACCGCAGTATATCTTCGTTTTGGTGATCTGTACAAGATTTGAACTTGTGACCTCTTGCCTGTCAAGCAAGCGCTCTAAACCAACTGAGCTAACAGATCGTTTTCTCTTCCGAAAAGCGGTTGCAAAAGTACGAACATTTTCCGAACTGACAAAATTTTTTTTTAACAAGTGCTGCAACTAACTGATTACAAAGGAAACTTTTTTTATCAAGACTACCAAAAAGCATCATTATTTCTCCCATTTTTCTTAATAAAAAAAACAAAATAGAGCCTATCTGATGATAGTAAAAAAGCACGTAAGTGCACAAATACCACCCCCACAGAAGGCACACTATATGGCCATTTTTATCGCTGACAATATACTTGGGTATAATAATTCCAAATCGGTCATTAGGCTGACTTTTCAATTATTCTTGTCTTTTTTTAGTCTGTTTTAGCCATATCAGCATTTCTTTCGGCATCTTGACCACATCCCTGTCTCGCCGTAGATGAAAGGCATTCACTGGATGCCTTTCTCACCTTCGCCAGCGATGAGGCCAATCTGCCCGAAACAAATGTTAATCTGCCATAAACCATAACGACCGATTTGGGATAATATCACTATTATGTCGGTAGAATGATGGAATAAAAAAGTGCTGAACCAAATTGCTGGTACAGCACTTTAAAACCATCTATGAAGTAAAATAATCAATTCTGAGGGGTGAGGGCTATATGGAGTTCGTCGAGCTGCTCCTGTGAGATAGGAGCAGGACTTCCCGACATGACATCGCGGCCACTGTTATTTTTCGGGAATGCGATAAAGTCGCGTATACTATCAGCACCACCAAAAAGGGAACATAAACGGTCGAAACCAAAGGCAAGTCCAGCATGTGGAGGAGCCCCATAAGTAAAGGCATCCATGAGAAAACCAAACTGAGCGGCAGCACTCTGGTCAGTGAAACCTAAGGTGTGGAACATCTTATTCTGCAGCGTACGGTCATGAATACGAATGCTACCGCCACCTACTTCCACTCCGTTGATTACAATGTCGTATGCATTGGCTCGGATATCGCCCCAGCGGCTAGGATCGTCAAGGAACGACTCGTCTTCGGGCTTAGGGGCGGTGAAGGGATGGTGCATAGCATAATAACGCTGAGTCTCCTCGTCCCACTCAAGGAGCGGGAAATCCACAACCCAGAGAGGGGCATAAACATCCGGATTGCGCAGTCCGAGGCGAGAAGCCATTTCAAGGCGCAAAGCAGAGAGTTGTACACGGGTCTTCATGGCTGGTCCACACAAAATGAGCATTAGGTCGCCCGGATGGGCATTGAATTGCTGAGCAAACAACTGCAATGAGTCTTGGCTAAAGAACTTGTCGACACTAGATTTGAAAGTGCCATCAGTGTTATACTTGATATACACAAGTCCACCAGCACCTACCTGGGGTTTCTTAACAAAATCAGTTAGCGCATCGAGCTGCTTTCGCGTATACTCTGCACATCCTTCGGCATTAATACCGACTACAAGCTCAGCATTATCAAAAAGAGCAAAGCCAGCCCCCTTAGCAACAACATTAAGCTCTACAAAACGCATACCGAAACGAATATCAGGCTTATCGCTACCATAAAGACGCATGGCATCATGCCAGGTGATACGGGGAAATTGTGTAAAATCCAATCCTTTTAGCTCATGAAAAAGGTGTTTAGCCAAACCCTCAAATGTGTTGAGAATATCTTCCTGATGCACAAAAGACATTTCGCAATCAATCTGTGTGAACTCAGGCTGCCTATCGGCACGGAGGTCCTCATCACGAAAGCATCGTACAATTTGGAAATAGCGGTCCATGCCTGCCACCATAAGAAGCTGTTTATACTGCTGTGGGCTCTGCGGAAGGGCATAGAACTCCCCTGGATTCATACGTGACGGCACAACGAAGTCACGGGCCCCTTCAGGGGTAGACTTAATTAGCATGGGCGTTTCTATTTCTAGAAAATCCAAATTGCTAAGATAATTGCGAACCAGCATAGCCATGCGATGTCGCAGCTCAAGATTGCGACGGACCGGACTGCGACGGATATCGAGATAGCGATACTTCATGCGTATGTCATCACCACCATCACTATTGTCCTCAATAGTAAATGGAGGGGTTTTGGACTCATTAAGAACAGTAAGCTGAGAAACCTCAATTTCAATGTCGCCAGTGGGAATCTTACTATTCTTGCTAGCACGCTCAATAACAGTGCCTGTGGCCTGAATAACATATTCACGACCCAGACGGCGGGCTTGCTCACAAAGGGCTGGATTAGTATCCATATTAAAGGCTAGCTGGGTAATGCCATAACGGTCGCGAAGATCAACGAAAGTCATTCCGCCAAGGTCGCGGCTACGCTGTAACCAGCCACAAAGGGTGACTTGCTGACCGACATTCTTCATAGTCAGTTCGCCACAAGTATTGGTACGGTACATTATTATTAAGATTGTATAGAAATGTATTAGTAAATAATAAATGATTACTTATTGGGCTGGGGTGGAAGCGGTTTCAGCGGCCTCGGCAACAGCCTCATTCAATTCTTCGCCAGCGGCAGCCATTTCTTCGCTAACGGCACCGAATATCTTACCTATCCATGAATTATCTTTGTCGTAGTGAAGAGCTTCTATGCCAAAGCGGTCGAAATAATTGTTAAAATAAAGAACCAAGAATACAATAACCAAGATGACAAGTAGAATAATGAGTCGGATAAGCCACTTAGGCATCGGAGCATAGGGGTCTTTGGTCATTACCACTGCAGGATATTTTGCACGCTCGGTTAAGGTACGACCGAAACGGGAGTTGACAATTATCTTTGAGTTGATGGCCCACCCATTGGCATTCAACACAGGACCCAGGTTGCGGGAACGGAGTTTCAGCCATGCTAAAACCATAGAAGGACCAGATATGCACAGCATAATGATTAAAATAAAAATAACCGCTGACAAAGCCGAATGGAATACAGCACTGAAGATTCCAGTAAGAGCATTCAGTATAAAACCCAAAGCCATGCCTATGGCGGCAAAAATACCAGCAAATTTGGCTATGTCAAAAGGTTTCTTGACAGCAGCAGGTGCCACGCCTGGAGCAGCCACCGCCGAAGTGGTGGCATCGGCCTTGGCAGTAAGGTTCTCGAAAGCGTTGGCCTCCTTCTCTTCTGCCGATTTGGTAAATTTCTCTTTACACCAATTGCCAAACTTTCTATAAGGCGACCAGAACGCCTCGCGCACACTAATAGGGTTCTCTTTGATATGGGTAATGACGGCATCCCAATCCTGACCGCTGTTGTCGTAAAACACAGCATTCTTACCCACACGGATATTGTTAATGTCTCCCGAAGTGAGTACTGCCACAATATTCATTGTCTCGTTCTTAACTCGAGAGGTACACTTACAATAGATCAAGAACATGTCACTAAGTGCAGAGTTGTCGAGATGTTTCGCCACCTCAGGTCCTACCTTCAAGCATAGATTAAGACAGCGCGAATCAACATACAGTTTACCGGCCTGGAAAGTAGCAGCGATATTTTTATCGTAAAAGTCAACCATAGCCACATAGTTGCGCAACAAGGTGAAGAAATCACGATACAGGTGTAGCAAACGCTCCAAGGGTTTAATGGCATCATGCTCATTGGTCAGCTTTTCTTCCTGATTGTCGTTGATGTTCTTGGTCTCTTCATCCTTAGCCGCAACATATGCATCAATCTTAGCCACCACAGCATTCCACTCCTCTTCAGTTAAAGAGTCTTTGCCAGGATAGTCAACATCTAACACCAGCTCTTTCACCTTTGCAAACTGGCTCTGCCAAGCAGGATTGATTCCATCCTTAATGGGCAACAAAGCATTGGGATTGGGTTTGCATAGAGGATATTTAGAGATTTCTTCTATACTAGTAGCAAGATTCTTTTCGCTAATCTCAGCAACCTTCTCAACCGAGACATCTAAAGCTTCAGCACAATCGTCATGGAACTGGATGAACTTACAACGTAGGAAATAGTCTGCCACCTTATCCCGTATGGCATCGACAGCAGCAACTGCATCATCGCTCTTTGCACCATAGGGAGAAACACTCACAGAAAGGTTTTCCAGCGTTGTCTCCAGTTCTTTAGCACAATCCTCGTCATAATGCTCAAGAAACTCATTTAACTCGGGGAGAGAAATAGTGGTCTTCTCCAATCCCATAATCTTAAGCACCTGCTCCGCACAATCCCTCAACTGCGCGCCTTCCTCATTTTCTGTATTAAAGTCTGACAAATCAATATAGTCACGCCCTTTAAGGATCATATCCTTATCCTTAACCACAGAGCATAACCACTCAGCAGCAGTGATAACCTCGTCAGCACGTATTTTTCCATCACGATCATAGTCAATTAAATCAAGGGTTCTCTCATCTAATTCAAGACCTTTGACCGGACAACTCAGCACAGTCCATAACTTTTGGTCCAACTCGGCTAAATGAGCCAAATCCTCACCACAAGTAATGCATACACGCTTTGTACCGCCCAACGAACAATAATGCCACTTATACTTACTCTTGCCATTAGGCAACTTAGTCTGATTCTTTTCCATATGAATTGATTTTTAATAATTATTAATGTGCAAAAATACACATTTTTTTTAAATAAATAATAAATAACAATCAGACCTCACACAAAAAGACAAGTTAATCCACCAACAAAAAAGTAAATATCAATCAAATAAACGCAACACGCACAATCCTCATAAAGCCAATCATCACCATAAATCCACATATTAATTACAGCAAAAAATAAACTAGAACCTTAATTCCGCAAGCGCGATGTTATTAAATTAAGCGACAGATTGTTGATAACTTTCAGAGCAATCCGTCGCCTGTTTTCATAATTGTTCGTATCTTTGCAATTGACTAGAAAACAAATAACACCAACAATTATGGGTG
>JAFRRK010000070.1 GCA_017428115.1 Bacteroidales bacterium | reverse complement strand
TTTGCCATGTCTGGTCTCAGACCTAACATGTCCTTAAATGCCAAAATTTTCAAAGAACTATATGATATTGCGGCTTGCGCCGCTTGATTTGTTAAAATTTTATTTCCGAACTATTGTCATAATTTCACGATGCAAATATACGAGAGACGCGACATTGGGACATGTTGGCAAAAATCAGTCATACTTTATACTAGAGCGAATAAAATAACTAATGTTTGACAAGCAAAATTAGCCCTGCATTCCGAGTCGACTTAGCCATACACTTTTTGTTTCCCCCATTCCCGGTCCTTAGTCGGGTTGTTTAGTGGTGGAGGCTGTCTGACTTGTTCCTGCCTTCGCCCTGTCTTCGTCGCCGGAAACGAAGGCACGACGAAGGCTTGACGAAGGTATGGTGCGTGTGACTGGAGTGAGTGCTATCGTCCGTCTGATATAATTATACCGAAAAAGGCCAAAAATTAGGGTGCCACTTTTAGAAATAAAAAAGTGGCACATCGCTGTACAATGCGAGAGAAAAGAAATCCACTGCTTTTTTTGCCGACACAAAGCAACGTCTCGAAGTATAAAAGTGGGACATGATGACGATGACAATGACAATAGGGATGAATGCACGTATCACTTTTTGAAGAAAAAAATGACTTGTCAAACTTTAGTTAATAGAAGTCTCCTGAAAAGTCTGAACAATAGATAGGCTCTTCTATTATGCCAAAAACTGGGACGTTTTTTTTTCCGATGTGATATTCTCCGTTTGCCTTATTTGGGAATTATCCTTATCGGGATGGACCAGGCTCGCTGGGGAATGCTGTATTCTCCATTGATGTATAGAACTTTCCACGGGTGGATACTCATCAGGTAGTGTTTGAACTCTAGTGCTATTTGTTGTTCTAGTTTTTCATCCAATTGTGCATGGCAGATGACCTTGGCTATGTCATTCAGGTTGCCTTGAGGGTCGACAGAGAAGTCAGAAACCATGAAGAATATACGCTCTTTGTCCTGTAGCTGGGGATATTTCTTGAGTATTGGACGGAGCTCCTGTTGGAGACTGTCCCAGCCCTGCATTGAGAGGCTCTCGAAGTCGAATCCTTCACAGGCTATCCTATTGTGATACTCCACACTGTCGACAATTATCCCGTTCTGAATAGTCAATACCATTTCGGTCTCATAGTTGCGGTTCCAACCGTCATTTTCATATCGGAGCATCTTCCCGCTTGCTAGTCGTAAGGTGCCTGAGTACCAGCGTGCCACGACCGTCCCTCTCTCTTCGTAGGCTTTGAAAACCTGCTTGATGAAGGAGTTGGGCAGAGTGGTGTCTACACATTCGCCATCTTTTAACTGCTCCACCTTGATGCTGTCAATCACAAGCATAGAGTCACGAATACTCCAATAACCGACATATCCACCCCAGTTGGCTGTCGACTTGCACCTGTCGCCGGGTAGGTTTTTGGCCAGTGCGGCGGACAAGGAAGAATCGGCATCGGCTGGCCTGGCCAGGAGCCACCACCGCTGTCCGCGATAGTAGAGTACATCACTTTCCTGTCCCGTGGCAAGAGCCGACAAGCAGGCTAGGCATGATACTATACATAACAATATGCGCTTCATGCATTAGTTCATGACGAATGAATAGGGCTGAGTTGGATGTTGTCGCCCGTGAGGGTGGCTTGGACGTGGAAGACGGTGGCAATATTGTGGGGCGTGAGGCCCTGGTGTGTGGGACCCTGATAGAGGATGCCGCCTTGGTGGAGGAGGAGCAGGCGGTCGCAGTATTGCCATGCCATGTTGAGGTCGTGGATGACGAGGAGGATGGTTTTGTGCTGCTCACGGTTGATGCGACGCAAGAGGTCGAGAATCTCGAACTGGTGAGCGATGTCGAGGTTGGAGAGGGGTTCGTCGAGCAGCAGTATGGGGGTCTGCTGCGCTAGGGCGCGGGCTATGATGACGCGTTGCAGCTCGCCACCGCTCATTTGGTTGGGCTTTGAGAAACGGAGGTGCCAGGTGTTGGTGAGCCGAAGGCTTTGCTCCACTATCTGCCAGTCGGCCTCTGACTCGTTCTGCAGGCGATGCTGGTAGGGGTTGCGGCCCATGAGGACGGTCTCGAAGGCGGAGAACTCGAAATCGGTGTGAGGATGCTGGCGTACGAAGGCCATGCGTTGTGCCAATTGGCGGGCAGTATAGTGGAGGACGTTGGTGCCATCGAGCATCACCGCGCCCTCCTGAGGGGTGAGCAGTCCTGCCACTAGCCGCAGCAGGGTGGTTTTGCCACTGCCGTTTGCCCCCATCACGGCGTAGAAGCCGCCATCGTCGAGGCGGACATCGAGATGCGACAGGATGACCTTGTCGCCAAAGCTGCAGGAGAGGTTTTGGAGGGCTATCATTGAGAATCAGTAGGACTTTTTGTTGCGGTAGAGGAGGTGGATGAAGAGGGGTGCGCCGACAAGGGCTGTAAGGCTGCCCACAGGCAGCTCGGCAGGGGCTAGGACGGTGCGCGAAAGGGTGTCGCACAACAGCAGGAAAAGCCCGCCAAAGATTATGGCATAGGGGACAATGCGACGATTGTCGGGGCCGCAAACCAGACGGATGCAGTGGGGCACCACTAGGCCGACAAAGCCTATCACGCCACAGGTGGCCACACAAAAGGCAACCATGAGGGTGGTGACTAGCAACAGCACTTTTTTGACTCGCTCCACCTCAACACCGAGACTTTTGGCCGTCTCGCTGCCTGCCAGCAGGAGATTGAGGTCGCGGCAGTAAAAGAGCACCACACATATACCTACCACAACGACAGGTGCCACAATGGCCACATCGGGCCATGTGGCAGAGGCAAAACTGCCCATGGTCCAAAAGATGATGTTATCCATCTTGTCATGATGGAGCACCATGAGGAAGGAGATGAGGGCAGAGAAGAGAAAGGTGAGACATACACCGGTGAGCAAGAGGGTGGTGGTGTGCATACGGTTGCCGATGGAGGCGATGCGATAGACGACTACGATGGTGAGCAATCCCGCCAGCAGAGCGCAGGCGCCAATGCCCAGCAGGTAGGCTTCAAGACCCAGCAATATGGCGATGGCAGCACCAAGTGATGCACCTGACGAGATTCCTAAGACATAGGGGTCGGTGAGTGGGTTGCGGAAGATGGATTGATAGGCGGCACCACAGACAGAGAGGGCTGCCCCCACAAGCACCGAAAGCACTATGCGCGGCAGGCGAAGATTGAGGAATATGGGCGACTGCCACATCTCATGCCAGTCGAAACGGACCGCACCTAGCATGGAGCAGCCCAGCATAGCTGCCAGCAGCACTAGAGAAAACAGTAGGTAGAACGGTAGCTGAGACTTGCGTTTGCCCACGGCACGTGTTTATTTAAGACTAATAAGTAGAGTGAAGAAACTATAATGTGTCGTCGTTATTGCTTGGCTAAGAGATTTTTCATGGTATAGTAACCCTGTTTGCCTTGGAGATACTCGGCAGCCAACAAGGCACCGAGAGCGAGACCTTTGCGACTCTTGGCGGAGTGGCGCAAGGTGATGGTGTCAATAGGGCTGTCGTAGGTAACCTCGTGGATGCCTGGCACCTCGCCCTCGCGGATAGCGGTAATGGGGAGGATGTCCTTCTTCAGACGACCGTGGGGCTCATTGGTGCCCTGTGGGGTGACGGTTTTGCGAAGCTGCCACTCATCTTTGCGGTCCAGTTGGTCGATGATGTCGTTGGCCAAGGTGATGGCGGTGCCGCTTGGGGCATCGAGCTTATGGATATGGTGAGTTTCGGCGACACTCACTTCATAGTCCTCATATCCGTTCATCAGCTGTGCAAGACGTCGGTTGAGTTCGAACATTATGTTCATTCCGATGCTGAAGTTAGAGGCGACAAACAGTGCCTGTCCACGCTGCCGACAGTCGTGGACTACGCTCTCGAGCTGGTCGTACCAACCAGTGGTGCCCACTACAATGGGCAGCCCCATGTCGAAACAGCGCATAATATTGCCTACCACAGTGGCAGGGGTGGAGAACTCGATGGCCACATCGCAGCTGCGCAGGTCGTCCAATTTCTCCATCCAATCGTCTTCATCATCGATGGTGGCCACCACTTCGTGTCCACGTTCTTGGGCTAGTGGCTCAATAGCCTTACCCATCTTTCCGTATCCTAAGAGTGCTATTTTCATAAAGTGAGCGTTAAGAATTGAGAATTGAGAATTGGATGTCACGGTGTGACAGTTCACAATTCTCAATTCTCAATACTCATATATTTGGTGGAGTATACGGGAGTCGAACCCGTTACCTTTAGATTGCGAACCTAACGCTCTACCAAATGAGCTAATACCCCTAATTTATGTAAAAAAGGGTCGTGCTAAGCGACCCTTTCTGGTGGAGTATATCGGAGTCGAACCGATGACCTTTTGACTGCCAGTCAAACGCTCTAGCCACCTGAGCTAATACCCCTTGCTTCTCTCTCGAAAGCGGGTGCAAAAGTACAACCTTTTTTTGAATTGGCAAATATTTTTTTACAAAAAAAATGTCATTCACTGATTATCAATAATATTTATTTGTTGAAAGAGTTCTATATTTGGTTGTATAATGAGCATTTGGAGCTAAAATATTTCATTTTTTGGGTGTGTGTGAGCATGGCTTTTATTGGTGATGAGGTGCTATTGTGTGCGGGCACGGCTACGGTTGACTATCGCCACACCGGCAAAGACAGCTATTGCTGCCAGTAGTTTCATCCATGTGAGGTGATCCATGCCGACGGCAATGCCAACAGCGGAGGCGATGATGGGTTGCAGATAGCCATACATGCTCACCAGTGTGGGACGGATGCGCTGCTGTCCAATGGGAATGAGGAAATAGGCAATAAAGGTGGCAAAAACTACCAAATAGGCCACCTCCCACCACACTTTTGACGGCACAGTGGCAGGGTCGAGACCCACAATTTGTCGGGCAGAGAATGGCAGCGACACCACGAAGGCAAAGAGAAACATCCACTTCATCAGTGTCACCACGCTGTAGCGCTGTATCACGGGACGGCAGATGCCTAGGTATAGGGCAAAACAGAGTGCGTTGGTGATGATGAGGAAGATGCCCAGGGGCCTTGACTGGACAGGGCCCGAAGCATGGGTGGATTGGAATATAAGCCATAGCACACCAGCAAAGCTAAGTGCCACACCGCCTGCCTTCTTCCAGGTGATTGGCTCTTTGAGGAATATGGCGGCAACAAACATGGTCATGATGGGTGTCATCGACTGCACCACCGAGAGGTCGATAGGGGCCGTCATGGTGATGGCTGTAAGGAAAGTCATCTGAGGGATGACCAACCCCAGCATGGCAGCACCCGCCATGCGCATAAGGTCGGCAAAGGGCACTCGCTCATGGCGAGTGAAGAGTCCTAGCAGCCAGAAGAGAATGCCTGCACAGAAGGCTCGAAGAGTGAATAGGAAGAGGGGTGAGAGCTGGCCCTGGTTGGCGATGTCTTTGCAGAAGACTATATTGAGGCCAAAGATAGCGTAGGCTCCAAAGCTGGCCAAATGGCCTATGAGTTGACGGTTCATTGAAGTATGTTGTCTTGATATAGAGCGATGCGATTAATAACGGGACAGGCAAGACTGTGTGTAAAACGCACACGCAGTGCCGTAGTGGTGGTGATGGGGGTGAGTAGCAGGCGCTTGTAGCCTATGGTGGTGGCATGGGCGAGGAGCTGCCAGTGATTGTCCAACAGCACATCCACTTCGAACTGTGCCACACGCTGGCCTAGTGGGATATACTCCTGAAGCATGATGCGGTTAAAGGTGACAGGATGGTTGAAAGTGAGTGTTATAGAAGGTGAGAGACAGCTGTCCGCCACAGCCCAATAGCGATGATAATGGGTGTCGATGACATTGGCAGCGCCATAGTTGGCACCTCGGCTGTTGGACGCTTCCACATGGGCATCGGCGGCCAAATCGTGTGCGAAAATGCTGTCGAGTGCTGCACGCAGCTCCATCAACCGCAGCGAATCGGTTGGGGCAATCAGTCCCCGCGTGTCGGGCGGCACATTGAGAAGCAATAGCGAATTGCGTCCCACACTGGTATAGTATATTTCTAGCAGCTGCTGCAGGGTCTTAGGCTGCTGGTCGGCATGATAGAACCAGCCGGGGCGGATAGACACGTCGCTCTCCACCGGGAGCCAAACGTCTCCATCGGGCTCGCCTTGGTTGAGCAGTTCGGCTGCAGGAGCCTTCCCAGGCTCAAAACCCAGGATGTTGAGGCGCGACCAGCAGGTTTCGCCGCTACGTCCTTCCTCATTGCCCACCCACCGGCAGCCGGGGCCCACATCGCTGAACACTACCGCATGGGGCTGTAGACGGGCGACGGTGTTGTTGAACAAGGTCCAATCATACTCTTGTCGGCGGCCGTTAGGACCTTCGCCGTTGGCCCCGTCAAACCATTGTTCGAATATCTCGCCATAGCCTGTGAGGGCGCTCTCCAGTGTGCGTCGAAAAGTCTCGTTATACTCAGGGGTGCCGTATGTGGGGGCGTTTCTATCCCATGGGGAGATGTAGACTCCAAATTTCAGTCCGGCCCTCTGGCAGGCATCCGACAGTTGGCGCAACACATCGCCATTGCCCTCACACCAGTTGCTCTCTCTCACAGTATGGTTGCTGGCAGGATTGGGCCAAAGGCAGAAACCGTCGTGGTGCTTGGCAGTAATAATGATGCCTTTCATCCCTGCCGCCTTGGACACTGCAGCCCACTGGTTGCAGTCGAGTGCGGTGGGGTTGAAGATATCCTCCGTTTCGGTGCCCTCGCCCCATTCGAGGCCTGAAAAAGTGTTGGGACCGAAATGACAGAACATATTCATCTCCATCTGTTGCCAACGGAGTTGTGCATCGGAGGGACAGGGACCATAAGGTGCGGGTGGGTCTATAGCGCAGCTAGTCAGCAGAATTAAGAGCAGAGGAGGCAATAAAAATCTAAACATATTACTCGATTTCAATCGGTTCTGGGTAATCCACCAACACCACCCTTACAGAGGGATGCCGTGCAATGAGGCGGCTATGCGCCACATTGGTATCGTTATATTCGCGCGGAGTGTCCCAAATATGAATATTTTCCTTAGGAAAGGTGTTGGGCAAGAGTGGAAACATGTGGTAGTCGCCACTGAGGGCATCGGGGTGCAATGCGTTGATTTGTTGACGAAGAGTTTCGGCCCAATCCTCGTCAGACCGACCAGTCCACCAGTTGTTCTCAACCCAAAGGATAACCCTTAGTCCCGAATCTTTGACGGTCTGCAGGGCTAGGGGATCCTGACTCTCTACCATAACTCGCCGCAGGATATGGTGCTGACGGGCGGCAAGACATATTCGGTGACTTATTAGCGGAGCGTTGGCTGGTGTGAGGTTTTTCATATCAAGCCAATAGTAGTTGCTATCGGGATGGTTGAGCGAGTCGAGCCACGCATCGAAGGTGAGCCCTTGGATGGTGTCATACAGTTCGTGCCCCATAAATAATAGGTCTTGATGTTCTGAATAGTTAAGGTCAACCTCGATTCCTTCAAACCGCGCCTCGGCGTAACGACCCGATGCAACGCTTGATGCCCCATGTGCCCATATCTTGGAGTTGGGATATTGAGAGAAGGGGCGATAGGAGTCGGTGGGTCTGGCACATCCACTTATCGTCAACATGGTGATAACGAGTAAAGAGTAAAGGGTTCTACTATTTGCCATATTTCAGGGTTATTTGGATGTTTGACAGGGCGATGCGGCATCCTGCCAACCAGTTGTCTTTTGAATAGGGTGCTTGTAGCTCAATTCTGAGCTCGTTGATACCTTTTTCACCTAGAGGAAACTCCTTGGTGACACTCACATGTGTTTCTTCGCTGAATAGTTTGTATAGGGGCTCGCCATAGTGTTGCTTGCTGTCGCCCACGCAGTAGATGAACAGGTCGGGGTACTGTTCGGGCAACAGTCCTTCGGGCACGGTGGCGTCGGCATCGAGCGTAATGCTCACATATCGGTACTCGGGTTTGCTTCTAAATCGCTTGGTGGGGAGTATTGTATATCTATAACAAGGCTGCGGAGAAGAAGCGTCGGGACCGACATATACCACGTCAGGCGCAGTGAAAATATCTGAGGTTATGAATAATGGTCGGGAAGTGGTTGGATGTGCTGTAAGGTGGTTTGTTAGGTAGGTGTAGGAATAAAGATAGCGCATCAACTGCAGCTGCCGCCTACAAGTGTCGAGTATGGCGGTATCTGAGCAGGGGTGCAGCAACAGGTCATTGCCGAAGGAATAGAGCCTCTCTGGCGCGAATTGGCTGGCTGACTGATAATAGTGGTTATGGAACACAATATCGTGTATCATATGATGATAGTTGACAACAAGCAGTGTCTTGGGCGTGGGGCCAAGACCATCGCCAAGCCAGTGCACAGTGGGATGGGCAGGCAGACGGAACTTTGTAGTGAGGAGGCTGTAGAGCGCGGGGGCCACATCGTTGTGGGTGACAACATGAGTGAAGGTGGCTGGTTGCCTAACAAGTGGCGACCATAGAATGAGGGGCACATGGTGGAAGGAGAGTTTGTCGCCTTTTTGACGGCCGGTGGCGTGGTCGCCAGTGACGACGAAGAGGGTGTTCTCATATCCAGGCAGACGGATATAGCTGTGAATGAAGTCACGTAGACAGTCGTCCGTGAACAGGCATGAGGGGAAAAGAGCTGCCAGATAGTCGTCTGCCCGATTCCTGGACAGCCGACCAGCACGTCGTTCATATTGCTTTTGCCTTGACTTGTTAGTCAGCTTTAACTCTTCGTGCATCGACAGGGTGGTGACAAGCGAGATATGGGGGGCACAAGGCTTCCGTTGCGAATACTGCTCCAAATCCTTCAGCGTACGGACGAAAAGCGTGTCGTTGGCATAGCCCCAGTTGCCAGCAGCATTATCAGTCGGCGCTGCGACAAACTCCTCGAACATCGGCGAAAGGTAATCGATGCTTTGGGCGGTCAGGTACTCGTATATACAGTCAAAGTTGAAGTCGCCAGCATAATAGGCTCGAGTGCTGTACCCTGCCTTTTTCAGCAGCGCAAAGAGGCTGTTGTGGTTGGGCATCAAGCCAAATTGAAAGCACTTGGGTCCTCCCACGGAGCCAGTGATGGCGGGAATGGCACCATAACTTCGTGTGGTGGCGGAGAGGCAGTTGCACCAATACAGCCCTGTTGCAGCCAACGAGTCGACAAAGGGCATAGCTCCTGTGCCCATAATTTCCGCTCCCAACGATTCCACCAGAATGATGACGATATTGGGAGCTGCCACTCCAGTTTCCCCGCTAGCGAAATAGGACGAGAGGAAAGTGTCGGCAGAGGTGGCGCGCTCCAAAGGATAGTGTGGGTCGGGCGGGATGCCCCATTCGGGATGAGTGGCATTGAGGTCGTGCACCCAGGCTTCGTTGTATTCGGTCAACTCACTCCCCTCCCTTTGGTGGAGTCGCGACCTATGGTAATATTCACGGCAGTCGGCTATCAGATAGTGGGTTTTGTTCAGGATATAGTGGTCGTACCCTTCCTCTATCAGATGCGACATCTTGAAGATGAGCGAGAACAGTATCATCACCCCCGCCACAACTGCCACCGCCCATGCGCCACGCGAGGGATGCTTGGCACGCCATAGACCGACAGCCGTAAAACCTCCTATCAATAGTAATATCAACAATATGGGCTTCACAATGCCCATAGCTCCTTCGATAGCCATCAACGTCTCGCCCACAGGACGCGCCACCAGCTCACAGCCCAGCAGATAGCCATTATGTGCTACATATAGGGTCAGGCCCACCTCGGCGAGCATCAGCAAAGCGTACAGCACGGCTGACACCACACGGGCGGCCTTTTGCGACAGCAGCTGTATCAGCCAATACAGCACCCCAATGCCCAGCACCGTCCATGATGCCACTATTAGATTCACCACTATGGCATTCACCAGTATCTTCCCACTGCCTAGCGCACTTCCCTCCAACGCAAAAAACTCCACCACCTTCAACACAACAAGGCATACCAAATACACCCCCGCTATAGCCAGATAGCGGGCAAGCGATGATTTAAACAACCCTTTGTCTATCATGCGAATTATTTCGCTTTGGCATCAATCTTTGCCTGGAATTTGGTGCTATCGATAATGAAACGTTCATGCCTGCCTTCGCCAATCAACCCACATTCGTCGTATGCCTTTACGGCAAACACCAATCTACGACGGTCTACCTCCACCAGCTCACTATCGCACCACACCCGCATGCCCACAGGCGTAGCGGCACAATGCGACACATCCACATGTGTGCCCACGGTGCCCTGCCCTGGCTCTAAATAGGGGACGACACTCTCGTTGCAAGTCTGCTCTATTAAGGCTATCATCATCGGGGTGGCAAACACTTTCACCAGCCCACTGCCAATGCGGTCGGCAGTCACCTCTTCAGTGACTGTCTGCTCCAGATGACCTTTCAATCCTATTGCTATCATATATTTAATACGTTAACGCGTAAATGAGAAACTGGGCAACTAACGCAATTACACAACAATGAATGTATTTCATTTAGTGCCCGTAGTCCGAGAGAAATTTAATACGCATCAAGCGGATCTCCTCCTCGGTATAGTCCTCGTCGTCTTCAAACTCGTCGTAAGCCTCCTGCAGGTCGCCGCTTTCCGACTCACGCCAATAGTCCATCAGCACCTCTTGATGCTCCGTCTCAATATTCTCATCGATATAGTAGTCAATATTGAGCTTGGTGCCGGAGGAGATGATGCGTTCCATCTCCGTCATAAGCTCGTCCATAGTCATACCCTTGCCACGAGCTATATCTTCGAGCGACTTGCGCCTGTCAATAGCTTGAATGATGTAAATCTTATGCTCCGAACGCCGTGCCGCACTGTGCACAACAATATCCTGCGGACGCTCTATTTCGTTTTCCTCAACATACGACTTAATCAAATCCACAAACGGGGCACCATACTTCTGAGCCTTGGCAATGCCCACACCCGTGCAGCGGCTCAACTCCTCCACCGTGCAGGGGTACTGGATAGTCATATCTTTTATTGAACGGTCTTCGAAGATGACATGTAGTGGCAACTTCTCATGCTGGGCAATCGACCTTAGGAGGCTTTTGAGCTGTGCATACAGCTCCTCGTCGCCAGCCGCGGCTCCGCCACCGCCCTGCGCCTCAATGTCGTCGTCGTCAACACTGCCGCTGCCGCTATAGTCGTGGTCGCATGCCACCATGATGTCGTAAGGTTTCTTGATAAACTTGTGTCCTGCAGGTGTCAGCTTCAGCACACCGAACATTTCGACCTCCTTCACCAGCAGCTTCTCAATCAAAGCCTGCCGCAGCACCGCCTTCCAGAACAACGCGTCGTGGTCCGTGCCCTGCCCCCACTGCTCCAGCTCGTCCTGCCGGTACACTTTAGTGTGGCTGTTTTTCTTTCCCAGCATCACATCCACTATATCCTGTGCCTTAAAAGCCTGCTTGGTGGCCAGCACCGTCTCCAGGGCATATTGCATCTCCTCCTTGGCAGGAACACGGGGCTTGGGATGCAGACAATTGTCGCAACAGCCGCAGTTCTCCTGCTTATAATCTTCGCCGAAATAGCGCAGCAGGTTGAGCCTTCTACACACCGACGACTCGGCATAGCTCACCACCTCTTGCACCAGCTGGTTGGCCAACTCCTGCTCAGTAATATTCTTGTCGGTAAAAAATTTATATAGCCGTTCCACATCATGTTCCGAATAGAAAGCCACGCACTTGCCCTCTCCGCCGTCGCGTCCCGCGCGTCCTGTCTCTTGATAATAGCCTTCCAAACTCTTCGGTATGTCGTGGTGTATCACAAAACGCACATCAGGCTTGTCTATGCCCATGCCGAAAGCTATCGTGGCCACAATCACATCAACCTCCTCCATCAGAAACTTGTCCTGATTCTCTGCCCTCACCTTATTCTCCAATCCGGCATGGTAAGGCAGCGCCTTGATACCATTCAGCACCAGCAGCTCCGCCAGCTCCTCCACCCTCTTACGTGTCAGACAGTAGATGATGCCGCTCTTGCCCTCGTTCTCACGTATAAATTTAATAATCTCCTTATGCAGGGCTTTCGGCTCGCTGGGTTTGGGGCGCACCTCGTAATATAAGTTAGGCCTATTGAACGACGACACAAACACCGCAGCATTCTCCATCCTCAAATTCTTTATAATATCCTGCCTCACCTTGGGCGTTGCCGAGGCGGTGAGGGTCAGTATCGGAGCCTTATTATTGATCAAGTCTATCGCATCGCGCAGACGCCGGTACTCAGGGCGGAAATCGTGGCCCCACTCCGATATACAGTGTGCCTCATCAATAGCAAAAAACGATATGTCCAACTGCTGCAGGAATTCAATTGTTTCCTCCTTGCTGAGCGTCTCGGGTGCCACATATAGCAGCTTGGTGCCTCCCTCCAGCAGGTCGTCCTTCACCTCCTTGGCCTGTGCCTTCGACAGCGACGAGTTTAAAAAATGTGCAACAAAATCCTGCCCCGAAGTGTACCTCACCGCGTCCACCTGATTTTTCATCAACGCTATCAGCGGCGAAACAACGATGGCAGTGCCCTTGCAGAGCATCGCAGGCAACTGGTAGCAAAGCGACTTCCCACCACCAGTAGGCATAATCACAAAAGTATCATGACCCTCCAAAAGACTCTGTATGATAGCCTCTTGGTCGCCCTTGAAACTGTCGAAGCCAAATATTTCTTTTAACTTTGCGTGCAAATCCATCATAATTCAAAAAAAACATGTAATTTTGCAGTCCAAAGTTAGTAAAAATTCTTTAATTATCAGAAAAAAAGTGGCACAAAAGTCCAAGCAAGATATTCAAAACATTGCATTACAAGTTATTGCAGACGAAAAAAAAGCTATCGAAAATCTAGAAAAACGCATCAATAATAGCTTTTCTGATGCTGTAGAAACCATTTTTTCGGCCTCTGGAAGGGTAGTTGTTACCGGCATTGGCAAAAGTGCCAACATCGCCACCAAGATAGTCTCCACCCTCAACAGCACCGGCACCCCTGCCCTCTTCATGCACGCCGCCGATGCCATACACGGCGACCTAGGCATGATACAGCCCTCCGATGTCGTCATCTGCCTCTCCAATAGTGGCAACACTCCCGAAATCAAAGTCCTCATTCCCCTAATCAAACACTTTGGCAACACCCTCATCGCCATTGTGGGCAACACCAACTCATTTCTTGCCCAGCAGGCCGACATAGTCCTTGACACCACCGTCGAACACGAGGCATGCCCCAACAACCTTGCCCCCACAGCCAGCACCACCGCACAACTAGTCATGGGCGACGCCCTGGCAGTGGCTCTCATCGAATGTCGCAACTTTACCGCCCGCGACTTTGCCCGATTTCATCCTGGCGGTGCCCTTGGCAAACAGCTCTACCTGCGCGTGTGCGACCTATACCCTCAAAACGAGCGCCCCCTCGTCGCACCCTCCACCCCCATACGCGACACCATCCTCGAGATGTCCTCCCGGCGCCTCGGCTGTGCCGTGGTGGTAGAAAACCAACTCATCAAAGGCATCATCACCGATGGTGACCTTCGCCGTATGATTAAGTCAAACCAGTCGTTCGACCACCTCTGTGCCGCCGACATCATGAGCACCAATCCCAAGTGCATCATCGACACCGAATATGCCGTGAATGCCCTCCACCTGATGCGCACACACAGCATCACCCAGCTCATCGTAGTCGACAACGCCCACCACTATCTAGGCGTGCTGCACCTGCACGACATCCTACGCGAAGGAATCATATAAAGAAGTAAGAACTAAGAGTTAAGAAGTAAGAAGTAGGGCGAAAGCCAAAAGATTCGTAGTTCTTACCTCAACAAAATCCAACACTCAATCCTCAACCCGCAACAACCATGTTACTAAGAACAGAAAACGTAGTAAAAAAATACCGCTCACGCACCGTAGTCAATGAGGTCAGTGTAGAAGTGAGCCAAGGTGAAATTGTAGGGCTCCTCGGGCCCAACGGTGCCGGCAAGACTACCACCTTCTACATGATCGTCGGCATCATCAAACCCTTCTCAGGGCGTGTCTATCTCGACGACACCGAGCTCACCACGCTCCCCATGTATCGCCGTGCGCAGCTAGGCGTAGGCTACCTTGCACAGGAGGCCTCTGTATTTCGGCAGATGTCGGTCGAAGACAACATCATGTCCATCCTTGAATTCCGCCGCGACCTCGACCCCTCCCAACGAGTTGAAAAACTCGAGTCGCTCATCTCCGAGTTCGGCCTCGACCACATCCGCACCAGCAAGGGCATGCAGCTCTCCGGTGGCGAACGTCGGCGCACCGAGATTGCCCGCGCCTTGGCCAACGACCCCAAATTCCTTCTCCTCGACGAGCCCTTCGCCGGCGTCGACCCCATAGCGGTGCAAGACATACAGGACATTGTGGCTCACCTCAAAGACCGCAACATCGGCATCCTCATCACCGACCACAACGTCCACGAAACCCTCAGCATCACCGACCGTGCCTACCTCCTCTACGAAGGCCGTGTGCTGCACCACGGCACCCCCGAAGAGATGGCCGCCGACCCCGACGTGCGCGAAAAATACCTAGGTCGCGATTTCGAACTCCGTCGTGCCACCACAGCCAAGATATAGCCATACTACAAGGCTATCAATATCGAAACAGAGATACCGACTACAATCAGCCCCCTGACAGCGGCGACGCCCTTTGCCAAACACTTAATCAATACCCATTCTCGACTCCACCACCTGCCAGTCGACAATCTGCCACAAGGCAGCCAGATAATCGGCACGTCGGTTCTGATAGTCGAGATAATAGGCATGTTCCCACACATCAAAAGTGAGCAAAGGCAACAACCCGCTCCTCACGGGGTTGCCCGCATTGGCCTCCTGCGTAATCACCAAACGGCCTTCGCCATTCAGCGACAGCCACACCCAGCCTGAGCCAAACAGTGTTGCACCCTTCTGCTCAAACTCTTTTTGGAATGCTCCAAACGAGCCGAAGTCGCGTTCAATCATTCCTAACAGCTCTCCCGATGGCTCATGGTTAGCCATCCCGAACTGTTCAAAATACATCACATGGTTCAACACCTGCCCGGCATTATTATACAAACCGCCCCCAGCCTTTCTAACCACCTCGCTGATGGGCATATTCTCCAAGCCGCTGCCGGGCAACAATTTGTTCAGGTTGTCCACATACGCCTTCAGGTGCTTGCCATAGTGAAATCCGAGCGTTTCGGCACTAACGACACCTAATGCACCACTACCATAAGGCAATTCCACCATCTCAAACCTACCGTCTACAGGCAAAATATCTTTCATAAGGTTCCAGTTTTTTTAACGGTTTAACAATCAATCAACATCATGCGCCACTTTCCTTACCCTCTATCTTAGATAACGCAACATGGCCTCATTTATTGCATTTCTAACATACTATATAGTTTTACAAGTCACTTTCCTTCAAAAAGGGATATACCATACTTTTACAAACAGCTGTTTCTTAGCATTATTTGCAATAATAAACAGTGGGTTGCCAACATAGCCGTTCTAGTTTGCCCCCCCAAGGGGCGATACCTGCATCCATCCCCATTGTCATCGTCATCGTCATCATGTGCCACATTGTGTCACTATTTTTTCAAAAAGTGGCACCCTAATTTTTCACCTTTTTCGGTATAATTATATCAAACGGCCGACAACACTCACTTCGTGTCTTCGTCGTGCCATCGTCGTGTCTTCGCTTCAAGGGGCGAAGGAAGAACGAAAGCAAATGAGAAGCAAGAGCTAAGAACCATGAAGCTACTGTGCAGTTGCCACTACTCAATAATGAATGTTAGTAACATATTTATAAAACACTTACACACCTCATCACCCCCATCCAACAAGAATGGCATCACACCTACTACGGCGCGAAGCAAGGCCGGTGTGAGTAGCCCGACAATAGCCAAAAAAACAAAAACAACAAAATAAATATCAACCACTTATAATCAATACAAAAAAAAAATCAGAAATTAGAAAAAGTTGAATCTTTGCAGCGAGAATTTTATCTATACCACAACAAAGCTGCGAAATAAAACAAATAGCATATATACAACCAAAAGGTTGCAACGAGACGAAGAAGAATAAGTATCAACCATAAAAAAATATAATCCGTCATGAAGAAAATAGTTTTGACCCTTATTATGGGCGCGATGCTGTCGACAATGGCGACAGCACAGACAGATACGATACCGTGGAAGTACAACAAGTATCACTATTCGTTGTGGTATGATACGTTACCTGAGTTTTTCAATTATTGGGCATGCTATACTGATGTTCCTACCCTACGCTTGGCCGAATGGGTAGGAGATTATCCTAGACATGTAACGCCATATCCTCAACATGTGGACCATCCGACGCTGGTACAGGGGATTGCAATTCTACAGCCCATGAGTTTCTACTATTGGTCCATCATCCAAAATCAGCGATATACAGAGGAGTACATGTACCATACCGTATCGTCAAACAACGGAGGAACCGCATATTGCGGGTCTTTGTATTATGAGTATGTATATTACCCTGTGGAGCCTCTAACTATATATAACAACAGCCTGTTAAGCGACCCATCGTGGTGTCCAAAGCCATCGTGGTGGATACTGAAGGATTGGGATATAAAGCAAACACGACAGTGGAGAGACTACCCACACACATACAACTCTCCAATATTCGGGATGTACTTTCCAATCGTAGACTACGTGGAGCTGATAATGGCATCGGCTGACACGGTGATGGGCACAGTCGAACCGCCCTCCATGCGTGTGTCGCGAAACATAACGCAGAGCATCCTCGCTGTGCCGAAGCATGGCTATAGGTTCTCGCACTGGCAGGAGGACGGAGACACCCATGCGTCGCGCATAGTGACAATTACGCAGGACACAACACGCTTCACGGCAGTGTTTGAGCCAATGGAAAATTGTCCGTAGAGGTAGAAACTAACGACCATGAACTGGGCTATGCGACGGGAGGCGGCAGCTATTACGAGGGCGACGAGGCTGTCATCCAGGCGGTGGCGCATGTCGGAAATCATTTCGAGATGTGGAACGACAGCGTGACGGAGAATCCGCGCACGATAGTGGTGACGCAAGACACGTCGTTTACCGACATATTCATGAGCGGCACTTTGGGTGTAGGGGAGTCTGATGGCGGACTGTTTCGGCTGGTGTCTAATCCAGCATCAGACGTGGTGCGGTGCGAGGCGCTCAACAAGGGTATCGGGGGCGGCACGATGACAATAACTGACGCAATGGGGCGCGAGGTGCTGCACAAGAATCTGGCTCCGGACGCACAGGAATACTCATTCAGCGTGGCAGACCTGCCCACCGGCACCTACCTCGTCACCCTCACCACAAAAGAAGGCTCCGGCACCCAGCGGCTGGTGGTGGAGTGATGTCTGAGGCAAGGGGTAGGGGCTAAGGAATGGCAGCGAAAAGGTTTTTATCTAATTTCGATTTGTTGTTCTGACAGTTACGATATTTTTGGTGCGGGGTGTTGATAACTCGTTTCCTGCGGTTAGAAAAATGTTGTGTAATTTAGCAGTCTCAAATAAAAAGCCCCTATTTGGGTAATTATTTGGTATTGAGAATTGAGTATTGAGAATTGAGTTTCGAAATCATCCTCAAACTCACTAATTTGTTAATGTTCAGAATTTTATAAACAATTATACAACAATAAAGCACTTATGCAGTCTGATATGTTTCTAAATTTTGGTGACGACAGCCAGCACCTTGCGCCAAAAAGCTACACGCAGTACCAACCCGACGAAATCATGAAGTCGTCGGTGGACTATTTCGGCGGCGACGAACTGGCAGCCAATGTATGGATGAACAAATATGCCTTGCGCGACGAAGACAAGATATATGAGCTGAATCCCGACATGATGCACCACCGCCTGGCATCGGAGTTTGCCCGCATTGAGCAGAACTACCCCAACCCGATGTCGGAAGAAACTATCTACGGTCTGCTGAAAGACTTTAAATATGTCATCCCACAAGGCAGCCCCATGTCGGGCATAGGCAACGACTTCCAAGTGGTGTCGCTGTCGAACTGTTTTGTGATAGGCAACAGCGGCGCCAGCGACTCGTATGGCGGCATAATGAAAATCGACCAAGAACAGGTGCAGCTAATGAAGCGGCGTGGCGGCGTGGGGCACGACCTCACGCACATACGCCCCTCGGGCAGCCCTGTGAAGAACAGCGCGCTGACATCAACCGGCATCGTCCCCTTTATGGAACGCTACAGCAACACCACCCGCGAGGTGGCACAGGGAGGCCGCCGTGGCGCATTGATGCTCAGCATCAGCATCAAACACCCCAACGCAGAGCAATTTATCGATGCCAAGCTAGAGCAAGGCAAGATAACCGGCGCCAACGTGTCGGTGAAGATAACCGACGAGTTTATGGAGTGTGTGCGCAGCGGCAAGCCATTCGTGCAGCAGTATCCCGTAGACTCACCCACTCCCATGGTAAGCAAAGAGGTGGACGCCCGCGCCCTATGGAACAAGATTATCCACAACGCCTGGGCCTCGGCCGAACCCGGGGTGCTGTTCTGGGACACCATACTGCGCGAGAGCGTGCCTGACTGCTATGCCGACTTCGGCTACCGCACAGTGAGCACCAACCCCTGCGGCGAGATACCGCTATGCCCCTACGACAGCTGCCGTTTGATAGCGGTAAACCTATACAGCTACGTGAAGAACCCCTTCACAAATGACGCAGAATTTGACTTTGAACTTTTTAAGGACCACATCATTAAGGCGCAGCGTCTGATGGACGACCTGATAGACCTGGAGCTGGAGAAGGTGAACAAGATATTGGCCAAGATAGACAGCGACCCCGAAAGCGACGACATCAAGAGCGTGGAACGCAACCTATGGCTGAACATCAAGATGAAGTGCCTTGAGGGGCGTCGCACCGGACTGGGCATCACCGCCGAAGGCGACATGCTGGCAGCCTTGGGACTGCGCTATGGCAGCGACGAGGCAATCGAGTTTGCCGTAAAGGTGCACCGTACACTGGCCTGCAGTGCCTACCGCTCGAGCGTGGTGATGGCACAGGAGCGCGGCAGCTTCCCCCTGTACGACGCCAACCGCGAGAAACTGAACCCCTTCATCCAACGTCTGGCTGAGGCCGACCCCCAGCTCTATGCCGACATGGTGCGCAGCGGCCGCCGCAACATAGCCTTACTAACCATTGCCCCCACAGGCACGGTAAGCATCTGCACCCAGACCACCTCGGGCATCGAACCAGTGTTTCTGGTCAGCTACAAACGCCGCAAGAAGATAAACCCTAACGATAAAGACAGCTCGAAACACAAAATAGTGAAAGATGAAAACGGCGACTATTTTGAAGAATATAATGTCCTGCACCCCAAGTTTGTAGACTGGCTAAAACTGAGAGGCTACAACCAAGAGCAGATAGACCATTTGGACGACAAGGAGCTGGATGGTCTGATAGCCGAATCGCCCTACCACAATGCCACCTCGGCCGACATAGACTGGGTGAGCAAGGTGAAAATGCAGGGAGCCATACAGAAATGGGTGGACCACTCGATAAGCGTCACCGTCAACATCCCCAAGGAAACCACCGAGGAAGTGGTAAGCACTATCTATATGACAGCATGGGAAAGCGGCTGCAAGGGCTGCACCATCTATCGCGACGGTTCGCGACACGGCGTACTGGTGTCAAAGTCAACCAACGACAAATGCAATGAGTTTGGCGAGAACAAAGCCCCCAAACGTCCCAAGCGGCTGGAAGCAGAGGTGGTGCGCTTCAAAAACGAGAAAGAAGACTGGATAGCCGTGGTGGGCATGTACAACAACCGCCCCTATGAAATATTCACCGGTAGGGCCGAAAGCTTCGTACTGCCCAAATGGGTGGAAAAAGGCTGGGTAATACGAGTGAAAGAAAAAGGCGACGAACACGCCCGCTACGATTTCCAATTCCTTGACCAAGACGGCTACCATGTGACGATGGAAGGACTGTCGCGTATGTTTAAAAAAGAATATTGGAACTATGCCAAGCTCATCAGCGGCATCCTGCGCCACGGCATGCCAATACCTAATGTGGTGGACTTGATTGGAAAGCTGAATTTTGATGTCGACAGCATTACCACCTGGTCTAACGGTGTGGCCCGAGCCTTAAAACGCTATATCAAGGACGGCACCGAAACGGGTGAAACCTGCCCTGACTGCGGAGCCAAAATCATCTACACCAGCGGCTGCAAAAGCTGTCCCAATTGTGGATGGTCAAAATGCTCATAAGGCAAATAAGAACTAAGAGTTTCGGACCAAGAAGTTTTGGGCTCCCGCCCTACTACTTAATTCTTAACTCTTATTTCTTACTTCCCAAAAAAACGCTTGCAATGTAATACCCTAAAAGTGAGACACATCCATAAGACGCCCTCCTCACTTTGTTCGATAACCATTTGATATACGCGCTATCCCCATCTGTTCTCCGCCTTATTATCGTAGAACAAGAGATAGACAAACAGATAAAAACCTGTCACTCAACATTGTACATTTTTAATCATAAAGAAAGTAAGTATTAAGAACTACGAACCATGAAGTTTTTGGCATCAGCCCTACTTCTTAATTCTTAGCTCTTAATTCTTACTTCAGAAAAACAAGAGGCCACCCATGTGGGCAGCCTCTTGTTTTTTGCGAGTGATGGCAGGTATGTTTACCTTACCACCAATTTGCGTACTAGGTTTACATTATCCGCCACAATGTGGACATAGTAGGCTCCTTGTGCAAGGCCGTCGAGCAAGAGCTGCTTATGGCAGTCGGCATCGCCATTGCACCACAGCTCGTGCGATGCGACCACACGTCCATTCATATCGACTAACGAGACGAGCAGCCGCCCACTAACGCCATCTACACTGACAGTGGCTGCATGGCTGGCCGGGTTGGGATGGATATGGCAGACAAAAGTGCCGTCGGCGGGTACAATACCTGTCTGGGATGTAGTGGTGAAGGTGACACGGTAGCTGTCGCTCAACACCTCCTCGGTGCAGGCAGCACGGACATAGACATCGTATTCCATCTCATCCATGAGGTCGGTGAGGGTGCAGGCAGGAGAGGTGACTGTGATGTCGGTGCCTGTGCCGTAGTCGAAGCCATGGAAGCCATAGCTGACCACCCATGCCGTCTCTTCGCCGGCGGGGCGCCATTGGACCAGAGCCGAACTGCTGGTGACTTGGCTGACGGTGATATCGGTTACCGGCTGGCAGGATGGGGTGGTGAAAGGTACCTCCTCTGACCAGTCGCTATAAGTGGTGGCCGAACACATGGCCTGCACTCGGACATTGTAGGATGTGCCAGGATAGATACCGCCAATGGTGACATGATTGCTGAAGACAGTGTCGTGGCTGCTGAATGCGCTGTTGTATACATTCACCACATAGGCAACAGTATGGGCGGTAACATCGGATCGCCATGAGAGCGTGACGGTCTGGAAGTCGGCCTCGTCTACAACCACATTCTCAGGGACGTAGCATGTGAGGGTGTCAGTGACACTGTTGCTGGTGGTCCAATAAGAAATGGAGGTGTCGCTACACAGGCTGCGCACACGGTAATTGTAGGTAGTGTTGGGTTCAAGGCCGGTGAAAGTGTAGCTGTGAGCGCTGACTCGTGTGGGGGCAGGCCATACATTGGTGTTGGCGGGCTTGATAGCCACATCGTAGCTACTGGCAGGGCCCACCCACGTGGCAGCAATAGAGGTAGGACCAACATTGACGTTGGCAAAGGTGGGACGTGTGCAGGACTCGGTACCATAGACTACGATGCTGTCGAGCAGTACTCCCTGGCCGAATCCCGAATGAGCCATGAAGGCCACTTGATAGGTGGCGGTGGCATTGGGCAGCATGACGGTGTCGATTTGCCAGGTGGGTATGCTGTTGTTCCACGAGGCCACATAATGCCAGGCGGAGTCGGGGTGGGTACGATAGAGTACGGCAAGGGTGTCCTGGTCGCTGCCCCATGCAGGCTGTGCATGGTAGAAGGTCATCATCACATCGGCCTCAGTGGGGATGTTGAGCATGGGGGTGATGAGATAGGTGGTGTAGCCGTCGTAGCTGTTGCAGGTGAAGCGGGCATTGTACTGGCCGGTGGCAGCACCTGAGAGGCCTCCGTAGGCATTGCCGCCCCTGCCGGTAGTCCAGTCGACGGTGCCACGGGAGTGATACTGTTCCCAGCAGGCGATACCGTTTTCGAAGTCTTCCACCCAGGGGAAATCATTGATGAGGCTGTCGCACCCTGTAAGGCAGGTTGTGCTGGCCACGAAGCCGGTGTCGGTAGCAGAGCATACGGGACGTACATAAATGTCGTAAGCAGTGACCGGGGCAAGGCCTGTGATGGCAACGCTGTTGGTAGCAACGCCCACAAAGGTGCCCATGCCGGGAGTGAAGCCACTGACACCATATTCGACAATCCAACTAGAGGCTGCACCGGCATCCCAGCTGGCACTAATCGACCTGGATGAGGTGGCTGTGGCCACCAGATTTTCGGGTGCAGGGCAAGTGAGCAGCGAGAACTGGATGTTGTCGATGGCAGCGGGAGGATTGGAGCCCATGGCCCCGTCGTTGATCCACACTAGGGTGAGGTAGTAGTTGCCGGCCGACAGGCGCACAGCGTTGTTGTCGTGCTGCCAGGTATTGCGCAGGTTGCGCTTGCCGCCGTCGAGGGCTATCCAACCTGTGGGCAGTGTATTGCTATAGCGGTTGATAGAGGTGAACGAGGAGGTGAAGTCGTAGCCTTCGGGCACCAGTGCCACACGCATCAGGTCGTAGCTGCCCTCGCCCTGACAGCGCCAGTCGTAACTGATGGCATAAGAGCTGTCATAGGGTATCTGCAGATAGGTCATGGCGAATGAGATAGACTGGTTGCTATTGGTATAGGCATTGGTGGTGCCATTGTCGTTGGAGACATAGAGCGAATGTGTGCCGCCATGGTTGACAGCAGAACCCATATGCCAGCCATTCGAGCCCGAACGCTGATAGACAGAGAATAGATTGGTGGAATCTTCAAAATCGTTGTAATAAGGCAGATAGTGGGGGTCGGCGCCCAGAGTGGTGGCAGTGGCCGATATGGGTTCGCTGAGCAAAGAGCCACAGTTGGCATACACCCACACATAATAGGTGGTAAGGCCGGTGAGACCGGTGAAGGTATAGCTAGTGGCGACCGTGGTGGCTGTATAAAGCGCGGCGGCAGGGTTGTTGCTGGTGCCAATCTTTACCGTGTAGCTGCCACGTGCGGCAGTGTCGGTCCATGAGAACGAGAGACGCGACATACCTATGGTGTCGAACACCAAATTCATTACCGAATCACAAGGATTGGGAACATAGACCCTGAAGTCGTCGAGAAACACAGTATAGTTGCTACCCGTGGTGCGGAAGGCTATCTGGTTGCCAGTACCGTTATAGTGTATACGGTAGTAGTAGGGGTGGTATACGTAGTAGCCTGAGAGGTCGAGGTCGATGGTGTCGAGCGTCACGAAGGCCGAGTCGCCTTCCCACACCCCTATCTCGAATGTGGAGGGTGCCGAATAGCTATAACCTGCAGCGTAGAAACTAACCTCCAGACCGTCGATGGTGTCGATGGCTGGGAGGGTGAATATTTCGTCTTGAGTGGCACTGCTTTCCATCTCAAAATAGACATCGCCGCCATGGGCATTGTAGCTGTAGTTGTAGCATGAGGGGAAGTTGCCGCTGCTGCTTGAGCCAACCAATGGGGCGCTCCAGCAATTGGGCACTTCGCCTGTGGCATACGCCTCAAAGTCCTCGGACAAGGGCAACGAGCTGCGGCTCATCACAGCACATGCAGTGCGGGCATAGGTTTGGTTGTATGCGGTGGAGGTGCCGCAGAGGCTACCCACACGGAAGTAGTAAATAGTGTTGGCATAAAGGCCGGTCACAGTGAATGTCAGCGCGGTGGTGCTGGCAGTGGCCACACTCCAAACGGTGTCGGTGGCCAGACGGTATTCCACTGTCCAGGCCAACTCGTTCAAGCCAGCCATCCAATTAAGGGTGACACTATTGGCAGAGGTGGTGCCGACCGTCACGTTTGGTGGCACACAGCTGGCATCGCCACAAGGAGCCATAAACACAACGTTGGGACGATTGGTGGTGGTATTGATGCTGACGCCCGGAGTGGTGGGATCGTAGTTGGTGCCGTCGCCATAGTTATATAGCGTGTTGCCTGATTGGTCACCAGTGCCCTGCCAGGTGGTGGTGCTTGAATAGCTGCCAGTGTTGTCGTCGAAGGTGAGCACTATGTTATTAGTGGTTGAGGGGCGTACCCAAGGCGTGGTGAATACAAACTCGTTCCAACCATTATGGAATGTGGGTGTGCCTGTATAGACTATCTTTGAGGAGTCCATAACCACAAAGTCGCTACCTCCGGTCAACGCCATGGTGCTGGTGGTATCGAGATAGATGGTGATATCGCGCGTGGCATTGGGACCAGAGGTTTGATATAACTTGATACCAAAAATAGTGTCGGCAAGAGCGGCCACCTCGGTGTTGTTGTAAAGCACCTGGCAGATGCTATAGTTATAGTAGGTATTGATGGGGTGCGAAGTGAGGCCCACTGTTCCATCGCCAATCTGTATCTCGCCACCCACATAGCACTTGGTGGTGAAATAAACTCCCACCGAATCGCTCACATCATATGCGCTGCAATTGGCACGCACTGAGACAAAGTAGGTGGTAGTCTGGTTGAGGCCGCCCAATAGTAGCGAACGCACTGTGTCGGCCACAGTATATACGGTGTAGGCGCCCGAAGCGGTATCGTACACACCCACGGTGAAATATTGTGGTGTCGACGAGGTGCCATAATCCCAGCTCACCAATGCCGATGAGCCGGCAATGTCGTTCACGTTCACACCATACGGTGCATTACAGGTGGCCAACTCGCTACAACTCACCGTCAGCTCATAACCCGAGGAGGTATAGTAGTCGCTATAGCCCGACGAAGCGAAACGAATAGTGGCAGCACCTTCGAGCGAGGTGACGCGAAACGTATCGGTACCATAAAACGAGCCCAACACACGGCCGCTAGTGCCCACTCCCTCATAGATAATCAGTTCGCCATACATGGAAGAGCTGGAAGAGTAGGTATTGTACGAACCCGAAATGGTCACCGTCTGGGTGTTGTCGGTGGGGTACACTATCAATGTCGAGGTTTGGCTATAGGAATAGTTGCCCGTAAGACCGCCATCGTCGCAGATAGTGCCGCCACACATATACACCGTGTCGGTCTGATTTTGACGCATCACATGCAGATTGGGGCGTGCCGTCACTGGCCCCTGCCAGTAGCTGTTCTCGCCTCCACACAGCGCGCGCACATAGAAATCATACGTAACATTGTCGTCCAGACCTGTCACCGTCACCGTGTCGGCCGTGACAGTGAGTGTATTGCTCACCACTGTGTCGGGGTCGAAGCCTGTGGGACCGTATACCACCTGCCAGCTGCTCGCCACGCTGTCATCCCATGCCAGGCTCATCTGCCCTGCTGCCGTGCCTGTGCTGTGGAAGGCTTGGGGAACGCCGCAACTGCTCACCTGGCGTATGGTAATGTCATCGATATAGGTATAGCCGTAGTTGCCTCCCAGTCGACGATAGACCACATAGCCAGTGTCGTCAGTTGTCAGACCGGCAAACGAAACCGTATATTCTTGCCACGACTCTGTCATAGTCATCGTATCCACCCACACCGTGGAAGTGGCAGCCGAGTCGAGGTTGGTCACATAGCCCACCATCACGGTATGAGTATAGTAGGAAGTGCTTGTGCCACGCCCCCAGAACTTTGTTTCCACCGTGTTGATGGGTTGTTCGATGCGGGGTGATGCGAAGGCGCAGTTCACTCCATTGCTATAAGCATAGATATACACACCGTGGCCGCTGCGACCCGCCGAGGTAGAGATGGAAGGATAGGTGCCGCTCATCTCTGTGATGCGCCAACAGCTGGGGAACTCACCGCCATAGCTGTCGAAATCCTCCACCAGGGGCAGTATTGTCGTACCACAGCTGGTGCGGAAATCAAAATAGGTGCAGTTGCTCGTGTCGCCACTCAAGCAGATATTGTACAGACGGCCGTTGTAAAATATGTTGGCGGCAAGACCCGTGAAGGTATATGTGGTGTCAGAAGCGGTATGCCACGAGCTGTCCTGCTCAAGATAGAGGGCATAATAGCTGCCCGAGGTGGCTGCCGTCCAGCGCAATGTGGCATTGGCCGAATCCAAGGCCACCACCGAAGGTGTCCCAGGCATATACATGCAGGTGGGTGCCAGCCCCACTTCCAAGTCGTCAAAAGCAATAGTACCGTAGTCGTTCGACACCTTGCGAAGCACTATATATCCATTGCTGGCAGGGGCACCCTCGAACTGGAACAGATATTCAGTATAGTCGTCGCCAGGGCTGATGGTGTCCACATACACTATGCTGCTTTCTGACAGAGTGGTGGTGTATCCCACGGCAAATTGCGGATTGTAGTACGAAGCTGTCCTACGTGCCCAAAATCTAAACTGCAGCAGGTTCAGGTTGGCATATATCAGCGGTGTAGCTACCGACTGGCTGCCCTGGCCATACATGCGCAGACAACGGCTTCCCGTATGGGCATAGCTGCTATAGACATTGGGATAGACGGTTCCATAATAGTCATACGTCTCAAGCACATTCCAGCACGAAGGTATCGAGGAGCCCTCCTCAAAGCCCTCTGCTAGAGGAAGCTCTGTCATACCGCACGCCGTGCGGAAGCTGAAAGGCACACCCTCGCTAGTGTCGCTGCCCGTGCAGTTGTTATACAGGTAGCCACTATATTGCGTGTTGGGGACGAGATCCGTGAAGGTGTAGCTGTTGGTAGAAGTATAGTACCACGAGCTGTCGTTGTTCAGATAGAGCATATAGCCAGCCGTCACGCTGGCATTGGCCCATGTGAGGGTGGCACTGCCCGAGTCAACCGTAGCCGTAGGCGTGCCGGGCATATAGGAACAACTGGGCGCAGTGGTGATTGTCATATCGTCGAGGAAGAGCGTCATCTGCCCTGAGCCGCTCTTATATGCACGGAAGGCAATACGATGGCCATTGCCCGTATAGTCCACCATATAGACACGATAGTGATAGTACGACGATGAGCTGAACGATGACGCATTGGTCAGCGTCACCGTATCCACCGGCACAAAAACACTGTCCTCCATCACACCCACCTCAAACAACGTTGGCGCATACGACGAGGTGGTGGATGCATAGAAGTCGACCATCAGGCTGCTGGGGTCGGCAAACTCGCAGGTGGCAGCTGTCAGTGTCCGCTGCGAAGAGCCCGACGAGAATTCAAACTCATAATACACATTGCCGTTGCGGGCATTGCCCGAATAGTTGTAGGCACACGGGAAAGTGGCAAGGCTGGTGGTGACACTCTCATATGCCACCCAACCTGTTGGCTGGTCGCCTGTATTCAGGCCTTCAAAACCTGTGGTATAGGGAACCGACTGATAGCTCTGCGCCCCGGCCGCCATAGGCAGCACAATGGCCACGAGCATTATTATTCTTGATATAATCTTTTTCATATTAGAACTAGTTTTATCTGTATCAAAGGGCACATTATTATTTTACGATGCTAACGGCTTTCTCGCCTAGGGGGCGACAACCGCTCTTTAGCAGCCTACCATTAGCCATGCAACCCTTCTAACAATCTTACTTATTGCACACTAAACATACGAGTGGTATCAAACCGCTCATTATACAGACGCACCACATAGCTGCCCTTGGCAAGCCCTTCCACATCCAACACCATCTCGCAATCTGCCGGGCATTCCTTCACAAAGCTGCGCACCACGCGGCCGTCCATACCCACTATGGCAACATTCACCCTTCCTTCCACACCCTTAACCGCTATAGTAGTGGCCGCGGTGGCCGGGTTGGGATAAATGGCCACTTTCATACCTTCGAGCTCTGCAATACCCTCGTGGCTGTTGCCTGCCAATGTGGTGAAATTCACCGAAGCGTACTCGCTATAGCGGCCATCCTCACACATCGAACGCACCTTGGCCTGATAGCGGGTGGCAGAGTCGAGACCGGTGATGACCACATGCGGAGTGCCATTCACCTCCAGCCTACCCAACTCCTGGCCATCTTGGAAACCCGGGCGGCCATAGGATACCTCCCAATGCTCGTTCAGGTCAGCCCCCAGCGACCAATTGATTGTAGATTCAGTATAGGAAGGCTCAGCCGTCACATCTCTCACACTGTAGCAGTTGCTGGTCGTAATCATTATCGTATCGGTCCAATCCGACGCGTTGCTGGCATCGCACATAGAGCGCACCGTCACGCGATAATTGGTACCATAACTAAGACCTGTCACCGTGAAACTATTGTCGGTAGCAGTAAACACACGGTTGTACGAGCTGTTAAACACATGCAGCTCCCATTGAGAGGCAGTGCCGGCAGCCGTCCAGCCAAAGGTGGCATAGGTGTTGCCCACATCGGTCAACGTGAGGTTCTGGGGCATACGGCAGCGCACAGTGTCAGTAGTGAAATAAATGGTGTCAGACCAGTCCGAATAGCCGTTCGACGCCAACGAGCAGTCCTGACGAATACGCGCCATATAGCTAGTATTAGGGGTCAGCACATTGTTCAGGTTAAGCTGTCTGCCAGTCACATCCGTCGACACCCAACCGGTATCCGCCACACTCTTATACTCAAAATTGATATGATTGCTGCTATACTGGTCCCACTGGAAGATGGCCGACATGTCTGTCACAGATCCCACCCTCAGCCCTTGGGGCACCATACAGTGGTCATTAAAGTCAAACACTATGCTGTCGATAGCCAAGAAGTTGACACCGCTCGAGAGCAGTGGCTTAGTCAAGAAACAGAAATAACGGCCTGTATCGTTGTATGCGGCAAAATCCACCGTAAAGCGCGCCATCGTGTCGGGCGAGCAGTAAGGGATAGCCAGCACCGTATCCAGCGGAGTGAAATTCCCTATCGGATTGGTCGGATTCTTGCAGATACCGATAATCAGGTCTGAGTTGAGCGAGGCATCATTGCGCGACTTGCCGGCACTGAACGTCACCTGCAGGTGGTTCACTGTCACCGTCGTGTCGAACGGGTTCTGCAGCACAGCCCATGTCTCACCCGTGCTGTATAAGTCCAGCACACAGGTCAGATAACCGTTGTTAATGTTATACGAACCTATCGAAGGCTCGTTAGTGCCTTGGAAATGCCAACAGAAAGGCTCCGTAGGAGGGGTCGTGTTGTGGGGATACGCCTGGAAATCTTCCCACCAAGGCAGGTAGGCAATTGGGTCACATGGCTTGCCCTGCGCCATTGTGGATAGGGGCATCATCGCAATCAGCACCACCAATCCAAACAAACATACGTTTCTTCTCATTTAATCAAACTTTAGGTTAATAAAAACTTTATCTAAACTAAACTAAAACATATTCAACCAACTAATAATCACCACACTCCTCCCCTTAGCACAACCACCTCCAATCTGCAAAAATACATTTTTTTATTCAACTACAAATAGTTCACAACAAAAAAGAATGGCAGCACCCCTTCAGCACCTCCTATTTCTTACCACCCACTCTCCTACCTCCTCACTTCGCCTCCAGGAGCAAACCCAGAACGAAGGCACGACGAAAGCACGACGAAAGCACGACGAAAGCGGAGATAACCCTCGTGGCCGCAATCTAAAAAAACATGGCTATAATACTATAACCATCAGCCTAAGGGGAAATAGGGGATTGATTAAAAAGATACGGACAGCCGCCCCATCCAGCCAACATCATTCCCACAAAGGCCATAACCCTCTATCAGTCAGACAAGACTGAGCAACCTCTTCACAAATAAAGAAAAAACCGCCCCTAAAGGCGGTGTTTGTGGAGCTGGGCGGACTTTATCCCTTGATATTCTATAGCACTGACATTCATTTTTGTCCAAACTCACCTCGACCCATAAGGTCTCAGATTTTGATATCCGGTTGTCTCTTTCATATACTGAATTCCATTTCCATTCTCTTTTTCCCGCTCTCCGAAACTCCTCCTATCTTGGACACTTTCCGGAGAGTATTGACGGCGGTTCCCGTGAGTTTTCTCACGTTGGCCAGACTGTATCCTTTACGGAGCAATCGGAGTTCCTCTGCATACTGGTTTCTCATCTGCTCGTCGGTCTTCCTGTATCCTTTCTTACGTCCGACCACACCACCACGGGACCGGTAGTGGTTGTAGCCGCTATAATCCGCGACGAGGAGGGACGCATTTTCGCCACCCAGCGGGGCTACGGCGACTTCAACGATTTTTGGGAGTTCCCTGGAGGAAAGATTGAAGCCGACGAAAGTGCCGATCAGGCTCTTCGTCGCGAGATATGGGAGGAGCTGCAGACGAGGATTGTTGTCGAGCGTCTGTTCCGGACAGTGGAGTACGATTATCCGCAGTTCCACCTGTCGATGCAATGTTTCCTCTGCCGCATCGAGAGCGGACACCCTGTGCTGCTCGAACACGAGGCTGCGCGGTGGCTTTCCCCTGCCGAACTCGACAGCGTCGAATGGCTTCCTGCCGACAGGTAGCTGATAAGTGAGTTTGTGAGTGTGAATGAACTATTATAATCTGCCGCTGGTTCGGTGCCCAGTCTGCACAACCCATTCGCCGCTTTCTAAAAAAAAACGCCGCCCGATGGAGCAGCGTTTTTTTTATTGTCAATTCTAAAATGTCAGACGTGCGCCGCCGGGTCAGGCATACCCATATAGGCATACTCATAAATCATATCGCCGTTAGCCTCACGGGTTGTGCCGCCGGCAGGGGTGAAGCGTACACCGCCCTTGGCGTAGTAGCGGCAATACTGCATACGCATTCCGATGGCATCGTAACGGCGCTTCAGCTCTTCACCGGCCATCTCGTACATATCCCAAAACTCAAGCTGATCTTCCCACACAACATCAAACTCGGCACGCGATCCGTCGGCGTTGGTGAAGACGTAGTGGCTCTCTTTGGGGAACTCGCGGCCCTGGTGCACCTCGGGTTCCAGACGGGTCTTGAGGTCGAAGTGACCGTCGGTCATGAAGACCACTTTGCCGGTCTTGTTGTCCATCAGGCCGAACATAGGCAGCTGCTTGTAGCCGTACTGGCGGGCGGCCACGAAGTCGTAAATATAGATGGTATAGAGGTCGGTGTACATACGGCCCCACAGCCAGTGGTGGTAGAGGGCGAAGTGCATCGTGTTCATCCACTGGTGGTCGTGGTAGCCGAGTCCGCGGACCTCGTGCCACTCGACATCGTAGAAGAGGCGGCCGCTGACCTGGTTCTTGGGCACGGCGAGGTCGGTGTGGTAGAACTCGTCGTTGTCCCCAAAGGCCAGCAGCGAGG
>JAFRRK010000069.1 GCA_017428115.1 Bacteroidales bacterium | reverse complement strand
TGAGGATGGTGTCCGGGCTGCAGAAGTTGTAACCCTGCGTTTTTTCGGAAAATTCGTCCGAGAGGCGTGCCGAATCCTCCACGCAGGTGCCGCCGGTGACATATACGGCCATCAGCGAAGAGAAAATGTCCGCATAGGAGTATTGTGCGAGTACACCTCTGTAGCCCAGTGTCTTGTCGACGATTCCGTCAAGCCCGGCCTTGCGGAAATGGTCGAGAAAAAGATAAAACCCACCGAAATTCTTTATCGAATCGTTTTTTATTTGTATCTTTGCACCCATAATTGTTGGTGTTATTTGTTTTCTAGTCAATTGCAAAGATACGAACAATTATGAAAACAGGCGACAGATTGCTCTGAAAGTTATCAACAATCTGTCGCCCAATTTAATAACATCGCGCTTGCGGAATTAAGGATATATGATGTCTTTCAGTACAAAAAGTTGTTATATGGGTACCTCACTGCGTGGATTTTCTTCACTTCCTCGTACATCACGTCGCGAAGGGCATCGATGTTCTCGCGGTTGGCGGCACTGATGAAGAGGGTGTGCAGGGTGTCGCTCTTTTCCGATTGCCGAGCCATCCAACTGTCTTGCAGCATCTCTAACGACCAGTTGGCCTTGGTCATGGGGGTCAGGTCGTCCTCATCTTTCTCGATATAGGTATAGGCATCGATTTTGTTGAACACCAAGATAGTGGGCTTGTTGTTGGCACCTATCTCTTCCAGCGTGCGGTTCACGGCGTTAATCTGTTCCTCGTAGTCGGGATGAGAAATATCAACCACGTGCATCAGCAGGTCAGCCTCGCATACCTCGTCGAGAGTGGACTTGAACGACTCAACCAGTCCGTGAGGCAGTTTGCGGATAAACCCCACTGTGTCGGTAAGCAGGAAAGGCAGATTGCCCAGCACCACCTTGCGCACAGTGGTGTCTAAAGTGGCAAACAACTTGTTCTCGGCAAACACATCGCTCTTGCTCAGCAGGTTCATCAAGGTTGATTTACCCACATTGGTATAGCCCACCAGAGCCACACGCACCAGGCTTTCGCGGTTCTTGCGTTGCTGTACCTTCTGCTTGTCGATGTCGCGCAGTTTCTCTTTTAGAAGGGCTATTTTCTCGGTAATCAGTCGTCGGTCAGTCTCAATCTGTGTCTCGCCCGGGCCACGCATGCCTATACCGCCGCGCTGACGCTCAAGGTGCGTCCACATGCGTGTTAGACGAGGCAGCATATACTGCAACTGTGCCAACTCTACCTGTGTCTTGGAGATGCTGGTACGGGCACGCTTGGCAAAGATATCCAGTATCAAGGTGGTGCGGTCCAAGATGCGGCACCCGAATTCCCGCTCGAGATTGCGCAGCTGCTCGGGCGACAGCTCGTCGTCGAAGACCAGAAAGTCGGCGTCCAGGGCGTTTTTGTATTCCTTTATTTCCTCCAATTTACCGCTACCCACATAGGTGCGGGTGTCAGGACGGTCGAGTTTCTGAATCACCTGCTTCACTGGTATTCCGCCAGCGGTGTTGAGGAGGAAGGCAAGCTCGTTGAGACACTCTTGGGTGCGTTCCATAGTGGTGCCGTTGGCACAGACGCTCACCAGAATCGCCTTTTCCGGCACCACCTCGGTGCTGAAGGTGTTGCGTTCCTGAGGCGTAAGGCGACGCTTAGGCATGTTTTCTGCCTCCCATTCGCCAATGGGCTTCTTCCATTTGCCGTGATTATTGGGTTTCCATGCCATGACAAATACTATTTGACTACGCTCTTAAGTACAGCCTCCAGCTTTTCCCCCGCCTTTTCCCAACTAAAATGCTCGTGCACATAGTCATATCCTGCGGTGGCCAGCTGCTCGCGACGGTCGGCATGGCGTAAGAGGGTGATGAGGTGGTCGGCAAAGTCACGCGCCGTGTCGCCCACCAGCACCTGTCGGCCATCCTCGGCATAGAGCGAGGCGTTGGCGATGGAAGTGGTGACACAAGGCAGACGCATAGCCATAGCCTCCAACAACTTGTTCTGCAAGCCTGAACCCGTCAGCATTGGGGCAGCAAAAATATGGGCTGAGGCATAACTCTCACGTATATCTTCGACAAAGCCAGAAACCACGACACGCTCGCCTGCCAGCTGACGCACCTGCCGCTTGGGCGACACGCCAGAGAGGAGCAGCGTGGTCTCAGGCAGCTGCTGCCACACTAAGGGCATCACCTCCTGCACCAAAAACTGGGAGGCATGGACGTTGGGCTCGTAACGCATATTGCCACAAAAGACAATGTCGTACTTCTTCTCCCTTTCCATCGGTTTGAAATAGTCGAAGTCCACACCATTGGGGATGATATGTATGTCGCCATTCTGCTTGTGAGGTATGGCCTCGCTGTCGGTCTCAGAGATGATGGTAAGTGCGTCGAATATCTTGAAGGAGTTATACTCGGTAGAGCGCAGCATCTTGAACTCGAAATGGAGTATATAGTGCCACAGGCCATGGCTGGTGTCCATACGGCGCTCGCAATTCATTGACATAGCATCCTGAAAGTCCATCACCTTAGGCCGCGACGAACGGCTCACCAGGGGCATTGTGCGCACCATTTGGCTGTAGAGCACATCGGGGTTCACCTTCTTTTCGAAAGCCTTGTAGGCCTTGCGCGACTTTAGCGAGTCCCAATAGCCCATTTGCAGTGACTTGGTGTGAAGGTAGTTGCGCACAACATTCTTGTAGTTTACCAGCCGTGGGGAGCGCACCACACAAATATCCTTGCAGTAGGGGCGCAATGCCTCGATATGCTCAGGCATCACCTTGACATGTGAGACGCAGTAGAGATACACCTCGTTGCGCTTGGCCAATTCTTTTATTTGATAAAAAGCCCTCAACTTGTCGCCCTTCTCAAGAGGGTAAGGAAAGCGGGGCAGGACAACTAATATCTTCATGAAAAATGATAATTGATAATTGATAATTGAAATGTATTGTCCCTTTTAACTTCCATTATAACTTCAACTTAATAAAAAACTTCCTAGTTCTTAGCTCTTACTTCTTACTTCAAAACAATTCTGTCTGTATGCCCTCGGCAAAGCCTTCTCGGTCGTCGGGAGCATCGTCAGCCGACTGCTCATCGTCAACCGCCTCATCATCGTCATATTCTGGTTCAGGAGCAGGCTCCAACCATTCGAACTCCTTTACTTCGCTGGTGGTAACTCGCTTGCCTTTTGCCTTATACCCTTTGACGGCAATAAACTCGTCCACATCGATATCCTCCTCCAAGATCTTCTTGCCGCTATCAGGGTCGTAGTAGACACGCAACCGTGGGAAGGTGTCTAAACGGTAGTCGACCATCGTATCCCCCTCGTCAAGGAATGCCAATTTCTTGTCGTTGTCCTCCTCGGGCTGGAAGCGCTTGAGATAATAGTTGCCCGTCTCGCCGTCGCGATACAGCACAGTGATAATCGTATGTGGGTTATACTTTCGTATCTCAAGCATGTCGTCATCGAAATGATTGCCCAAATCGTGCCCCATCAGGCGCATAGTGCCCGACTGGTTGAGGGTGAAAATCTTGTCCTTGCCTGAGAATCGGCCCAGCGACTTGCCGGCGCCGTTCACGTTCAGACGTGCCACGGAAGGGTCAAACCAAATCTCGCGGGCCTCAAGGGTAGAGATTCCTTCGCCCTTTTTGGTGATATTGCGCACTGCATTACGGGTCAGAATATTGCCCATAGCCTGACGGCCTTTGATGGCCAACTTGGCAAAGTCGAAGTCGAAGCTCACCTTTTTCAGCTTGGCTTTGGTGGCGTGGTGGACAGTTATCATCTCTGCTTCGCCGTTGGGGTTGGCGGTGAAATATAGCACCTTGGTGCCTTTGGTACCTTTGGTGAGGTTATACTCGGTGTCGCGTGTGACGCCCACCACCGAGAAACGTTTCACAAAGGCATAACCCAGTGTGCCGTCGCGATAGACCATGTTATAGACCGTGCGGTCGTCCCTCCGGCGGAACAGACCCACATGCAGCAGTTCCTTGCAATCGGCCGAGCCTACAAAGGCCTTGTCCTGTACCTTGGTTACCAGCATCGTGCCATCGGGACGGAATACAATGATATCGTCCATCTTCGAGCAGTCGAAAGCATATTCCACCCCCTCCTCCTTTTTCAGCCCTGTGCCCACAAAGCCGGTGTGCATGTTCACATATAGCTTTTCATTGGCCACCGCCACGTTGGCAGCCTGAATATCCTCAAAGTTTCTTATCTCGGTCCTACGTTCTCTGCCTTTGCCGTAGGTGTCTAATATGTGCTGGAAATAGTGAATAGCATACTCGGTGAGGTGGGCCAAATGGTTCTTGGTCTCATCAATATCGATGTCGATATTGGCAATCTCCTCCTCGGCCTTCTTGATGTCGAACTTAGATATTTTGCGCACCGGTTTCTCACACAATTTCAACACCTGCTCACGCGTCACCTCTTTGCGCAACAGCTTACGGTATGGGTCGAAACCGTGCTCAATGCCGGTCACCTGGTCGTCCCATGTGGCAAAATCTTTACGTTCCAAAACCTTGTAGATACCCTTCTCAAAGAATATCTTTTCCAACGACACCCAGTGCCACCTGTCTTCCAATTCGGCCAAATGTATCTCCAACTCCTGCCGCAAGAGGTCTTTGGTGCGGAAGGTGGAATGGCGCAATATATCGCTTGCGGTCATAAAGACAGGCTTGTTGTCAACAATCACACACGTCTGTGGCGAGAAACTGATTTGGCAGTTGGTGAAGGCATAGAGGGCATCAATTGTCTGGTCGGGCGAGATGCCATTGGGCAGGTAGCAAACAATCTCCACTTCGGCGGCGGTATTGTCGTCGACCTTCTTAATCTTAATCTTCCCCTTCTCGTTGGCGTTCAAAATGCTTGTTATCAGCACATCGGTAGTTATGCCATAGGGCAGTTCGGTGATGACAATAGCCTTGCGCTTCTCGTCGTAGTGCATTTTGGCGCGTATGCGCAAACGTCCCCCAAGGGCGGCATCGTTATATCGGCTCACATCTATCAACCCTCCGGTGGGGAAATCGGGATATATCTCAAACGGCTCTTCGTTCAAGATCTTGATTGATGCCTCCATCAACTCACAAAAGTTATATGGAAGAATCACAGAAGTCAGCGTAACAGCAATGCCCTTAGTACCCTGGGCCAGCAGCAGAGGGAACTTGATGGGCAGCGAAACGGGCTCCTGCTTGCGTCCGTCGTAACTGGGCTTCCATTGCGTAGTCTTGGCGTTAAACACCACCTCTTTGGCAAACTTCGACAGCCGTGCCTCGATATAACGGCCTGCCGCCGCGCCGTCGCCCGTCAGTATGTTGCCCCAGTTACCCTGGCAGTCTATCAGCAGATTCTTCTGCCCCAGGTTCACCAGTGCATCATTGATTGACGCATCGCCGTGAGGATGATATAACATAGTCGTGCCCACGATGTTGGCCACTTTGGTATAGCGACCGTCGTCGGTTTCCTTCATGGCATGCAGTATGCGCCGTTGCACTGGTTTTAGTCCGTCGTCAATGTCTGGCACTGAGCGGTCGAGTATCACATCCGAGGCATAGTCAATCCAATACTCGCGAAACATGCCGCCCAGCGACAGCGTAGTCCCCTCTTGCGAGGGATGGCCGGCATCAGCCTCGAGCCCCTCGTCGGATGGTGTCAAACCATTAGCATCCAACTCTTCGTCCTGCCCTCCAGGGGTTATGTTATCTTCATCCATATCGTTAAGAAATAAAATGCAAAATTACATTTTTTTTTCGACATAACGACTTTTTTTACACAACCCCATTTCCTTTTCTGGGGGAAAAAACCTTTTTCAGCCTGCGTTTTCTCTCAAAAAGTTGCGTTTCTTATTGGAACTTACCTAGAAGGCTGCCGCCCTTGATAGTTCCTGGCTCTCATTTCCCTCCGCCCTGACTCCCCCCCCCGCCCTTCGTCGCCAGAAACGAAGGCACGACGAAGGCATGACGAACGGTGAGAAAGTCAACCTTGCTTTGACGAGATGCTGCAACATAGCGTTGAAAGGCATGGTGCGTAGTTTGATGGAATATGTTATCGCCCGCATACATTAATTATACCCAAAGGCGACAAAAAATAGGGTGCCACTATTGAGAAAAAAAAGTGGCACCCGATGACAATGACAATAGGGATATGCCATCTCTACGTGATTTCTGATTAAGAGAACAATATTTTATTGTGCCACAAATATGTAGATGTGAGAAGAACCTTTTTTTGTGACATGTCGGATTTTTTGTGTAAATTTGCATATTTAATGTCAGCGATAACAATTTTATAACACACTATGGATTCAACAAATACGCCCCAACCCGAGGTTCGGGAAGAGAGAAAAACAGCAACAGCGCAAATCAAAAAGGAGCCTATGGGCTTCGGCAAAACCATGCTGGCCTCAGCCGTAGGCTTTATCATAGGCACGGTGGCACTGAGTGTCATCTCGTTCATCATCAGTGCAATCGTACTTGTATCGATGCTGTCTAGCGCCTCGGGCGACAGCACCCCCATCACAGGCAAGAGTTTCGCCGTGGAGCTGAACATTGCAGGCAACGTATCGGAGGCAAAGGCCAACGAGCTGATGTCGCTATTTGCCGATGGTGCCACCACCAGCCTCAGCGACCTGCTGACAGCCATCGACCATGCCGCCACCGACGAGCGTGTGAAGGCTCTCTATCTGCACTTTATGGGCAGCACTCTGGGGTGGGCACAGGCCGAGGAGCTACAGGAGGCCATCGCCCAGTTTAAAGAAAGCGGCAAGCCGGTGCTGGCATACGGAGAGGCGCTAACCCAGCCCGAATACTATCTGGCCACCACCGCCGACAAGGTGTGTGTGCACCCGTCGGGCATCATCGACTTCCGCGGCATAGGCGGCGAGGTAATGTACTACAAAGGTCTGCTGGACAAACTGGGGGTGCACATGGAGCTCATACGCCCCACCAGCTGCGCCTATAAGAGCGCCGGCGAGGTGTATACCCGCACCGACATGAGCGACGCCAACCGCGAGCAGGTGCACAGCTATATCAACAACATCTGGGACTATGCCGTGGGCGTGATGGCCACTAACAGAGGGGTAAGCACCGACCACCTCAACCAAGTGGCCGACAACCTGGGCGGCTACCTGCCAGCCGACGCCCTCAAGGCCGGGCTAGTAGACACCCTATGCTTTGCCCAGGATGTGAAACGCCTGCTCAGAGAGCTGCATGGCTCAGAAAAACTAGTGAAAGCCAAACGTTATGCCAAAACCGTAGTCAAGGAAGATAAAAACGACCGCATAGCCCTCATCTACGCTGAAGGCGAGGTGGTGCCAGGCAAGGGCGACGGCACCGCCACCGCAGTGTATGGCGACGACATTGTGAAGGCCCTTACCGATGCCGCCAAGGATAAGAAGGTGAAGGCCATAGTGCTGCGCGTCAATTCGCCCGGCGGTGCGGTTACTGCCTCTGAGTCGATGACCCATGCCGTTGTAGAGGCCAAGAAAGAAAAACCCGTCATCATCTCAATGAGCGGCATGGCGGCCAGCGCAGGCTACGAAATAAGCTGTTTCGGCACCAAGATTGTGGCACACCCCACCACACTGACGGGCAGCATCGGCGTGTTTGCCACCATCCCCGAAGTGGGCACCCTGCTGCGCCAGCGGCTGGGCATAACCACCGACACAGTAATGACCAACCGCAACAGCACCGGGCTCTCGCTCTACCGCCCACTCTCAACCGACGCTCGCGCCATGCTGCAAAAGAATGTGGAGGACTTCTACATCACCTTCACACAGCGCGTGGCCGACGGCCGCGGAATGTCGCGCCAACAGGTTGACAGCATTGCCCGCGGGCGTGTGTGGACCGGCGCCCAGGCCAAGGAATTAGGACTAGTGGACACCCTTGGAGGGCTGCCGCTGGCACTGCGCATAGCCGCCGAAGAAGCAGGCCTCGACTTTGAGGACTGCAGCGTGAAAGTATTCCCCTCCGACAAAAGTCTGTGGGAACTGATGATGAAGAAAATGAACGAGGACGAAGAGGAAACCATCAAAACCCGACTCAACAGCATGATACCTTTCTACAGCGAAATGGTCAGCTGGTCGAAGATGGAACCCCTCCAGGCACGTCTGCCCTTTGCAATTGTGTTAAACTAATCTGATTGAGAGTTGATAATTGATTGTTTCTCCGCCTCACATGGATAATTCTCTATTCTCAATTCTCAAATCTCAATTCCAATGATTGTCTGCATTGCTGAAAAGCCATCTGTAGGACGCGACATTGCCCGCATTCTTGGTGCCAATGTGGCCCACGACGGCTATATGGAAGGCAATGGCTATCAGGTGACATGGACATTCGGACACCTCTGCACACTCAAGGAGCCTCACGACTACGACCCTTGGTGGCGGTCGTGGAACCTCGACACCCTGCCCATTATACCCAACCGTTTCGGCATCAAACTTATAGCCAACGACGGCTATGAGAAACAGTTCAACACCATACAGCGTCTGATGCAGGCCGCCGAAGGCATCGTGAACTGCGGCGATGCCGGCCAGGAGGGTGAGCTGATACAGCGCTGGGTGATGCAGAAGGCACAACCCTCCTGCCCTGTCAAACGGCTCTGGATTAACTCCATGACCGACGAGGCCATCCGCGAAGGTTTCGCCAACCTCAAGCCTCAGGAGGAATACCAGTCGCTCTACGAGGCTGGGCTATGCCGCGCCATCGGCGACTGGCTGCTGGGAATGAACGCCACCCGACTCTACACCCTCAAATACCGTCAGGCTCAGCGTCAAGTGCTATCCATCGGAAGGGTACAAACACCCACTCTGGCCATGATTGTGAACCGTCAGCTGGAGATACAGCATTTCAAACCCGAACAATACTGGGTGCTCTCAACCATCTATCGCGACACCCTCTTCACCCTTAAGCAGAGCGACAAGGAGGAGGGCGACGAAGGCAGCACCAACAGCCGTGGACGTATCACCAACGAGGAGGAGGGACGGCGGGCATTCGAACGCATCAAGGACCGTGAGTTTGAGGTGACCGGCGTCACACAGAAGGCAGGCAACGAGGCACCACCCAGACTCTTCGACCTCACCAGCCTTCAGGTGGAGTGCAACAAGAAATACTCTTTCTCAGCCGACGAGACGCTGAAATACATCCAAAATCTTTACGAGAAAAAGTTCACCACCTATCCTCGTGTCGACACCACCTTCCTGCCCGACGATGTATATCCCAAATGCCCTCAAATATTGCAGGGCCTCCTCCCCTATGCCCCACTCATTCAGCCCCTGATGGGCACCAAGCTCAAGAAGAGCAAGAAGGTCTTCGACTCCTCAAAGGTAACCGACCACCATGCCATCATCCCCACAGGGATGAATCCTGCCAATGGCGACATGACCCTCAACGAGAAGAAAGTCTACGACCTCATTGCACGACGCTTCATCGCCATATTCTACCCCGACTGCAAGTTCTCCACCACCACCGTCACAGGCAAGGTAGATACTGAGGAAAACACCTCCGAGGGCAAGACCAAGAAAGGCAAGATGGAGTTCAAAGCCTCGGGCAAACAGATATTGGAGCAGGGTTGGCGCGACGTGTTCAACTGGGGCCATACAGCCAAAGAGGTGGCCACCGACGACGAGGGCAACCGCAAGGAGGAAGAGGAGAAAACCCTGCCCGACTTTAAAAAAGGCGAGCACGGCCCCCATACCCCTACCCTCACCGAAAAATGGACCTCTCCACCAAAACCCTACACCGAAGCCTCCTTGCTGCGGGCCATGGAAACCGCCGGCAAGACCGTGGCCGACGAAGAACTGCGCGACGCCATGAAAGAGAACGGCATTGGACGCCCCTCCACACGTGCCGCCATCATCGAAACACTGTTCAAACGCAACTATATCCGCAAAGAACGCAAGTCGCTCATCGCCACCGACACCGGCATCAACCTCATACAACTCATACACAACGACCTCCTAAAAAGTGCCGAACTCACAGGCCAGTGGGAGAAAAAGCTCCGCGAGATAGAGGCACACAAATACGATGCCGCCCAGTTTATCTATGAACTGAAGATGATGGTGTGGCAACTGGTAAATGAGGTAAAAACTAAGAGTTAAGAACTAAGAAGTTGGAACAATGCGCTTTTTTATCCATCTTGCATACAACGGCACCAACTACTGCGGCTGGCAGACTCAGCCCGACCTACCCACCGTGCAGCTGACACTGGAGCAGGCCCTCACCACCCTGCTGCGCCAGCCCATAGCCATAGTAGGTTGTGGGCGCACCGACACAGGCGTCCATGCTAGCGATTTCTATGCCCACTTCACCACCGACCAGCCCATCGACTGCCCTCAGCTCACCTTCAAACTCAACAGCCTCCTTCCCGAAGACATAGCCATCTATAATATCTTCCACGTCCGCGACAACGCCCACGCCCGATTCGATGCCACGGCACGCACCTACCAGTATCACGTGAGCAACCGCCGACAACCTTTCCGCCAAGGACTCTATTGCCGCATTTACTACCACCCCGACATCGACCTGATGAACCGTGGTGCAGAGCTATTGATGCAGTACGACGACTTCACCAGCTTTGCCAAACTCCACACACAGGTGAAGACCAACATCTGCCACCTTACCCAGGCTCATTGGGACGAGGTGGGCGACGAATGGGTGTTCACCATCCGCAGCAACCGCTTCCTACGCAACATGGTGCGTTCCGTCACAGGCACCCTCCTCGACATAGGCCGAGGCAAGCTGACCCTCGACGGTCTACGGGAAATCATAGAGCGCAAAAACCGTTGCGCCGCAGGTGTCTCCATGCCCCCTCAAGGCCTCTTCCTCACAAAAGTGGAATACCCAGAAAATATTTTTATCTATTAAATACCTATTTGCCATCATGTTAGTGTGATTCTCTCTCACATTAACAAATACACAAATTCATACATTAAAAAAATTGTGTATCTTTGCAGTCAGAAAAAAATAATGTGTTAACTCATTCAAGAATTCAAATAAACCCTGTATCACTATGAACAAATTCAAAAAAATCGCATCATTATTGATGCTGACAGCAGCAGTCGTCTTTGCTACAGGCTGCACCAAACCCGATGAACCAACACCCGGAGGCGGCGACACACCCGAAGAACCGACCATTCCGACAGGAGCCATCGACGGCCTGTTTACCATCAACGAACAAGGCGGCAAGGTATATTTCTCGCAAGGCAACCTGCAATACCAGGCCTCGACCAACACATGGCGTTTTGCCGAACACCAATGGGATCATGTGGGAGGCAAATATGGCATGAACAACAACGTCCGTTATTGGGGTAATGTCCCCGAAAGCGACAACACCCTTGCTTCGGCAAACTATGCCGGGTGGCAAGACCTCTTCTCCTGGGGCACCAGTGGCTGGAGTGGCGGTGTAGAGGCCTACCAGCCGTATCTTATTCTCACTGGTTTTGAGGTTGACGCAAAATATATCCTTGGGGGTGACCCCGCCAACGGACTCGTAGGAGACTATGCCAATGCAGACTGGGGTATTTACAACGCCATCAGCAACGGCGGCAACAAGGCAGGAATGTGGCGTACGCTGACCAGCGACGAATGGGTGTATGTATTCGAAAAGAGAAGTGGCAAGCGCTTCTGCAAAGCACAGGTAGAGGGTGCCAATGGCATGATTCTTCTCCCAGACGGCTGGGACAACACGGTTTACACCTTGAAAAACATCAATAGCAGAAGTAGCGATTGGACGGATAACACCCTCGATGCATCTACATGGACGAATACACTTGAGCCTGCAGGGGCGGTGTTTCTGCCCACAACCGGGAAACGTACTATTGCCAACATGAACACCTATTGGGATATACATTTAGATTTGGACGAAAATTACGGATTGTATTGGTCCACAACGCCCAGAGTGAATAGCTATAATACATACGTGGCATATCAATACAATTTCCACAAGAGCAACGCCAACCTTGATGTTGGAATCCGCAATCAGGGCTTGGCCGTGCGCTTGGTGCAAGACGTCTTATAATGTTTTGATTGGAGAATGTGTGAATGTATCAGTCAATGATTAAAAAATTTACACATTCACACATTCAAGAATTCAAACATTCCCACATCCACTATGAAATACACAGAAGTCACCCTCACCCTTTCCCCCGTCGACCCCGTCCGCGACCTGCTCATCGACGCACTGGGCAATAACGGTCCCTACGACAGCTTTGTCGAAACCCCCGACGGACTAAAAGCCTACGTCCCCACCGCCCAGTTCGATGCCGCATGGCTCCAAGAGCAAATCAACAACCTGCAACAACTCTCAACTTTCAACTGTCAACTCTCCACTCAAGCCATGCCCGACAAAGACTGGAACGAGGAATGGGAACGCCAGCACCAGCCTGTGTTAGTGGAAGCCGCCAACGGCAAGCGTATTTGGGTGCGTGCACCCTTCCACGACCACCGCACCGATGTGGACTACGAGATTGAGATTGAACCCAAAATGTCGTTTGGCACCGCCCACCATGCCACCACCTATATGATGCTCTCCTACCTGGCCGAGCTGCCCCTCGAAGGGCTGCGGGTGCTCGACATGGGCTGCGGCACCGCCGTGCTGGGCATCCTGGCCAAAATGCGCGGGGCATCCTATGTCGAAGGCATCGACATCGACGAATGGGCCTTCAACAACGCACTCGAGAACGTGCAGCGCAACGCCGTAGCCATGACCATCCGCATAGGCGACGCATCACTATTAAACAACCGAGAGGATAAGTTCCACCTTATCATAGCCAACATCAACCGCAACATACTCCTCCACGACATGGCGGCCTACGCCTCCGTGCTCAACCCCGGTGGCACACTGCTGCTCAGCGGCTTCTACGAGAGCGACATCCCAGCACTGCAAAGCCATGCCGCCATCCTTGGCCTTCAGCTCCAGCAGACCAAGACTCGCCAATCTTGGGCTGCTCTGCGCATGTCATTCTAATGAGGCTGCCCCTGACCCATAGCTGTTGAAACATAACAAGGATATAGTCCTGTTATATCCTTTTTTTTTCGTACTTTTGCAACTTCAATTAAATAATAATATTATCAACAATCACTCTAACACAACACTATACATGAAGTTTATCGAAACCAACAACATCAAAGGCGATATTTTTGGCGGCATCACCGCCGGCATTGTGGCACTGCCCTTGGCACTGGCTTTCGGCATTCAGGCCTTCGGAGGCGTCAACGACCCCTCGGCAGCCTCCATGGGTGCCCTAGCCGGACTGGTAGGGGCCACCATGCTCGGCTTCTTTGCGGCCCTCTTTGGCGGCACCCACAGCCAAATCAGTGGACCCACAGGCCCCATGACCGTCGTCGCCGCCACCCTCATCAGCGGTGTGTGGGCAAGCAGCAACGGCAGCATCTCGTCAGTGCTTATCAGCATGGCACTGGCAGGACTGTTCTGCGGCTTGTTCCAAATCCTCTTCGGCATCATCAAGCTGGGCAAATATGTGCGCTACATCCCCTACCCCGTCCTCTCAGGCTTCATGAGCGGCATCGGTGTCATCATCATCCTTCAGCAGCTCTACCCCTTGGTAGGACTTAAAGGCACCGGCACCATGATCGACCTAGTGATGGGCATTCCCTCCGCCGTAGCCGACGGCATCAGCATCACCGCCCTGCTCCTAGGCCTCGGCACCATCGCCATCATCGAGCTCTTCCCCCTCGTCACCAAGAAAGTGCCTGCCACACTCGTCGCACTCATCGTCGTGACCGTGGTGTCGCTCTTCTGCAACATGGACGAGAAGCTCATCATCGGCAACATCCCCTCCGGACTTCCTCTGCCCTTCTTTGCCAACGCCAATGTCGACCTCGCCGGCATCAACTGGCTCACCGTGCTCAAGGCCTCACTCATCCCCGGACTCACCCTCGCCGGCCTAGGCTCTATCGACACCCTGCTCACCTCCGTGGTGGCCGACAATATCACCAAGACCAAGCACAACAGCAACCAAGAACTCATCGGCCAAGGCATAGGCAATGCCATTGCCGGTCTCTTCTGCGGACTGCCCGGAGCAGGTGCTACCATGCGCACCGTCGTCAACGTGAAGAGTGGCGGACGCACCCAGATTAGCGGCATGGTGCATGCCCTGCTGCTGCTTGCCATCCTGCTGGGCCTAGGCGGATTGGTGAAATATGTACCACTCTCCGTCCTCGCCGGCATCCTCATCACCGTGGGCTGGGGCATCATCGACTTCAAGGGCTTCAAGGACCTCCTGCGCATCCCCCGCGCCGATGCCGTGGTACTCATCGTCGTATTCCTCGTCACCGTCTTTGTCGACCTCCTCACCGCCGTGGGCATCGGCATGGTGATAGCATGTGTGCTGTTTATGAAACGTGCCAGCGACCTAGTCGAGGGCGGCTATAGCAGCAGCACCATGACCTCTTCCGACCTGCACAAAGGGCTGCCCAACCCGGGCGAAGCCAACTTCGACAAAACCAAACCCTGGCAGGACGAAGGCGGCATCACCGACGAGATGCGCCAACACATCTACATCCAACGCCTCAACGGCCCCATCTTCTTCGGCACTATCAACAAGTTCAAGGAAGTGATGGAAGACGTGCCCGACCACGCCAAGGTAGTCATCATCCGCATGAAACTCGTCAGCTTCATGGACCAATCGGGCCTCTACGCCATGGAAACCGCCATCAAAGACCTCCAAGCCCGTGGCATCCTCGTCTTGATGACCATCATCCAGCCCCAGCCCATGTACATGCTAAAAACCCTCCACGTCATCCCCGCCGTCATCCCCGAAGAACACACATTCAAGACCTTCGAATCGTGCGTTTCATTCTTGAATGAACGAAACGCACAATTCGAAGGAAGTAAGTAGTAAGAACTATGAACTAAGAAGTAATGAAAGATAGTTTCATTTACAACAAAAGCTTGTCTTTTGGCGTTCGATGCGTCAACTTCTATTTATTCTTAAAAAAAAGAATGTGTACGTATTAAGCAAACAATTACTTCTCAGCGGCACCAGCATTGGGGCTAATGTACGAGAGAGTCGTTTCGCACATAGCCCTGCTGATTTTATCAGCAAATTAACCATTGCTCTTAAAGAAGCTGAAGAAACTCAATACTGGCTTGAGCTGTTGTTCAAGTCAAACCTCATATCAGACAAAGATTATCAATCCATGCACGATGATGCCGACGAACTTATTTCTTTGCTAGTTTCGTCAATAAAAACATATAAATCAGAATGTATAACCCTGAGCCAAGAACTCCATAGTTCTTAGTTCTTAATTCTTACTTCAAAAAACATGGGACGAGCATTTGAATACCGCAAAGCACGCAAACTGAAACGCTGGGGCCACATGGCCCGCACCTTCACCAAGATTGGCAAGGAAATTGAGCTGGCCGTACTCGCCAGCGGCCCCGACCCCTCAAGCAACCTGCGCCTGCGCCTCCTCATGGCCACCGCCAAGAGCGAGAGCATGCCCAAAGAAAACGTCGAACGCGCCATCAAGCGCGCCACCGAGAAAGACAAGTCGGCCTACAAAGAGGTCGTCTACGACGGCAAAGGCCCACACGGCACAGCCTTCGTGGTCGAAACAGCCACCGACAACCCCACCCGCACCGTCGCCAACATACGCGCCGCCTTCGTGCGCGGCAAAGGCGAACTGGGCACCATGGGCATGAACGACTTCCTCTTCGAGCGCAAGTGCTCCTTCGTCGTCGCCTACAAAGAGGGTGTCGACATGGACGAGCTAGAGCTAGAACTCATCGACTACGACATCGACGAAGTCTTTCTCGACGAAGGCGAAATCAACATCTATGCCGACTTCAAGAACTATGGTCCCATATCCAAGTACCTCGAAGACCACGGTTTCGAAATCAAATCGTTCAAATTCGAGCGCATCCCCCTCACCCTCCGCGAACTCACACCCGAGGAGCAGGAAGATGTCAACGCCCTCGTAGAGCGTCTAGAAAACGACGACGACGTAGTCAACGTCTTCCACAACATGGCTTAAGGTGAGCACCCGAGAATTTTATTCTCGAGGTCGAGCCGAAGCCATGTCAGTGTCAACTAACATGGCTTAAGGTGAGCACCCGAGAATTTTATTCTCGAGGTCGAGCCGAAGCCATGTCAGTGTCAACTAACATGGCTTAAGGTGAGCACCCGAGAATTTATTCTCGAGGTCGAGCCGAAGCCATGT
>JAFRRK010000068.1 GCA_017428115.1 Bacteroidales bacterium | reverse complement strand
GGTGTTATTTGTTTTCTAGTCAATTGCAAAGATACGAACAATTATGAAAACAGGCGACAGATTGCTCTGAAAGTTATCAACAATCTGTCGCGTAATTTAATAACATCGCGCTTGCGGAATTAAGGGGAATCTGAATAATCTGAGTAATCTGAATAATCTGAGTAATCTGAATAATCTGAGTAATCTGAGTAATCCGAGTAATCCGAGTAATCAGAAAATAGTTCTTGACAGGGGCGGGTGCCTTTCAGGCATCCCGCCCCTCAACCCTAAACCCTCAACCCACAACCCTCAACTCTCAACTCTCAATTCGACAAACTCGCCCACCTGTTTCACATGCTCGACGAACTGGGCGTAGAAGGGGTGGCGGCCGAGGGTGTCGGCGTTGCCGAGGATGATGAGTTTCATGCGGGCGCGGGTGATGGCGACGTTCATGCGGCGCAGGTCGCGCAGGAAGCCTATGGAGCCTTGCTCGTTGTCGCGCACCATGCTGATGACGATGACGTCGCGTTCCTGCCCTTGGAAGCCGTCGACGGTGCCCACGGTGATTTGCGGGCGGAGGGTGCGGAAGTATTTCTGCCACTTGAGCAGGCGGCGTATGAGGCGCACTTGGGCGCGGTAGGGCGAGATGATGCCGAAGTCGGTGCGCTGGTCCAGCAGGCGGCCGATGCCGATAGTGTCGGTGTAGCGGCGCAGGGCGTGGACGAGGAGGCGTGCCTCTTCGGAGTTGGAGCGGCTGGGGCTGAGGCCCTGGCGTTCGCCGAAATGGCACTGCGATGTGTCGAGCCAGGTGATGGGTGTGTCGATGGGCGAGACGAGGCGCGAGGCGACCTCGGGGGCGGCGGCGAGGCGTCCGTGGTAGAACCAGCGCGAGGGGAACTGCATGATGGCGCTGTTCATGCGGTATTGCACTTGGAGGAGGGTGACGCAGGCGGGCTTGGTCTGGGCGAGGCGCTGCATGAGGGTGAGTGCGAGGCCTTGGCGGGCGGCGTCGGGACAGCGCACGGTGGGGGGCAGCTGGCAGTGGTCGCCGCTGAGGATGACGCGGTCGGCCTTGAGGATGGCGGCCCAGCAGGCGGGTTCGAGGGCTTGGGCGGCTTCGTCGATGAAGAGGGTGGTGAAGCGGCGGTGGTCGAGCAGGCGGTAGGCGGAGCCGATGAGGGTGCAGGCGATGACGCGGGCGTGGTCGAAGAGGTCGCGCTGGATGGTGATTTCGAGCTGGGTGGCGCGGTCGCGGAGGTGTGCCAGCCGCTGCTGTTGCTGCCGGGCCCGTCCCTCGGCGGCGGGGGCTTGGCGCAGGGCGCGCCGGATGGCCCAGAGCTCGGCGTAGTGGGGGTGGGCGGCGTAGCGGCGTTCGTAGCTGCATTCGAGCATTTGGTCGGTCATGCGCAGGGGGTTGCCGATGCGCAGCAGGGGCACTCCGCGCTGGGCTAGCTGGAGGCTTATCCAGTCGACGGCGGCGTTGCTGGGCGCGCAGACGAGCACTTGTGTTTCGCGTTGGAGGGTTTCGATGACGGCTTCGACGAGGGTGGTGGTCTTGCCGGTGCCGGGGGGGCCGTGGACGATGGCCACTTGCTGGGCCTCGACGACGCGCTGCACGGCGTGTTGTTGGCCGGGGTTGAGCCAGGGGAGGGAGAGCGGGGGGAGGCTGCGGAAGGTGGGCTGAAGGGGACCTATGAGGGTGTCGCGCAGGGTGAGGAAGCGGGGGTCGGTGCTGCGGCAGGCGAGGGCGAGGGCGTCGAGCATGACGCGGTAGGAGGTGGTGTCGACGCTGAGGCAGAGGCCTAGGAGGCGGCTGGAGGCATGGGCGCGGAGCGACTGGAGGGCGGCGCGTGTGGGCATGGCGAGGGTGAGGGCGCCGGGTTCGGCCTGCTCGATGTAGGCTTGGAAGGGGAGCTCGCGGAGGGCGTTGCCGGAGGGGTCGAGGTGGAAGAAGGCGACGGGTTTGCCGGGCTCGAAGTCGGTGTCGGCATCGTCGGGCTGGAGGGGGTAGGTGACGGTGAGCAGGAGCTGGTCGAGGGCGTTGTAGGAGCTTTGGCCCAGGGTTATGGGGTAGCGGCAGTCGGGCTGCGAGATGGTGGCGGCGATGCGGCCAGGGGCGAGGGTGCGGGCGTGGGCATGGCGCTCGTAGTCCATTTCGAGGCGGAGCAGGTCGGCGAGGCGTTGGAGCGAGGCGACGGGCGTGGCCTGGGGGGCTGTGGGAGGGGTGTGTTTGTTCATGTTGCGGAAGGGGTAACGGGGAATGTGGAAAATTATTTTTCGTTTTTTTGCGTTTGGGGATAACTTTTTTTTGCATATACGGATAAAATGTGTATTTTTGCAAAACGCCGCAGTGTGTGGCGGGTGTATGTAATTGGCTATAAACTAACATAGTAAATATATTGTATTAATCCAAAAAATAAAGGAGTTTACACATGACAAAAGTAAAATCACTAGCTGACCTCAAAGCTATGAGAGAGAAGCTTCAGTCGAATCTGGACATTCGCGAGAAAGCCGAGCATCCCGAGTCGCTTGTGCAAATCAAGGTGGCTATGGCCACTTGCGGAATAGCCGCAGGAGCCAAGCAGGTAATGGAACACATGATGGCGAAGGCTGACGAGCTGAAAATCCCCGCAGTATTCACGCAGACTGGCTGCATGGGCTACTGCCATGCGGAGCCGACACTGGAAGTGCGTGTCCCGGGTAAGGACCCCATCGTTTTCGGTCATGTTGACAACGACCGCGCCGACGAGATACTGACCAAGTATGTGATGAACGGCGAGCTGGTTGAGGGCATCATCCCGGTGAATTACGAAACTATCGACAAGTAAAAGAAGGAGGACTTACACATGGCAAAATACAAAATGCACGTTCTCATCTGTGGCGGTACTGGATGCAAGTCGAGCGACAGCCTGGATATTATTGAAAACTTCAAGAGCATCCTGCAGGAGAAGGGTATGCAGGACGAGGTGCAGGTGATTAAGACCGGCTGCTTCGGTTTCTGCGAGAAGGGCCCTATCGTGAAGATTATGCCCGACAACACGTTCTATACGCAGGTGAAGCCCGAGGATGTACGCCGCATTGTGGAGGAGCACCTGGTGAAGGGCCGCAAGGTGCCGGAGCTGCTGTATACGAACCCCGAGAACAAGGAGCATGTGTCGGACTCGAAACACATGGACTTCTACAAGAAGCAGATTCGCATTGCGTTGCGCAACTGCGGATTTGTGGATCCTGAGAATATCGAGGAGTGCATCTCGCGCGGCGGCTACGAGGGTTTGGCCAAGTGCCTGACGGAGATGACCCCGGAGCAGGTGATTGCCGAGATGAAGGCTTCGGGTCTGAGAGGCCGCGGCGGCGCGGGATTCCCCACGGGCTTGAAGTGGGAGCTGTGCGCTAAGAACAAGGCCGACCAGAAGTATGTGATTTGCAACGCCGACGAGGGCGACCCGGGCGCATTTATGGACCGTTCGATCTTGGAGGGCGACCCGAACAGCATCGTGGAGGCCATGGCCATCTGCGGCTATGCTATCGGCGCCAGCAAGGGCTTGGTGTATATCCGCGCCGAGTATCCCCTGGCTATCGACCGCCTGAAGATTGCCATCAACCAGGCTCGCGAATACGGCCTGCTGGGCGAGGATATCCTGGGCACGGGCTTTAACTTCGACATTGAGCTGCGCTATGGCGCGGGCGCTTTCGTGTGCGGCGAGGAGACGGCCCTTATCCACTCGATGGAGGGGCAGCGCGGCGAGCCTACGCTGAAACCCCCGTTCCCGGCGGTGAGCGGATATATGGGCAAGCCTTCGAATGTGAACAATGTGGAGACTTTTGCCAATGTACCGGTGATTATCACCAAGGGTGCCGAATGGTTCAGCAAGATCGGCACCGAGAAGTCGAAGGGCACGAAGGTGTTTGCCTTGGCCGGCCAGATTAACAATGTGGGTCTGATCGAGGTGCCGATGGGCATCACCCTGCGTGAGATTATCTATGAGATTGGCGGCGGCATTAAGGACGGACGCCAGTTTAAGGCTGTGCAGACGGGCGGCCCCTCGGGCGGATGCCTCACCGCGAAGCACCTGGATACGGCTATCGACTACGACAGCCTGGTGGCGGCCGGCTCGATGATGGGCTCGGGCGGTATGGTGGTGATGGACGAGACGAGCTGTATGCCGGCTATCGCCAAGTTCTACCTGGAGTTCACCTGCGAGGAGAGCTGCGGCAAGTGCTCGCCCTGCCGTATCGGCAACAAGCGCCTGTGTGAGATTCTTGAGAAGATAACCGACGGCCGCGGCACGATGGAGGATCTGGAGGAGCTGCGCAACCTGGCCGCGGTGATCAAGGATACCGCCCTGTGCGGACTGGGACAGACGTCGCCCAACCCCGTGCTGTCGACCCTCGACAATTTCTGGGACGAGTATGTGGAGCACGTGGTGGACAAGAAGTGCCGCGCGGGCGTGTGCAAGAAGCTGATGAGCTATGTGATAGACCCCGAGAAGTGCATCGGCTGCGGCAAGTGCGCCAAGGGCTGCCCGGCAGAGGCTATAAGCCGTACGGACTATACCGCCCCCGGCCACAAGCTGGCTTCGATGGTGATAGACGGCACGAAGTGTATCAAGTGCGGCGCATGTATCAACAACTGTAAGTTTGGTGCAATTTCTATTCATTAATGTCAGAGACTAGAGGGGCTGGCGACTACCAGCCATTCTAGAGCTACGAAGGAATAAAATAAATAATAAAGATATTAAAGATGATTAATCTCACAATAGATAACAAGCCGGTTCAAGTTCCCGAAGGCACCACCATTCTTAAAGCTGCCCGCATGGCCGGTATAGATATCCCCACCCTGTGCTATTTTGAGCTCGATGGGATGAAATTTGAAAACAAACCTGGCGGATGCCGCGTTTGTGTGGTTGAGGTGAAGGGCCGCAGAAACCTCGCGCCCGCCTGCGCCACCGACGTGATGGAAGGCATGGAGGTGCTGACCCACAGCGCCCGCGTCATCAACGCCCGCAAGACCGTGGTGGAGCTGATACTGAGCGACCACCCGAACGACTGCCTGCAGTGCGAGAAGAATGGCGACTGCGAGCTGCAATCGCTCACCAAACGCCTCGGCATCAAGGAAATCCCATTCAAGGGAGCCCAATCGACCTACCGCAAGGACAGCACGCTGAGCGTGTATCGCGACATGGACAAGTGCGTGATGTGCCGCCGCTGCGAGACGATGTGCAACAAGTTCCAGACCGCCGGCGCGCTGAGCGGCGTGAACCGCGGTTTCCAGGCTGTGGTGGCCCCCGCCTTTGAGCAGGACCTGGGCGACAGCAGCTGCATCAACTGCGGCCAGTGCGTGCAGGTGTGCCCGGTGGGCGCTCTGACGCTGGTGGACAATATCAGCGATGTGCTGAAGGCTATTGCCGACCCGACCAAGAAGGTGGTCGTGCAGACGGCTCCCGCCGTGCGTGTGGCCCTGGGCGAAGAGTTTGGCATGAAGCCGGGCGAGATTGTGACCGGGAAGATGGCCGCCGCCCTGCGCCGCCTCGGTTTCGACCAGGTGTATGACACCGACTGGAGCGCCGACCTCACCATCATGGAAGAGGGCACCGAGCTGCTGGGCCGCCTGAAGAAGGCCCTGGCCGGCGAAGAGGTGAAGCTGCCTATGTTCACCTCGTGCTGCCCCGCATGGGTGGCCTTCTATGAGAAGAACTTCCCCGACCTGCTGGAGTACCCCTCGACCGCCAAGTCGCCCCAGGGCATGTTTGGCGCCGTGGCCAAAAACTATCTGGCTCCGAAGCTGGGTGTGAAACGCGAGGACCTCATCGTGGTGTCGATTATGCCCTGCCTGGCCAAGAAGAGCGAGCGCGCCCGCGAGGAGCTGAGCGTGAACGGCGACAGCGACGTGAACTACGTGCTGAGCACCCGCGAGCTGGCACACATGATACGCCAGTGCAACCTGAACTTGAACGATATGCCGGAAGAGGACTTCGACAGCCCGCTGGGCCAGTCGTCGGGAGCCGCCGTGATATTCGGCACCACCGGTGGTGTGATGGAGGCCGCCCTGCGTACTGCCTACGAGGTGCACACCGGCAAGAAACTGCCCCGCATCGACTTTGAGGAGACCCGCGGTTTCGAGGGTATCAAGGAGGCTACGATCGACTTCGACGGCTTCCCGCTGAAGATAGCCGTGGCCTACAGCTTGAAGAACGCCCGCATACTGATGGATCAGGTGCGCGAGGGCAACCCCAACGGCTACCACTTTATCGAGGTGATGGCATGCCCCGGCGGCTGCATCGGCGGCGCCGGCCAGCCCTACCACCACGGCAACAGCGACATCATCCGCAAGCGCATGGAGGCTATCTATCGCGAGGATGCCGGCAAGCCTATCCGCAAGAGCCACGAGAACCCCGAAATCATCGCCATCTACAAGGAGTACTATGGCGAGCCATGCGGCCACCTCAGCCACGAGCAGCTGCATACGCACTATTTCGACCGTTCAGATAAAATTGAGACAACTAAGTAAAAAGTAACCCGTCCGACAGGTCGGACAGGGAGGACCCTTGTAAGACTTGTTAGACTTGTCAGACTTGTCGGACAAAATAACAATAACAATGGCAAACATTAAGTTATCCGAAGATAAAATCAATATTATCAAAGACATTGCCAAGTCTTTCGGTAATAAGGCCGGTGAGGTTATCAATGTGCTTCACCAAGTGCAGGGTAAGTTTGGCTACCTTCCCGCCGAAGTGCAGGAGGTGGTTGCACACGAGCTTAACATCCCTGTGTCGCGTGTTTATGGCATCGTGTCGTTCTACAGCTTCTTCACTATGGAGCCTAAGGGCAAGCACCCCATCGACATCTGCCTGGGAACGGCATGCTATGTGCGTGGCGCTGAGAAGGTGTTGGACGCATTCCAGCGCAACCTGGGTATCCAGGTGGGCAAGTGCACGCCCGACGGCAAGTTCTCGCTGAACACGCTGCGCTGCGTGGGTGCCTGCGGCCTCGCCCCTGTGGCCATGATTGGCAGCAAGGTGTACGGCCGTCTCACCCCCGACATGGTGCCTGGCATCCTTGCCGAGTATAACGACTAAGAAAATGCATTTCTCACAGCCCTCTGCCGCAATCTAATGGCGGAGGGCTTCTTTTTTTTGCCTATGCTAACGAACGAGCCCCAATGGGTTGCCGCATATACCTCGCCAAGGGCTGAGAAGACCGTAACTGCACGCATCGCCAACGAGCTGCAGTTGGAGACCTACCTGCCGATGCACCATGTGCTGAGGCAATGGTCGGACAGGGTGAAGCGTGTCGAGGTGCCACTGATACCGTCGTACACGTTCGTGAAGATGAGGGAGGCGGACCGCTACCGTGTGAGCGAGATAAACGGGGTGGCGGGCTTCGTCACCTTTCGCACGTCGGGCATCGCCGTGATTTCACAAAGAGAGATGGACGACCTGCGGCGGCTGGCGGAATCGATGGAGGAGGTGTATATTCATAATACCGAGCAATTGCACAAAGGGGCGCATGTGGAGGTGGTGGCAGGCGAGTTCACCGGTTTGCGTGGAACAATAGTGAAAGGTTGCGCCGACGGCAATTTTGCAGTGCAAATAGAGAAGTTGAACATCAGCTTGGTGATCAGCCTTGAATCGGAGCTGGTTCAGGTTGTCGACTAAATAATTAGGTCTTTAGTAGCCACTTTTGGCACGTAGTGCACGCCACCCTCGCGATAATAGGCGTGGCTTTGCTCGGGCGTGATGGTTGTGAGCGCGATGCGCTCGGCGCCTTTGCCTATGGCGACAATGATCAGGGGCTCGTAAGGAAGTGAGAGCCCGGCTTGTACCTGCTGCTTATTGAAAGCCCCTATGACGATACCGTTCAGCCCCATTTCAACGGCTTTGAGCAGCATGCTCTGAATGGCAATTCCCATATCGATATCCACCATTTTGTTTTCAGGCACTGTGCTGCATACTATAATAAAGGCTTCAGGCTCAGTGCCAGGGAAGGGAAGATTGAGTTCGGGCAAGGCGGCTCCGAGCTTAATGTTGCGCAGTATGATGTCGGCACCAGTATCACGCGTCACTAGCTTATAACGGAGCACCTGTTGGTTGCGTGCCGAGGGTAGTTTGCTACAAACGCCCACTATGCGTTCCAGTTCTTGACGTTTCACCACGTAGGCTTTATTATACCCACGGCAGCTTCTATTGCGCAGCAGCAAATCGTCGAGTGGGTGTCCTATGCGCTTCACCTTGGTGCGTCCTGCACCAAAGACCTCCTCATAGCGTTTCTCAAGATAATTATCAGCCATAGCATTCTTCTTTATATTTCCAAGATGCAAAGATAACTATTTTTTATGACAACGCGTGTTTTTGCATCCAAATAATGTCCAATAGCTTGATATCGGGCTCTGTTTTTCGTCCCATTCGGCACCAAGATTGAGGGATGAAATTAGAGAAGAGGGACAATTTCAACCCATAATAGGCCATTTTGGCACCAGATAAGAGCCGTTTGACACTTATTTTAGGGGATATCACATTTGTTTTGTCACATGGGAGAATAGGTGTACTTTTGCATCCGAAAAAAAATGAAAACCGACAAAGAAGAACAACCGGACATGAACAATATATTTGCATTTGGAGACTCTATTATGAAAGGAATCGTCATGAACACCTCGTATATCAGCGAGGGTACAGTTAAATACACCATCAGCGAACAAGGGTTTGTGAATAGGGTGGGCAACAGCAAGGGGCTGGCCATACGGAACCTCTCGCGTTTCGGGAGCACGATTATGAGCGGTTTGAACCATTTTGAGCGGCATCTGAGGGAGATACGGCCAGGCGACCGTGTGGTACTTGAGTTCGGTGGCAACGACTGCAATTTTGATTGGAAAGCCATCTCGGCCGACCCCATGGCTGCGCATAAGCCCGAGGTGAGCCTAAAGCAGTTTCACGACTTATATGTGCGCCTTATTGAGAAGGTGAGGGCGGCCGGGGCCATTCCTATCCTACTTTCGCTGCCGGCACTGCTGCCTCAGAGATTCTTCGACTTTGTAAGCAAAGGCCTCAATAAGACGAACATACTGCATTGGCTGGGAGGTGACGTAAACTATATCAGCAACTGGCATGAGCAGTATAACCTAGAGATATTCAAGCTGGCGGCACAATTTCATGTGGAGGTAATCGACATTACCACCATATTCCTAGAACGGCGCACCTTGGGCGACTATTATTGTGCTGACGGGATGCACCCAAACGAGGCGGGCCACGAGCTTATAGCCGAAGCCATCCTGATGTCGGGCATGATAGCTTCGGCCTAGCGGGCCTTGGAGAAGCAGCAGGTCTTACAGAGGTAATAAGGATGGGAGAAGAGCACCTTGTCGGCGCGGTCGGGTGTGATGAAGAGATTGGCGGCGGCAGCGTCGGCTTTGCGCGACAGGAGCACATCGACAATCTCGCCAAAGTTGTAGCCGCTGAAGTGTACCGGACGTCCCATAAAGAGGCTGAAACGGTGCATCAGCTCCACCTCAAGACCTGTCCAACGGTTGTTGCGATAGAAGCTGAAGGGTGGGTTGTCGGCCAATGTGGCCACCTCAATAGGATGGCCTTTGAGGTCAGCGAGCTCGGGCATATCGAGCATGTAGACAGTATCCACCTCTTTGCTACACCAACGGGCAAACATTTCGTCCAGAGTGCCATCGGACTTGACCTGCACCAGAAAGTCGTTGAACTTGGCGCAAAGTTCCTTGTCCTTGGGATTGAAAGCCACTGCAACATCGAAGCCACCGGGTAGGTTGAAATCGACAGCGAGCCCACGTTGTTCCATTTCGAGGGTCATCAGCACCACGGTGTCTGTAATGCCACAGTCGGCGGAGTCGTTTATCACTGCATCCAGCAAATCGGTCGGTGAGCTGAAGCGCACCAGGGTAATATTGGGGAAATTATGCGTGTCGCCCAGCAAGACATCGCTGGTACTACCGCTGACCACGGCTACCGTATGGCCGTCCAAATCCTCCAGAGAGGCATATCCCGCCACTGTGGCAGGCTGTTCGGGGGTGTGAGAGCAGGCAGCAAAAGCCAGCACAACAGCTGCCATAAGGCCTTGCAAAACACCTCTACATGTGCGTAAACATCTATGTTCCATGGCTTCTATTGATTTTTATCAATTATTATTATTTCGCAAAGATACGAAGAATAATTGAATCCCGACAAACTCATTTTCTCACCGCCGTGGTAAAAGGAGAGGGATAGGGCTGGGATTATTCTTTATTGAGGTATTTGACCCACCAAGGGTCAGTATTGACAAGAAAAAGGGTGCAATCATTTCTTCCTTCAATATTTTCGGCCACTGAGCCGACTGCCTTTCGCGACACCTTGCGCAACATATTGCTCCAAAGGATGATAACGGTGTATCGGGTTGAGGGTTTCAGCTGAGGGAGGAAATGGACATAGCGGTTGAGAGCCATGCTATGGCGCCCATCCTCGACAATGGTAGGCGATGGAGGGAAATGGCCGAAAGAACCATAATTATTCCAATCGAATGAGAGTAGGCCACTCTGTGTGTAGCAGTTGATGTGCCAGAAGACGAGTGAGTCCCCATCGAAGTATAGCACCTGCACGGGCTGCGCGCGATGCTGCATCTGGCTGGAATCAGCGTCGAGACGTATAAGGCTGTCAACCTGCGATGCTGTGGCCACAATTTGCGAACATGACACCCCGCTACCGCAGTCATCCAAGAATGACGAAATACGGGCTTCGTCCACTACCTTTATCTCCTCAATGCCGAACAGCATCTTTGCCAATGAGGCACAACCCCCGAGCAGCAAAACAGCAGCTAACGTCAGGGGCAACAATAGAGAGAACGTTTTATTATGCCTCGTTAATAATCTAAAGCACAACAATACTGCCCTTAGCATTTTCACCATGCGCCCTCCTACAACAGTTTGAAACGCAAGCGCCAAGTACCTTCGTTATAGTCGTGGCTGATAATCTTAAACTGGCCTATCTCGGAGGTGTTCTGCACATGTGTGCCAGCGCAGGCACAAACGTCATAATCGCCCACACGAACCAGTCGCAACGTCTCGCTAGCATCGGCAGGCAGTTTGCTGAGGTCCACCTCTGGAGGGATGTGGCCGCGGTCGACATATTCCACCGTCACGTCGAGGTTACGCCCTATGACTTCGTTTACGCGAGCCTCTAGCTCTTGTATTTGAGCCTCTGTAGGGGCAGCGGCAAGTTGATAGTCGCACTTGCTTTTCTTCTTCTCTATATGGGCGTTGCGCGACCGCGGGCAGCCAAACATCTTCACCATGGTGGCGTTCAAAATATGCTCCGCCGTATGCATCGGCGGGTACTCTTGCTTGTTATGCTCATTAATGACCGGTTGTTGTTCCATATTATTTTCTATTTTCGGTTGTTATATAAAAAAAAACATCTTTTAGCTTGAATTTTAGTTCAACGCCATATTCTTCGAACCAAGGTATGCACTTGGTCAGCAATTGTAAAATCAATTGATGAGGCACCTCGTCAAAACAAACAACCACGACGGCTTTCAAGCCTGCATATTCTTGTTTGAACCAATCGCTATGAATATGGTTCAAATAACCTTCCATTTTGTCCAACAAAGCCTTCTGAATTTCAGGGCTACCATCCATATATCCAGCACACACCAATACCAAATAAACGTTTTCCTCCAATGTGTAAGAAAGGTCTATTTTGTGAATGTCACCAATCAAATCCTCTGTTATGGATGTGCCTGGTCCGTCTGTATGCATCGGTGGGTACTCCTGCTTATTGATATCTTGCGGTTCCATTGCCTATTTTATGCTACATGCCAAGGTCAACTATGCGATTCAAATACCACTCATCACCTTTCAAAACAAAGTAATATTCCACGTGAAACCCTGTATCATCTATACTAAATACGACTCGTTTGGCATCCGATGACACTTCCTCAATCACCATATCAAAAGATGAGAAAGCGTCAAAACACTCCCACTTATCCATATACGTGGTGTCTATCTTACTATCATCTGGGTCATCTGGATATTTGACAACCACGAGGGGAAGTACTACATGCGATTTCTGATAATCACAGTCCGTTTCAAACCTACTGAAAAAAACTCGAAAGGAGTCTGTTGCATTCTCTCCTATTGAGGATGGATTATAATCTTCGATAGTCCAAAGGCTATGGATGATTTTGTAGCCATCTGCCCTTGCTTGTTTCTCGTAACATAATGGGTTCCCATCTCGGAAGTGGTAAACAATGTGGGCATCCGTGAGTTCGGGGTGGAGGCAATCGGGCTTCTCACACATGATGTGCAGCGTGTCGCCTGTTATTTTGTAGTATATCGGTTTGTAGAAGATAGCAATATTGGCATTCGTATCCCATAGGTCGGAGCGTTTGTCCGTAATCGATAGGACCAACTCGCCATGATTGGCATCTTTGAAATACATTGTCGTCTTTCCTCCCGAACTATTGCCTAGGGTGATGGGTTCAACCTTTACAAGGTGATTCAGACATGATGATAATCCCAATACAGCCATTATGATGATTGGGAGTGTACGATACCCCCGTTGTTTCTTGTGCTCGTTGTATCCTTTTCCTTGTTTCATATCCATATAGTTATCTCATCCAACCTTCCATACGATAGACTTTCTCCATCAGTTTGTGTTCTTTTCGTGTCTCGCTGTCTTTGTGCCATACCTCCACACGGACGGCATAGTAGTCCCCCCAATCGCCTTCGTAGATGACAAACTCCCTCTTCTCCACAAGCTTCGTGAAGGCTTTTGTTTCCGAGCAAGGGGCAGATGTGCTTCGACGCATCACATTCTCCGACAGGGGGATATTGTCACCCACCTCATAGCATTTCAAGAACAGCGTGCCAGCAGGCAGTGAGGGGAAAGAAAAGTCGTACAGGTAACGCCCTCCCTCATTATCATTCCAAATTTGCAGCCAACTGGCCGTATCAGTACTATCAATTACCGGCTCCTCATTATAGGTCACCCACTCACCATCTTTCACTGTCGTATTGTGGTTTAACGGAATACTATATTCCAATCCTTCGGGTATGAAGTGTTCTTTTCCAAAACCGTCAGAGGGGTCAACGAAAGGCCACAAAAGCGAAGCCAGAATCATCGCAACGAAACGCCAAGTAACCTTTATCCCCTTTATTGCCAACCAGACCCCAACCACGCCGACAGGCACCATCTCAATCACAACTGAACAAACTGATTTCAGCCAACACTTTCCCTTAATCAAGGCGATAAGTTGCACAAGCAGAAATGGCAAGACCAAGAGCCATACTGCAACCATCAGCAATTGAATCCAACGGCATGAGCCACACTTTAACACAAGAATCACGACTACAGATTGCAACACAAACAGCATGGGGAGCACCCACCAATACTTCTCCAGCCATTTGGCGAAACGTCGCGGTCGATTATTATCTTTACTCATTGGGACCAACATTTAATTCATCACCACCAATTCAAAGTCCAACACCTTCCGGCAATGGGTGCAGATGGCAAGATTACCAGCCCTACCACACAGCGATTCCCAAGTCTCTTGAGGTGTTTTCCCATACACCACCAAGAGGTGATGCTGGCACGATTGACAAGTCGCTATCGAATAATACGGACGATGTTCTTTCGCCTCCTCCTTCCAAGAATCAAGCAGTCTCTTGTAGAATGAATCCATCTGATACCCATCAAAATCGAGAGCCTCTACCTCCGCATCCGACAGGTTGCGGTAGACCTTATGAATATCATTCCCAAAACGAGAGAACGACGGCTCTGATGATTCTTCGAAATACTCTGCCCACGCCTTTTTCCATTCCTCATACATCTCGTTCCAATACCCCGACCTTGCCTTGCGCAGCTTGGCAAATTTGGCGGGATGCGCCTCCTCCAACGCAATATAGCTGTCGAACGCCCCTTCCGCGATATAGCCGTCGACAAATTCGCCATACAGCAAGTATACCTCCATCACTCCCGCGCTGTCCTTCATGGCATACCGCCACAACATATAGTTCAAATCAATCAACGAACAGATACCCTTGTCCGTCTGTTTCGTCCAAGTGCATTCCGTCAGCCGATAATGAATAAGGTATTCCTCTTCCGACCTCGGCGCCGCGTCGCACAGCACACTGGCGGGAATATCCATATCATTCTCCACCAATTGTTTCAACCGATATAAACACTGCTTATACTGATTCGTATCACGGTCACTAATAAAGGGACCTCTATTGCGTTCCAGCTCCACCCATTTAAGCGAGTCAAGCACCTCTGGGTCGGAAGTATGGGGCAGCAAATCTTCCAAAACCAACTGCGACTCAGGTATCGTATCCCTTTCGAGAACACTATCCGCTGACCCACATCCGCAACCGCATAACAATGCGATTTCGACAAACAGGCAAGTACCCCCTACCATTCTTCTTAACAACTGTCGATTCTGCTTCATAACATTGTTTTTTAGTAGCCAAAGACACATACGTACACTCTTTTCTGGTTTAGCTGGCGCAACAAATGAAAACCCCCAACACTTTACTATATTCTAATAACGCAGAAATTGCATTCATATTGCCGACTATTAATAATTTAATCGCTAAGAATCGCCATATTGCATCTTCAGCAATTATTATTCTCATCTTATTTCATCCAACACGATAACAACACTTTATCGTTACAATAACGCTATTTCGACGATTTAAAAAGCGTTGAAATAGCGTTGAAATAGCGTTGAAGTAGTGTAGAAATAAAGGAGGTAAAGAGAATCCTGCGCCTAATGACACGAAAGCGATTGCTTTGCATGTCACAAGGCCGATGTGCGTAAGAAATCAGCCTAGCAGCACATCCATGACCATCATTAGGACAAAGCCTATAGCGAAGCTGATGGTGGAGAGGTTGGTGTGGGTGCCTTGTGCCGTCTCGGGAATGAGTTCTTCGACAACGACGTACATCATAGCACCCGCAGCAAAGGCCAGCATATAGGGAAGCGCAACGCCTAGAACAGAGGCCAATAGCAGGATGGCAACAGCGCCCAAGGGTTCGACTACGCCGCTGAGCGTGCCGATGAGGAACGACCGCCAGCGCGAATTGCCTTCGGCGTGCATGGGCATGGAGATAATGGCGCCCTCGGGAATGTTTTGTATGGCTATGCCAATGGAGACTGCCAGTGCGGCGGAGAGGGTCAACCCTTGCGCCTCGCCAGCAAAGACCACACCCACCGCCATGCCCTCGGGCAGGTTGTGGATGGTGACGGCAAGGGCAAGCATGGCGGTGCGTGAAAGGCGCGAACGGGGTCCTTCTGCCTTATTGGAGCCAACATGCAGGTGCGGGGTAATCTCGTCGATAATCAACAAGAATCCCATACCCAACAAGAAACCTAAGGCGGCGGGCAGCACATTGCCCGACTCCATATCTATGGCTGGCAGCAGCAACGACCAGAAACTGGCCGCCACCATCACCCCGCTGGCAAAGCCAAGAAGGGTCTTCTGCAGGCGGTCGGGGATGTCGCGACGCATGAAAAAGACAAATGACGACCCTAGCATGGTGCCAAGCAAAGGCATTATCAATCCGATAATTACGACAGACATAGTATTTTTGTTTAATAGTGCAAAGATACTACAGGTTGGCGATATGGTGAATAGCCATTGTTAGGTATTTCCTCACCAACTCTTTGGCCATTAACGCACCCGCACATTCTTTTCTCTACTTCGCCCAGTAAATGTAGTCGGCCTTGCGCGGTTTGGGTTCTGGCAGAGGCTGGTTGGTGTAGCCGAGGGCGAGATGGCCGATGCCGATATAGTCGCCTTCGATGCCAAGGTCGCGCAGTATCTGCTTGCCTTCCTCGCTCTCAAACTCCTCTTTGGCACGATGTATCCAGCAGCTGTTGAGCCCCAACGACTCGGCTGCCAGCATCATGGTCTGCATGACGATAGGGCCGTCGTAGGCGGCATTCTCCGACTTCTTCACCAGCACGATAATCATACATGGCGCACCATAGAAGGGGTCGCTGTTGCTGCCCATGACACGGGCGTTCATCTGCGCGATGCGGTCGCGCAGCTGGCGGTTGGTGACGACGATGATGACGGGGTTTTGCATACCACGGCTGGTGGGCGACCATGTGCCAGCCTCGGCCACTTGGCGAAGGAGCTCGTCTGTGGGCATACGGTCAGGGTCGAAGGTGCGGCAGCTGCGGCGCTGCATAATTGTTTGAATCACTAAATTGGACATAATAAAAAAGTATAATAGGTTTGCCCGTTCTAAGGGGGCGGAATCTGTGCGTTACCCTTTCTTTTTCTGCGAAAACGGTAGATTGTGTTGTCTTTGGGGTTGGGAGTATTGAAACTGACGTATATCCAGCGGCCAAGGAGGTCTACGCCTTCAGGTTCAAGACCTATAGGATTGAGGTCGATAGTGCGCACCTCTCGACCTGTTGTAAGATCAACAATATGGAGCCAATAATTGCCTGGGCTGTCGCCATCAGGCAAATAGGCATAGCCATTTTTTATCTTGCTGCCTTGAGCTACATTCACGCAGGTGATAGGGATAGTCTGTAGCACATTGTTGTCAGTGAGATGCACCTCTGCAACACTGAGCTCAGGCAGTGCAAACTTTTTGAGATACATCATGCCCCCCCGCTTTCCTCCATAGGCATAAAGGTATCTCCCTTCGGCATCCACACACCAATCCTGTGCGATTGGGAAGCAATCGCTATCATAGAATATGCGCTGCACAAGGAGGGAGCTATCACACATCAATCTAGTAACATAGCATGCCTTATCGCCGTAGCAGCCCGACACATATAGCAATGGCAATGGGTCATCCTTTTCATAGCGCACGGGGCCAAAAGAGGCATTGTTACAATGCGACGTGTTGCCTGCAAGAGGATAAGTGACAACCATCTTGCGCTTATGCATATCAAGCACCAGGCATTGTCCTCCATGACGGAGCAGCACTGCATTGCGGCCGTGAAGGGCAAGCCCTTGCAGCGAACCACGCAAAGTGACGGTGTCGGGAACCCAATTACCGAGCCGCCCGACTACGGGATACTGCCCCATGAGAGGTCGCGACAATGCCAAACAAAAAAGAAAAACTAAAAAGTATGCCCGTTTAAACATCACTCTTTAGTTTTTCGTATAATGCTAATCTTTTAACCTAGAAGGTATAGTTGAAACCCACACGCACCCAGTTGCGTCCAGTGGGGCTGAGCAAGTTGGAGCCGTTGACCCCAAAACCGATATCGGTGGTAGTGGAGGTGAGGGTGGTGGTAGTGCGGCTGGCAAGGGTTGGAGTGCCCGAGGTGGAGATATACTCGTCAAAGATATCGGTGTTGATATGGACTGTACGATCGAAAGTGAAAGCCAGCACATCGAGATAGAGATCGATATAGCAATGAGGCGACAACTGCCAGCTGAGGCCGGGTGTTATCTTTGCTCCAATAGAAGTGGCAGAGTCGAGAATGTGGTATGTGGTGTCGATGGTACTGTGCATCTCATGACAATACCAGTCTACAAAGTCGTGACGGATGGGTTGGTTGGTGCGGGTATAGTAGCCAGAGAGTTCGAGGAAGAATGCGGCATCGCCCAACTGTATCAGCTCATAGCGCAGATAGGGGGAGATGGTGAACGAAGAGCGGCGCTGCTTATACCATCCCTCATAGTCGACATTGGGAGCCGAGGGGTCGAGGGGGTTGAGATGGTCGGGGAGAATACGATTGCGGTTGAAAGCGGCAGGAGCCATATCGCAACGGTCATGTGACCAAGCAAAACTAGCCGCCAAACCTATCTGCAGACGTCCTATCTGATAGCCAAACTTGGCACCGATGGTGAGGTAGAGGGGATTGTCCCTCGTAAGAGTGTCTGAAGGGACGGCATAAGTGGTATCGGCGCCGGTAAGGGTGCTAATGCCGGTAAAAGTGGCATCGGGTGTGGTGGAGCCAAAGGCATAAGAGCCGCCCAGCTGTGCACTAACCACAAACTGCGCACTGGCAGTGGCGGCAAATGCCATCAGGGCAAGGGTGAGAAAAATCTTTTTCATAATGGCAGTGCTTAGAATGTGAAGTTAAAGCCAACACGTACCCAGTTGTTGCGACCCAGCTCGGTAAGAAGCGGCGTGCCCGTAAGACCGCCACCCACCTGCTGCTCCTCAATGGTGGTGATGGTTGAGACCACATTAGTCTGCAACTCCACTCCGTTGATAAGGCGGAACTGATAGGCGTTGTCCATACGCACTGTAGTGGTCTTACTATAGGCGAGGGAGAGGAAGTCGAGATAAAGGTCGATACCACAATTCTTGCTGAGCTGCCAGCTAAGACCGGGCACCACGCTGGCACCCAATGTGGTCGACACCATGGGACGGGTAAAAGTAGAGTCTAATTCGAGAGAGAAATTGACTATCGGATTGACATTCGTTTCCCACGCGTGGATGGTGGGGCTGTTGGACCGAGAAAAGAACAGGTCCAACTCGGCGAAGATAGCCACATCGCCTGCCTTGATAACATCATAGCGGAAATAGGGTGCCACGGTAATCGAGGAGCCTTTAGTGGACATACCGCCCATAGAGGTAACCGCAGCGATACCATAGTTGGTGCCCTCATAAGTACCGATGATAGGTATAATTGTGGGGTCGAGCTTCTGATTGTCGATGGTATACATATTGTAACTGGCAGCAATACCCGCTTGAGCATTACCGAATTTGTAGCCGATTTTCAGGCCGCCCGTGAAGTTGGTATATTTCTCCATGGGCACATCCACATTAGAAGTAGAGTCGAGCACAATGGTTACATGTCGGTAGGTGTTGACTGTTCCAGAGGTCATACTGCCACCAATATTGGCACTAACGACGAGCTGGGCATTGGCTGCAAAAGCAAAAACCGCCAAAGCTAAAGTGAGGACTATCTTTTTCATTTATAAATTTATATTGTTTTCAGAATACTATTATTTACACACATAATGTGGGCTTTTTACACCCACTTTTGAACATGCAAAAATACAACTTTTTTTTTAAATACAAAGAAAAATAGTAAATGCCCCACTGAATGCGGCGATTGGGTTTAAGATATACTACACCATCTGCGCAGGGGGCATCACCGTATACAACGCCTCAGAAAAGCAATAAGAAGGACACTGATTGTTTAACCCAAATCGGTCATTAGGGTTTATGGCAGATTGGCATTTGTTTCGAGCAGATTGGCCTCATCGCTGGCGAAGATGAGAAAGGCATCCAGTGAATGCCCTTCAGCTACGGCGAGACAGGGATGTGGCCAAGATGATATGGCTTAAAGACTAAAAAAAGACAAGAATAATTGAAAAGTCAGCCTAATGACCGATTTGGGATTAAACACCAACTTGCGGACACTTCTGTTCGCATTGTAGGCAAAGCTCACTAAAAGAATAAGTCAAAAAGGGGCAGCGAAGGAATGCTGCCCTCCCCTTTTATTTCACTTCAGGCGGATTGGCATCGCCAATGGGGTCGTTGCCCCAAACGGAGTTCATGGCTGCCAGACATTCCTGCCGCGTGATATCGTTGAGCCGTTCCAAATGCCGCTGATAGAATATGCAGCGGGTCATACCCATCTGTTTGCACACCACATCTGTCGCAAACGACTCGCAGGTAGGGGCTCCACACATGCCGCAATCCACCTGTGGCAGATAGGACTTAAGCTTGTTGATCTTCTCCAGTTTCTGATAGGCCTTGGCAAGGTCTTTGTCGAGCGTCAGCATCGAACGCGGCTGCACTGGTTCCACTGACGCATTTTCCACAAGGAAATCCTTGTATGCCTCCATCTCCCTCGCGCGTGCCACCTCGCCGTTGCGTTCACGCTCGGCGGCCTTGCGGGCACGGGCATACATCCTCTCACCACAAAGGAAACGGTTCTCACTCGAAAGCAGGGCTCCCGCACAGCTCTGGTCGCAAGCCCGCAACTCAAGAAATTCAACACCCTCCACCTCGTCGTTCTCCAACTTGTCCAAAAAGTCCATCACATTCTCAATACCGTCGATAGCGTACGAACGTTTTGCCAGACAGATGCGGCGTTCGCCATTGGTCAGTGTCGAAAGGATGGCATCGGCCGAAAGCTGTGGAGTGCTCAGGGCCTGATACGAATAGCCCTTGCCCTGCTCCTTAATCTTGCGATACACCTTATTATAAAGCGAATCCATATTAATTACGCCATCTATTATCGAACGTTTCTCTCCCACCGGAGCCTTCACTGCGGCTATCTTGGCGGCACAGGGGGTAACATAGAACAGACCTATCTCTTCGCGTGGCACCTGTCGCTGCTCGGTGAGCGTCTTCAGCACATACATTGCCGAGATGTCCAATGGTGCTTTAACAGGTATGATATTATCAACCAACGACGGGTACTTAATCTGTATCAGCCTCACAATAGCGGGGCAGAAACTCGATATCAACGGTTCCTTGTCTTGGTTTTCACGTGCATAGCGGTGTTTCACATCCACATACACATCCACCGCCGACTCCACCTCAAACACATGTCTGAAGCCCAAGTCCTTCAACGCGGCATAGATGCGCGACACCCTTATGTCGTCAGGAAACTGGCCCAAAAACACCGCAGGCACCAATGCTACCGAATGAGGGAACTCATGCACTTTCTCAAAGTCGTCCTGCTTGATATATATCGAATCTGCAGGACAAGCAGCATGGCACTTGCCACAATCAATACAGCGGTCCTCCATAATCGTGGCCTTGCCGTTGCGTATTCTGATAGCCTCCGTAGGGCATATCTTCATGCACCTTGAACAGCCTATACATTTGCCATCGTCTATTTCCAAAGCGTGATAGAACATGCTTCCATGTGTTTTATGTTAATACTATAATATATTCCCCTAAGATGGTTTGCCTTGGCAACCCTATTAACTGAAGCCTCGGCCAATAGGACATCAACCCATTACAAGCCCCAACCCATCACACAAAGTTCACCTCCATCTCCACGGTAGTGCCCACGCCCACTTCCGAAGTGACATTCAGCTTGTCCACATTCTTCTGCATGTTGGGCAGGCCCATGCCCGCTCCAAAGCCCATGTCGCGCACCTCGGGGCGTGCGGTAGAGTAGCCCTCCTGCATAGCCAACGCAATATCGGGAATGCCCGGGCCCTTGTCCGCCACCACCATGTTTATCTTGTCAGCCTCAATATCCACCAGCACTTTCCCACCATAGGCATGGGCAATGGCATTCACCTCGGCCTCATACAAGGCCACCACCACCCTCTTAATTATCTGGGGATTCACACCCAGCTGCTTCAAAGTCTTCTTCACCGAGCTCGAAGCTGTGCCGGCATTCACAAAATCCCCCTCTACAACAGTATATTCTTGATGCATCACTTGTTAATTCTTAATCATTAATAATCGTTTCAATACAAAGGCTCCACACCAGCGTCAAACAGCAGTCCGCAGGTCTTAAACATCGAATAGCTGGTGCCTATCAGCACCATATCGTTGTCCTCTGCCAACTCTATCATATCGTCGGTAGGCTTTTTATTGCGCACAAACACCACTATATCCAACGTGGCCATATCGCAGGTGCGTATGGTCTGCACGTTGCACAACCCAGTTATCAGCATAGGTGTTTCCTTCAGTGTCAGCACATCGCTCATCAAATCCGAGGCAAACGCATTGGTCACCACTTCGTCTAGGCGCTGCTCGCCCAGATACACCGTGGCATTGAGTTTCTCTACTATTTCTCGTAGTGTCATAACTATAATTTTTTAACGTTTCTTATTGATGAATTGAGATTGCAAATATACAAATAAAAATCAAATTAAAAGTTAAAAAAAGGAAAATAATCATTTTTTACGCACAATATACCCTCAGTCACCGCCGTTATTACACACATGAAACGACCACCTTACCTACATTCTGGCGACCGTGTGGCAATAGTGGCACCAGCCCGCAAGGTATCGCAACAGGAAATCGCTGCCGCCTGCAACCTCTTCCGCTCCTGGCGGCTCGAAGTGGTGTTGCCGCCACATCTTTTCGACTCCGACAACCAGTTTGCCGGCACCGACACCACCCGAGCCCTCACGCTCCAACAACAACTCGACGATCCCTCAATCCGCGCCATCTTCTGCGCACGTGGCGGCTACGGCACCGTCCGCATCATTGACCGTCTCGACTTCACCCTTTTCCAACAGCACCCCAAATGGATTGTCGGATATAGCGACATCACCGTCCTCCACAGCCATATACAGCGCCACCTAGGCATCGCCACCCTCCACGCCACAATGCCCATCAATATCCCTGCCGACGCTTGCTCCACCCTCTATCCCGCAATCGACACCATGCGCCGAGCCCTCTTCGGCGAACCCCTCGCCCACTCATTCCCCACCCATCCCCTTAGCCGCACAGGATCGGCACAAGGCATTCTCGTTGGGGGCAACCTCTCCATCATCTACAGCCTTTGCGGCTCACACTCAGATCTAGACACAATTGGCAAAATACTCTTCATCGAAGACCTAGACGAATACCTCTACCACATCGACCGCATGATGATGAACCTAAAACGCTGCGGCCACCTCTCACAACTGGCAGGCCTTGTCGTGGGACAAATGAGCGACATGCACGACAATACCGTCCCCTTTGGCCATTCGCCCGAACAGATCATCCTCGACGCTGTGGCTGAATACTCCTACCCCGTCTGCTTCAACTATCCTGCCGGCCACAACGGCACCGACAACCATGCCCTCATCCTCGGCGCAACAGCAGCCCTTGAAGTCTCCCCCTCCCACTCCACCCTCTCATTCTGACCACCACAACGCCAAATAGGCACATTCCAACTCACTTTTCCAAATCCACATACCCCATTCCCCCATCCCAAACCTCAGAATCCGGCCACACCCACTGTTTCTTTGTCCGTTCGCCGCTCGTTTGCCGCTTCGTTGCCGCTCGTTTGCCGTCATTGAAACGGCGAACAATCTCGAAGAGGTTTTCGATAGGACGGATTAGAAGCATTGCATCGTTTTAACCATGGAACGACAACGGGCGTAGCCGTACGCGATATTCTCCAAAATGAGAGGCATTGGGAGGCAGAAAAGGCCGTTCCCCCTATCAGGTCACAGGGCCAGTGCGAGAGTCGTCCTGGCCAACCACCGTATATGTCGGCGGGCATTTCAAGGCTACACTGAAGGGTCTTAAAAAGTCATAAAATACAAGAAGTCAAAAAAAAGTTGTATTTTTGCATTTTATTTTAGCAACAGAATATGCTGCTGATATATGTGCCAAAACTGACCAACCGGGTAGGCTACACAATAAATGTGGTCATGCGCGACATTCTCAAGACCGACTTTGCCATCACAACAAATGTCGAAGTTTTCAATAGTCACGAGGGGTCGCGGCTCTGCTATGCGCCACAACCCGTCACCACTTTCCCCGACGGCAGCGAACAGCCCCCATATCCCTTTCTAAAATCAACGAAATTGCTATTTGAGACCTCCATTGAGGAGCAAAATCCACACTATTTCGAATACGAAGGCCAGGCAACGCTGTTCCCCGTTTTTGGCCGCCAAACCACACTACCTTTCGACCCTTTCGCCGCCATCTTCTTCATGCTGTCGCGCTATGAGGAATACCTCCCGCACCATCGTGATGAGCATGGACGCTTTATGGTGACAGACAGTGTGGCGTTCCGTCACGGTTTTTTACAGACCGCCGTAGTCGACCGCTGGGCGTTGATGGTGAAAAAACTAATACTAGACTACTATCCCGACACCGTATTCGGAGCACGCAACTTCACCTTTGTACAGACCGTCGACATCGACGCAGCCTATTGCTACCTTCACAAAGGTCTGTTCCGCACCACGTTGGGAATACTTCGCGACGGCATTCACCGCCACAGCCCTCAGGAGGTCAGACGGCGCATCAATGTGATAAAGAGGCAGGAGGCTGACCCATTCGACACCTTTGACTATATATTGGAGCAGAGCCGCTCATTGGCACGGCACAGCAAACTGCTGTTTTTTGCCCTGGTTGGTGACTATGGCATTTACGACAAGCCGGCCTCGTTCCACAACAACGACTTCCGCCAGCTATTGCAACACCTGGGCGACTATGCCAAGATAGGCGTCCACGGCTCATACTATTCTGCTGACGAGCCCGAAAGGTTAGGGCGCGAGATAGAGCGGCTGTCGGACATATTGCACCGCACTATTGTTCGAAACAGGTTCCACTTCCTGCGCTTCTCGCTGCCTGGGGCCTACCGCAATCTGGTACGCCACGGCATTGCCCATGACTATTCGATGGGCTATGCCGAACAGCCGGGGTTCCGCTGTGGCACTTGCTCGATAGTTCCCTTTTTCGATTTGAACAGCAACCAAGAATACGACTTGCGGCTGCATCCCTTTATGGCGATGGACACCACTTTTCAGAAGCACATGGGCCTCGCACCCGAACAGGCCATTGAGCAGTATCGCACCCTAATTGACGAGGTTCGCTCACTGGGAGGCACATTCAGCTGCATATTCCACAACCAGAACCTGTGCGAGGACTATGGATGGGAAGGTTGGAGGAAGGTGTACGAAGAGGTGCTCCAATATGCAGGGGAAAACCAATAACACACATTCACAAGATGATCAACTACAAGGAGAAACTACACGACATAAGGGCTTTTGTGTTCGACTTCGACGGGGTGATGACCAACGGAGATGTTTGGACGTACGGCGACGGTGAGACTGTGCGCTGTGGCAACATCAAGGACGGTTTTGCCATACAATATGCCGTGAAGCGGGGATATACCATCGCCCTCATATCAGGTGCCACATCGATGAGCATCAACAATAGGATGAAAGCATTAGGAGTGGAGCAATGCTATACGGGCTGCGCCAACAAGATGGAACGATATACCCAGTTTCTCGCTGAAAACGGCCTGGAGGAGAAGCAGGTGGTGTGCATGGGCGACGATATACCCGACTACGGCATCATGACACACTGCGGAGTGGCAGCATGCCCCGCCGATGCAGCCATCGAGATAAAGGAGATAAGCGACTATGTGTCGCCCTACGAAGGCGGGAAGGGCTGCGTGAGGGACATAATAGAACAGGTGCTGCGGCTGCATGGAGAATGGTTTGACCCGAAAGACAGCCAGCATGAGGCACTGAAATGGTAGCATGATTATTAACTTAATTCCCATATATTATTAAAAAGATTTTATACATATTAATATTATTGGTGCCAATGACGGCATGGACACAGGGCGAAAGAGACAGCGTGGAGGATGTGTCGGAGCCGACACAAGGCGGCATTACCATGCTGGGCACCTATTATGCCGATAGGTTCGTGGGGCGGAAGACCTCGTGTGGCGATATTTTTCGCCAAAACCAATACACCGCTGCCCATAAGACTATCCCAATGGGTACCTACCTGCTGGTCACTTACCCTGTGACCAACCAGCATGTAGTGGTAAGGGTGAACGACCGCTGTCCGAAGTCGGGAATACTGGACATGACCAAGCTGGCAGTCCACTCCATCGGCATCAAAGGCTCAGGGAAGGTGATTGTGAAAACGCTAGACCCCAATATGGGCTATTTCCTATGGGCCAACCAGGACACGCTGGCAATGAGTGAGGCCGAGTATATGGCCTATCGCGACCGTAGCAAACCTCGCCGCATTTCACCATGGCCCATCAACTCCAATTCGGCACCTACAAGCCAACTGGCCTCTGCCAACCCACGTTCCGCAAAGCCGGCCAAGCCGAAATCTAGCAGCACCGAGAAGCCGAAAAAGACTCCAGTAGTGGAGGAAGACACACAACCCACCCCCTCGCCCACTGTTGTGGTAGACGAGCACGTGCCTAAAGGAAAACTCTATGATATAGAGCTTTGCACCGTTGGCTCGCAGCAAGCAGCCAACAGCGAGAGCAAACGGCTTCCACCTGACCTGCAAAACAAGGTAGTATTTGACCGAAACTTTCAAAACAGGCAGGTAAGAATCATTCTAGTACTAGAGGAAACCCGCAGCCACGCTGTGCGCACACAAGCTATGCTTATTGACGACTTTCCAGACAGCTATGTGATTGTCCACGAACCATGAAAAGAGTAACAAACCTCGCGAATGAGAAGTGGACCACAGTGACGAAATAGAGTGGAAAAAGTAAAAAAAGAAAAAAAAGCATCACATGTAAATAATTATTATTATCTTTGCAAGTCAAAATCTGGTTTGTCTTTTCTATAGAAAAGCAGTTCAGATGTACATATATTTTAAAGATTTTTAAATAGTTACATGATACCAAAATGAGTACTCACATGAGAATCAGACTAAGCAAGAAACTGTCACTTTTGGTGATAGCACTGGGATTTTCATGTGTTGTCATGGCCCAACAGGAGCCTCAGTTTTCCCAATACATGTTCAACAGGATGTCCTACAATCCCGGCTATGCTGGCAGTTCTGGCTCGATATGCGCCACAGCAATGTATAGAAACCAGTGGATGGGCTTCAAACTGAACAATCCCACTGGTGGCAGCAATCCAGGCTCTACACCGACCGACATTCTCTTCACCTTTGACATGCCCGTCAAATTCCTCCACGGGGGACTGGGCTTTACACTTGTTTCCGACAAGATAGGATACCACGACAATGTAGAAGTGGCACTTGACTATGCATTCCGTATGTTCTGGGGTGAGGGTAACCTTTCCGCTGGCTTTGAGGTGGATCTGCTGAACAGCTCGATTAACTTTGGAGACCTACACGGCCCAGATGAACAGAACGATCCTTCACTATCAAACCAAGAGGCGAGTGCCATGCTCATTGATGGTGCTGTAGGTATCTACTATCAGGTGCCGGGAAAGTATTATTTAGGGCTTTCTGTCAAGAACCTGCTGGGCGCCCATAGCGACCAGATTCAGTTTACCAATGCCCGCACAGTGTATGCCATGGGCGGATACGAATATACCCCCTCAATGGCTCCCTCAATCCGCATCAAACCCTCTGCATTACTGAAGACAGCAAACTTCAGCTATTTCCAAGCCGACCTCACCTGCCTTGTTGACTATCGCAACGCTTTTTGGGGAGGTTTGGGCTATAGGGTGAACGACGCCATCTACGTACTGGGAGGCGTCAACTGGAAGAAGTTGCGTGTGGGACTGTCGTATGACTTTACCACTAGCCGCATAGGTGGGTTCAAGCCAGGTCGAAGCATGGGTACCCTTGAGGTGTATCTGCGATTCTGCTTCAAGATCAACGTCCCGCCGAAGCCACCAACCTCATACGGCAACTCGATATATCTGCTGTAGTCTATCAAAGGATGAAAACGTAAAAATATTTAAAAAAGAAACTTTTCTAAGCAAACAACGTATAAGAAACATTAGATTAATAGGCAAATCTTATCTACGAATAACAAATAAAAAGATAATATGAAAAAATTGTTTTTCTTGCTTGCAACCACAGTGGCGCTCTGCGTCGGTTGCTCCTCGAATTCCTCGAATGGCGAACTGACTGGTGTGCTGAACCGCAACCAGTTTGAAGACATCGACCTGAAAGGCATGGTATTCATCAACCAAGGCAACTTCAGTATGGGTGCCGGCGTGCAGAACAACACCTATGGCGTTACCAAACAGCCCCGCACTATGCAGGTGGCCTCATTTTTCATGGATGAGACCGAGGTTACCAATAACGAGTATCGTCAGTTTGTCCATTGGGTGACCGACTCTATCGCACGCCGCATGCTTTCGGACGGCGGCATTGATGGGTATCAAATCGAAGAGAACGAATACGGTGAGCCTCTTGACCCCCCCATGCTCAACTACAAGACCAAGATACGCTGGAACGACCCCGAGACACGCGAAGCCCTCAACGACCTCTATATCGCTGAGAAAGACCGCTATTTTGGCCGCCGCGAGGTAGATGCCTCAAAGCTTAATTATGAGTATTACTGGATTGACTATGCCGATGCCTCACGCAAAGAGCTGGGTGCGCAGAACAAACCTGAACAGCGTGGCACAATGTACACCGCTCGTCCGAGAGGTCTGAACAACCGCACAGCCTTCGTTCACAAGGAGAGAATCAATGTATACCCCGACACGCTCTGCTGGGTACATGACTACAGCTACTCAATGAACGACGACTTCACCCGCAACTATTTCTGCTCTGCGGCTTACGACAACTATCCCGTTGTAGGTGTGAGCTGGCTGCAGGCCAAGGCCTTCTGCATCTGGCGTAGCAAATTCCTCAACGACTATCTTGCCAGCATCAACTATGAGCATATGAACGACTTCCGTCTGCCCTCTGAGGCCGAATGGGAGTTTGCAGCACGCGGCGGCATCGCAGCTGAGACCTATCCATGGGGAGGCCCCTATGTGCGCAACCCGAACGGATGCTTCCTGGCCAACTACGAGCCTCTACGCGGTGCCTACGACGATGATGGCGGTGTCCGCACTCTGATTGTGGGTCACTATGCTCCTAACGACTACGGTCTGTACGACATGGCTGGCAATGTGGCTGAATGGTGTGCCGACGCTTTCGACGACAACACATATATCGTTGCCAACGCTCTCTCGCCCTACTACAACTATAATGCTCAGGAGAGCGACCCAATTGCGATGAAACGCAAAGTGGTTCGCGGTGGTAGCTGGAAAGACCAGAAATACTACATCCAGGTTCAGACCCGCACATTCGAGTTCCAGGACACCAGCAAGTGCTACATCGGTTTCCGCTGCATACAGTCCTACTTGGGTCGTGTGAAGGGCGACAACCTGAAGACCGCTTCTAACGTCTATTAATAGACATCAAAAAGGGTTCTAGGCCAATCGTGCATGATGACCTAGAACCCGATATAAATGCATAAAGAATAATACATCACAAACAATAAGTAAAAATCAAACAATTATGAGTTGGTTAGACAATCTTGTCCGCAGCAAAGGATACAAAAACTTCATGGCAAAACTATATGGATGGGGCGCTGCCGTCGTTATTATCGGTGCCTTGTTCAAGATTAACCACTGGCCTGGCGGTACAATCATGCTTATTATAGGTATGGGTACTGAGACCGTCATCTTCTTCCTCTCAGCCTTTGAACCTCCACACGTTGAGTTTGACTGGACGCTCGTGTACCCACAGTTGGCGGGTATGGACGACACCGAAAGCTTGAACAAAATAAATGGTGAAGATGTGGATAAACTTGTCGACATTCCAACGAGTTCAGATCCACTAACGGCCAAGTTGGACAAAATGCTTGAGGAAGCAAACATCACTCCTGAACTGATAGAGCGTTTGGGCAGCGGTATGAACAACCTTGCCGAGAGTGCACAAGCAATGAACGGCATGGCACAGGCTGCTGCATCGACCGACAAGTTTGTCAACAGCCTTGACGGTGCTGCTGAGGCAGTATCGAATTTACGCCAAGCCACTGAAGCCGTCAACACGCTCTCCACTATCTATCAAGAGACAGCACAGGCGCTTACCAGCGGCGATGCTTCATACGCAGATGAGATGAAGAAACTGGCCAGCAGCCTAGCCTCAGTCAATGCCATGTACGAGATGCAGCTGCAGACATCAACAAGCCAGCTAGAGGCTACCAAGGAGGTGGAGACCCGCATCCAAAATATGATGACTAACTTTGCCGATTCGGCCGAGGGCGTGCTGAAATACAAAGAGCAAGTTGATGCATTGACCCGCAAGGTAGCCGAGCTCAACAACGTCTACGGCAATATGCTTGCCGCCATGCAGACTCGTTTGTAAACCATTAACGACAAACCTCTTGACACCTATTTATAACTAATTAGAATAGTAAAGTATGAGTGCTTCAAACTGTCCGGAAACCCCGCGACAAAAAATGATTCAGATGATGTACCTAGTGTACACCGCCATGTTGGCACTGAATGTGTCGGCAGAGGTTGTCGAGGGATTCAAGACCGTGGGTAACGCTATGACAAAGTCGAACCAGAACATGGTTCTAAAATTGGAAGACACCTACGAGAATTTTGAGTCCGCCCTCAAAAACAACCCTGCGAAAGTAAAAGAAAAATACGACAAGGCCCAGGAGATTAAAAAGCTCTCCAACGAATTAGTTTATTCTCTCGACACAATAACCTATAGCTTTGTTGGCGAGATTGCCAAGAAGGCCGAAATCACCCTTATTGATCCTAACAACTCAGAGAAGACAATCAAGCGTGTAATCTATCTTAGAAACGACGATGGCTCAAAGAACTACGACAGCATTGCAGAAGCCATGAAGATTGGTGGATTCAGCTGGATTGATAAATTGGATGACAATCACGCAGGCACACGCTACTTTATCGGTGATGCAGAGGGTGCCGAAGTAAAAGAAGGAGCTGCCGTTGAGGTTAAGCAGAAAATTATTGAGTATAAACGCAAGGTTAAGGAAAGCCTCGGGGCCGACTCAACACACGTGAACCTTGGTCTTGATGTTGAAGAATACCGACTTAACAGCGAAGGCAAACCCACCTCATGGGAACAGTTGAACTTCAACAATACCGTTGCGGGTGCCGCCCTTGTGACCCTCACACGTATGAAGGCAGAAGTGATGAACGCTGAGTTCGACGCAGTAAACATGCTCTTCAAACAAGTCAAGTCAAACGACTTCTCATTCGACAAGGTTGCCGTCATCACCCGTGCCAACTCATCTTACATTATGCAAGGAGGCAAATACGAGATGACAGTCAATGTGGGTGCATACGATTCGAAGTCAAAGTTCGAGGCCACCGTTGGCGGACAGCGTTTCGTTGCCAACGACTCAGGTGCAGTTGTCTACTCAACCATCTGTAACACACCCGGACCAAAGACTATAACTGGTACGGTGTATGTCAAAAACGACAATGGTACCGAAAGCTACGATTTCAAACAGAACTACTATGTCACAGAGCCAATGGCTGTATTCGAGCTGACCGAGATGAATGTGGTCTATGCAGGCATTGACAATCCCATCAAGATTTCAGTACCCGGAGCTGCTGCTCACAATGTAGTCGCCACATTGGCAGATCCTAATCAGGCCACACTTGTACCTGACCCCAAAGCAGGTGCCGGACATTACATTATCAAGCCCAAGGTAAACAAAGGTCAGATAAGAATCAACGCCTCTATTAAGGATGGAAACACAACGCGTCCAATGGGTTCTAATGATTTCCGTGTGCGTCCTCTGCCCGATCCTAAGATTTATCTTGGTGCCGCCGAGGCAGGCAAAGGCATCCCCATTAACGACTTGAAGAATATGAAGGGACCATCTGTACGTTATGGACCAGACTTTGCATTCAAGATGAAGACTCCTCAGATTATCAAGCAGACAATCGATATCACCAAAGTCAATGGTGCCACAGACTTGGAGAACAGAGGTCCTATTTGGGGAGCTGATGTGTTGAGCTATATCCAAAAGGCCAAACCTGGATGTAAGATTACCCTCAGTATAGATGTCAATATGCCTGACGGCTCTAAGAGAAATATTAGCAGCACATTCCGTATCACAAGATAAAACGAATAAAATTAATATACCATGAAAAAAGTATTGCTTGGCATAAGCCTAATAGTCCTCGCTTTCAGTGGTGCCACTGTTAGTGCCCAGAACATCATTGAAGCTGACGATGAGAACAATCTGACTAATTTCTACACACGTACCATGAGTACAACAAGACAGGCAATTCCCTATCCCAGCCTGCGTCAAAGCGATGTTATCTGGGAGACCTGTATCTGGCGCACAATCGATTTTAGAGAGAAATTCAACCAGTTCTTTTATTTTCCCAAAGGAGAGGACTCGTTGAACAACAATCAGGGGCGTATAAATCTGGCATACCTGATCTATAGAAATGCAGCTCTCGGAGAGTTTGAAATATTCGACGACGATGAGTTGAAGATTCCTATTGACTGGGACAATATGTACAGAAAGTTGAACAAGGCCGACTCCACCACAACCGACCCCATCTATGACGAATATGGTGAACTGATTGACGAAGGCCACGATACCATTAAGTACAAAAATTTCACCTCCGACGACTACTATAAAATCCACATTAAAGAGTACTGGTATATTGACAAGCAGGACACCCGTATGAAGGTTCGTATAGTAGCACTAGCCCTTGTTGACGAAAACTGCAAGGAAGTCGATGGCGACATGGAGTGCAACCCCACCACCCGTTTTTGGATTCCTATGAACGACATGCGTGTACGCAACCTCTTTGCCCGCACTAACGCTTACGATATGTACAGCAACAATGCAGAGCGTAGCTATGATGAGATATTCGTCACCCGCTATTTCGACAGTTTCGTCACCCGCGAGACTAACGTGTACAACCGTGAGATTCACAACTATTTGACTGGAGAGGATGCTCTGCTAGAGGCAGAAACCATTGAAGAGCGCATATTCAACATTGAGTCTGATATGTGGGAATACTAAAAACGCGAGTCTTTTCCACATAAAACTATTGAAACAAAAGAGTTAAGGATAAGCTCGCTTATTCTTAACTCTTTTTCATTTGCAACAACAAAATAACTCATTTGCGACAACTTGTAACCATATTATGCCTGCTGTTGCTTCCATTAGCAGCTTTTTCACAATATGTGGAGCCACAACCCGCTGACTATTACAAGCGCAGCTTTATGTGGGAAAAGAAGCCACAGCCACTTGACTATGTGCGTGAAAGCGACGTCTATTGGGGTCGGCTGATATGGCGTACTATAGATGTTCGTGAGAAAGAAAACCAATACTTTTATTTTCCTCAGAACCCAGAAGGTGTGCGGGGCCGAAAGAATCTAGCATACGTGATATGGGATGCTATCAAGGCTGGCGAGATAGAGCTATTTGAAGACGATGAGATGAAAATTCCCTTAGACTGTCAAAAGGTAATAGACCGTGCAACGAGAAGTGACACTGTGCAAATGGAGGTGTTCGATGATTACGGAGAGGCAGACTATACAACAGTTTTTGTTCCTCACGAGTTCACATCCGACGACATCTATCAATATGCTATCAAAGAAGCTGCATATTTGGACCGTTCGAAAAGTGGAATGCAGGTACGCACTCTTGGTCTTGCCCCGATGGAAGACCGTTTTAAAGTGATTGATGGTGAAACAGAATATATGGGGACGGTTACACTCTTCTGGCTATCCATGCAATCATATCAGGTACGCAGCCTGCTAGCCCGAAAAGAGACCTATTACCGTGAGAACTTGGTCCAACTACCCACATGGGAATATGCCTTCAACTCATTCCTCTACAGCTCATTTATTACAAGGGTTGATAACGTTTACAATCGAGCCATCCACGACTACTTAACTGGCGAGGACGCACTGATTGAGTCTGAGCGCATCGAAGAGGAGATAATGAACATATCATTCGATATGTGGGAATACTGATTTTTTTACCAGCTATATTCCCAGCAATCACATTAGTATTTTTATATCATTTTTTGCAGGCATTACACCAACTTTAAGGAAGTTGAAAGCGGATGATATAAGCCTGTTCTTGTTAGAAAAATAATGGGAACGACTATTTCATTAAACCCAAATCGGTCATTGGGGTTTATGCCAGATTGATATTTGTTTCGAACAGAATGGCCGCATCGCTGGAGAAGGTGAAAAAGGGATCCAGTGAATGCCTCTCAGCTACGGTGAGACAGGGCTGTGGCCAAGATGCCGAAAGAAATGCTGATATGGCTTAAACAGACTAAAAAAGACGAGAATAATTGGAAAGTCGACCTAATGACCGATTTGGGTTAAAACTAGGAGAGAAGTTTTCACAAATAAAATCGTCACTTTACCACCGAAATAGACATTTTCGCAACTTGTTTTTTTGTATAATGATTTTTTTTTCGTAATTTTGCAACAATTTTTAGCTTCAATATATAAGCAACAACAGAGAACATATTATCCACATTATCTAATAATAAAAACATAAAAGTCATGCAAAAACATCTACAAAAGCTAGTGCTCATCGTAGCAATGGTGGTTGTCCCGTGGGCAACACGGGCACAGTCACTGGCAGACTATGTTCTGACGGTCGACACGACCACCTTTAATTCAATAGCTTCGACTGGCACACAGATGACGTTCTCTTCGAACGATGACGGCTACGCCAGCACGACGCTGCCGTTTGCATTCAGCTACGGCGAGAATACGTTTCCGGCAGGCACCAGCATTGCCTGCTCGGCCAACGGATTCTTGAGCCTGAACGCTAGCTCTGCTAGCGGCACTACCGCAACGTACAGCAGCGCTTCATTACTCTACATCACCCCCCTACTGCAGCAGGACGCCCACATGGGGCGTAACACAGGTGCGGGAGCTTATTATCTTTACAATGCCGACTCAGGCACTTATACTATTGAGTATCACCTACTGGGAACATACTCTTCACCCTATGGAGCTTATTCCTACCAGATAGTGTTCCACACTGATAACACTATTGAGATTATCTACGACTCAGTGAACTTGGGTACCACTAGTTCGCGCACATTTGCCACTTATTTGACAGACGGTCCCCATAACGATTATTTATTTCTTACCGGACCGTGGAGCAATCCCACTATGTCAAGCACATACAGCACACGTTCGTATACCACACTGCCTGCTCATGGGTTACGATATACTCTAGTGCGTCCTGTACTCACTTGTCCCCGCCTGACTAATCTGACAGCAAACGCCACCGCCTCTTCAGCCTATCTGCGTTGGAACTATTCTACCGCATTGGGCATTGATCCTATTGAGTACGAAGTGGCTTATGGCTATACGTCTGATGCAGGAGCAGCTCTTAACACTGTGTTGGCAACCGACCTTAACTATACATTGACTGGGCTGAACCCTGATACCTCTTATACGGTGACAGTGAGACCAGTGTGTGGAGTAGATGACAGCGGAATGTCGATGACAGTGGTGTTTTCGACTATGCCACTACCTTGCCTGGAATGGGATACCATTGGCGGCGGACCCGTCGAAACCTACGTTGTTGGCACGCCAGGTTCTAGCAGCACCAACGTTATGCCCACCAACGGCGGTTACAACTACGCATACTGCAACCACCTGATCCGTACCAGCGACATCAACGCCACTGGTCCTGCAACAATTAGCGGCATCGACTTTCAGTTTTCTGGCTCTTCGCCAATGACCAACAAGACCAACTGCACACTTTACATGTGCCACACCTCACTAACATCCTGCACCGACTTTGCCAATCCGGCCGACTTGGTGCTTGTATATGAAGGTCCGCTCAACTGCAGTCCATCACCCGATGGATGGAACCACTTCGCCTTCAACCGTAACTTTTTTGACTGGAACGGCACAAGCAACATGATGGTGGCTATTGTCGACAACAGCGGTGCCACCGATGCCAACGCCACTTTCTATTATGAGAACATCGGCTCTGCTATCAGCCATCGCGTATACCGCAACGACTCGCCCTACACCTTTGCCGACCTAGGCACTGTGACAGCCTCCAACTCAGTGTGGCGTACCAACATGCGCCTCACAACCGGTGGCGGCAACTGCTTGACCATTGCACAATGTGCCCAGCCATATGTGATAGTGGACAGCCTGACATCGAACGAGTTGTATCTCTCTTGGCTGCCAGGATATGAAGAAACGATGTGGGACGTGGACTACCGCGCTGAAGGTGACACACTATGGACTAATGCGGTTATGGCCACCACTTCCACCAATTTATACCTCAGCGGCCTAACACAGAACACTCAGTATGAAATACGCGTCACCGCCCTGTGCTCTGACTCTAATATGGCACAATCCATTATGGTGCGCACTATGTGCCAGGCCGAGACCCTTCCCTTCGTCGAAGGATTTGAGTCATGGCCTACTAGTTCGTCAGCTGCGACACCATCGTGCTGGTACCGCAGCTCAACTTACAGCAGTGGCTATCCTTATGTCTCTACCAGCTACGGCCACAATGGCAGCCGCTCTGCCATGTATATGTATTCGGGCAGCGGCAGCTATAGCTACTTCTCACTTCCCGTCATGTCCGCATCTGTTGACAGCCTGCAGATCAGTTTCTGGCTTTACAGCACCTACAGTGGCTATAACCACACTATCGAAGTGGGTGTGATGGATGATCCCTCCGACATGAGTACCTTTACGCTAGTGGGTTCGGTACACCCCGTATCGACCTATGAATGGGAGCCTTTCGAGGTGATGCTCAACACTTATACCGGCAATGGTAAATACATAACCCTAAAGACAGAGGCGGGTTCAACCACCTATCCTTACCTCGACGACATCGAAGTGACACGCATCAGCTCTTGCCCGCGTGTGCGCAACGTTTCCTCACATGGCGAAACCCTAACCGATGCGACCATCACCTGGGACACCACTTCCGCCACAGAGTATGAGGTAGAGTACGGTCCTCACGGTTTCACTCATGGCAGCGGCACACTGGTACAATACATCTATGACGACAGTGTAACCATTACCGGACTGTCCGCTACCAGCCAATACGACGTGTACGTTCGAGGCGTCTGCGATCCTGATACAAGCGTTTGGTCGTTCTGCTACTCATTTTACTCGGCGTGTGGCACAATCGACACGCTGCCTTTCGGCAACGACTTCAACTCCCTAACTGAAAACGACCATGCACCTCATTGTTGGAATGGAACCTCCTCCTACGATTCCTATTATCCTGCCTCAGACGCATACGAAGATCGTTTTGGTTCGGGCAAATCTCTATATATGTATATGTACGAACCCAGCAGCAGCGACTATACCATTCTTCAACTGCCCGTTGTCGATACCAATGAGCTGCCTATCCGCACCCTGCAACTCAACTTTAGCATAATGAGTTCTTACGGCACTGGCGGTATGGTCGTGGGTGTCTGCACTGCCCCAGGTATGGTAGGTTTTACCCCCATCGACACTGTGATAGTCAATGAAGACTATACATGGCACGACTTCGAAGTGCCCCTGACAGCCTATTCCGACACAGGCATGTACATTACCCTTAGTCACTACTGCCCACCTAGTGGCGACAACGACCTCTATCTCGACGAGGTTCATCTAGTGGCTGCTCCTCTTTGCGTCCGGCCCCGTACTATCCGTGCCACCACTGTTACAACAACTGATGCCCTGCTACGTTGGGCTCCTTCCGACAGCTCGCAGACAGACTTTGAAGTCCGCTACGGCAATGCCGGCTGCAGCGTCGACACTCTTACAAGCAACTTCGTCAGCGGAGCTGATTCGTTACTCCTTACCGGACTTGACAGCGGAATGGTATACAGCGTCTTCGTACGTGCCATTTGCGGTGTTGGCGACACAAGCTTTTGGACAGAAGGCAGTTTCCGCACCCTGGCCAGCTCACCCATTAGTAATTTCCCCTACATCTGCGACTTCACTGGTCCAGAAGGCCGGGCATGGAATCTTGAAAACGGTACCGAAACCAACAGGTGGTACCTTGGCTCCGCTGCCTTCAATGGGACTGCCGACAGCATGGCCATATACATCTCCAGCGACAACGGACTCTCTAACGTCTACGACAACTCGTCCACCTCTTTCTCTTACGCCTATCGCTCTTTTGATATGCCTGCCGGACAATACGCCTACAGCTTCGACTGGCGTGCTCAAGGCGAAAGCCAATACTACGACTTCATTCGCGTGTTTCTTGCTCCTGCCAGCGACGAGATTATCGCCGGTCAGTCACCCAACGGCGGCACCAGTTCCTACAGTTTCGGATCTGAACTGCCTGCTCCCGGTTGGATAGACCTCAGCCTGGTAACAACAGCTCCCTACACGCTTAACCAACACACCTCCTGGACTAACCTCAACAGCACATTCACCCTTTCTACGGGCGGCACCTACAATCTGGTTTTTGCATGGAGCAACGATGGCAGCGGTGGTTCTAATCCCCCGGCAGCCATCGATAATGTTCAAATCTACCGTAACACCTGTCCCTCACCCGACAATTTCCGCGTGACGGGCAACACCGCCAGCAGCATCACTGTGACCTGGGACAGCACCACCACATCCTCCAGCTACGAACTTAGCATCGACACCACCACTGGCAACCCAACGGCCGACACTACCGTCACTGCAGGCCCTGTCACCTTCAATGGCCTAACCGCGGGTACCACATACTACATTTATATTCGTGCCGTCTGCGACTACGGCACCGACTCTTCCATGTGGGTGGGTCCCATTAGTGCTATTCCTGGCACATGGGACATGCGCGCCAACCAAAACGACACCCTCTACATGTGCGGCGGCGTTATTTATGATGACGGTGGTGCCTCTGGCGCATACACCAACAGCCAGACCTCTACCATCATCATCTATCCTGACTCGCCAAACAACCTCGTGCAAATACAAGGTACCTTTTCTGGCGAGGGTTGCT
>JAFRRK010000067.1 GCA_017428115.1 Bacteroidales bacterium | reverse complement strand
GAATTGGCATACCCCGCCGAGATAGGGGTGGGCTATGTTTGTATGCCTTTTTACATACCGAGGTGAACCATCTACGGGAGGTTCCGTTTCTTAAAATATTTGTATGGTGAATCTTTTTTTTGTCGGATTGGAATATTATTCGTATCTTTGCAATTTCCAAATCTACAGAGAATTTTTATATATAATTATTAATTAATAAGTTTTAAAATGACGAAATTTGTTTACACGTTCGGTGGCAAGACTGCCGAGGGTAAGGCCGACATGAAGAACTTGCTCGGCGGCAAGGGAGCCAATCTAGCTGAAATGTGCCTGCTGGGTCTTCCTGTGCCTGCAGGTCTGACGATTACTACTGAGTGTTGCACTGCTTATTATGAGAACAACTGCCAGTTGCCCGCAGGGTTGATGGAGGATGTGTGGAAGGGTATGGCAAACGTGGAGAGAATCATGGGTATGAAATACGACGACGCAGAGAACCCGCTGCTGGTGAGCTGCCGTTCAGGTGCCCGCTCGTCGATGCCCGGCATGATGGACACGGTGCTGAACATCGGTCTGTCGTCCAAGACCATCCCCGGTATGTTGAAGAAAACCAACAATCCCCGCTTTGTGTATGACTCCTATCGTCGTCTGATTATGATGTATGCCGACGTGGTGATGGAGAAGAGCGAGGGTATTGAGCCTGCCGACGGCAAGGGTATCCGCAAACAGCTGGACGACATGCTGGACAGCTATAAAGAGGCCCACGGCTACAAGAGCGACACCGACTTGACTGCCGACGACTTGAAGAGGCTGGCAGAGGACTTCAAACTGAAGGTGAAAGAGGTGCTGGGCACCGAGTTCCCCGACGATGCAAAGGCTCAGATGGAAGGCGGCATCAAGGCTGTGTTTAAGAGCTGGAATGGTAAAAAGGCTGTGAGCTACCGTAAGATTGAGGGTATTCCCGACGATTGGGGCACCGCTGTTAACGTGCAGGCCATGGTGTTTGGCAATATGGGCGACACCAGTGCCACGGGCGTTGCCTTTACCCGCAACCCCGCTACGGGCGACAACCAGTTCTATGGCGAGTGGCTTATCAACGCTCAGGGCGAGGACGTGGTGGCCGGTATCCGCACGCCCAACCCCCTGAACGATGACACCAAGAACGAGCAGAACAAGCACATGCACTCGATGCAGGAGCTGATGCCCGAAACCTATAAGGAGCTTTGCGAAATCCGTGCTATTCTTGAGAAGAACTACCACGATATGCTCGACATCGAGTTCACTATTCAGGACGGCAAGCTGTATATGTTGCAGTGCCGCGTGGGTAAGCGCACCGGTGTGGCTGCTCTGACGATGGCTTTCGACATGTTGAAGGAGGGTCTGATTGACGAGAGCGAGGTGGTGATGCGTATATCGCCCGCCCAGCTCGACGAGCTGTTGCACCCCATACTCGATGCTGCCGACGAGAAGAAGCACGAGGTGATTGCCAAGGGTTTGCCCGCCGGTCCTGGTGGTGCAGTGGGCGTCATCGCACTGACCAGCGAGAAGGCTAAGGAATACAACGCAGCGAAGATTAAGAACGTCCTCGTGCGTGAGGAGACCAATCCCGAGGATGTGGAAGGTATGCGCGCTGCCGATGGTATCTTGACCGCCCGTGGCGGTATGACCTCGCACGCCGCCCTGGTGGCTCGCGGTTGGGGTAAGTGCTGCATCGTGGGTTGCGACGATGTGAAGATCGACCTTGAGAATGGTATCGTCATCATCGCCGGCAAGCAGTTTAAGGAGGGCGATACCCTGGCCTTGAACGGCTCGAAGGGCTATGTGTATGCCGAGCCTGTGAAGATGATCGACGCTACGGAGAATCCTTTGTTCCAGCAGTTCATGAAGACGGTGGACAAGTTCCGCAAGATGGGTGTGCGCACCAATGCCGACAACCCCGCCGATGCACAGAAGGCTATTGATTTCGGCGCCGAGGGTATTGGCCTGTTCCGTATCGAGCACATGTTCTACGGCGAGAACAGCGAGAAACCGCTTGAGAAGCTGCGCAACATGATTTTGGCCAGAACGGCCGAGGAGCGTATAGCCGCCCTCGACGAACTGGAGCCCTATATCCGTGAGAGTGCCAAGGGTACGTTGAAGGTGATGGACGGCAAGCCCCTTACCTTCCGCCTGATGGATCCTCCGCTGCACGAGTTCGCACCGCAGGGTGAGGCCAAGATGCGCGAGGCTGCCAAGCGTCTGGGCATTGCCTATGAGGATGTGGAGAAACGCGTCAACGAGCTGCACGAGGTGAACCCGATGATGGGTTTGCGCGGTGTTCGTCTGGGTATTATCTACCCCGAAATCACCGAGACCCAGTTCCGCGCTCTGTTCAGTGCCACTGTCGAGTTGTTGAAAGAGGGCTATCATCCCATGCTGGAAATCATGGTTCCGCTGACTATCAATTCTGCCGAGCTCAAACACCAGAAAGCCCTAGCCGACAAGGTGAAGGAAGAAGTGGAAGCAAAGTATGGCATGAAGTTTGACTACAAGTTTGGCACCATGATTGAGATACCGCGTGCCGCATTGGTCGCTAATCAGATTGCCGAGGTGGCCGAGTTCTTTAGCTTTGGTACCAACGACCTAACGCAGATGACTTTCGGTTTCAGCCGTGACGACGTTAACGCTATTGTGAAGACCTACGTCGACGAGAAGATTATCCCTGCTGACCCATTCAACAATTTCGATACCGAGTGCGTTGGCGAGCTGGTGAAGATTGGCATCGAGCGTGGTCGCAGCACACGTCAGGCACTGAAGTGCGGAGTGTGCGGTGAGCATGGTGGTGACCCCACAGCAGCCGAGTTCTTCTACAAGGCTGGTATGAACTACGTGAGCTGCTCGCCCTTCCGTGTCCCCGTGGCTCGTCTTGCCGCCGCCCAAGCCGCTATCAAGGAAAGCCGCAATAATAGATAGTATTAAATGAATAAGGTCCTTGGTGTACACGCCAAGGACCTTATATAATTATAAACACTAAACACTATATACACTATGACTGATAAGATTAAGAAAGAGCTGGAATGCCTTGGCATAACAGGTGTTAAGACAATACATTACAATCCCTCGTATGAGGAGCTGTTTGAAATGGAGATGGACCCCAATCTGACGGGTTACGATAAGGGTCAGTTGACTGAGTTGGATGCTATTAATGTGATGACCGGCATCTATACCGGACGTTCTCCCAAAGACAAATATATTGTCATGGATGAACAGTCAAAGAACACTGTGTGGTGGACTTCTGACGAGTACAAGAACGACAACCACCCCATGACTGAGGAGGTGTGGAGACAGATGAAAGACCTTGCTGTCAAGGAACTGGCAAATAAGGAACTCTATGTGGTTGACGCTTTTTGCGGTGCCAATAAGGACACCCGTATTTCGGTTCGTTTTATCATGGAGGTGGCTTGGCAGGCTCACTTTGTCACCAATATGTTTATCAGGCCTACTCAAGAGGAACTGAAGAGCTTCACCCCCAGCTTCACTGTCTACACTGCTAGCAAGGCCAAGGTTGAAAACTACAAAGAGCTAGGCCTGAATAGTGAGACTTGTGTGGCCTTTAATGTCACTAGTCGCGAACAGGTGATTCTTAACACCTGGTATGGTGGGGAGATGAAGAAGGGCATGTTCAGCATGATGAACTACTATCTGCCTTTGCAGGGTATCGCCTCAATGCATTGTTCCGCCAATACCGACATGGAGGGCAAAAACACTGCCATTTTCTTTGGCCTCAGCGGTACCGGCAAGACCACGCTTAGTACCGACCCCAAACGCCTGCTTATCGGGGATGACGAGCACGGATGGGACGACGAGGGTGTGTTCAATTTTGAGGGCGGCTGCTATGCCAAGGTTATCAACCTGGACAAGGAAAGCGAACCCGACATATATAACGCCATTCGCCGCAATGCCTTGCTGGAGAATGTGACGGTGGACAACAACGGTAAAATTGATTTTGCCGACAAGAGTGTCACAGAGAACACCCGTGTGAGCTACCCGATTGAACACATTGAGAAGATTGTTCAACCGATTCATGGCAAGAGTGCCGGTCCTGCCGCCAAGAATGTTATCTTCCTCAGTGCCGATGCGTTTGGTGTGCTGCCCCCTGTCAGCATATTGACTCCCGACCAGTGCAAGTACTACTTCCTCAGTGGTTTCACTGCCAAGTTGGCTGGTACTGAGCGTGGCATTACAGAGCCTACACCTACATTCAGTGCCTGTTTTGGTCAGGCTTTCCTTGAGCTTCACCCTACCAAGTATGCCGAAGAGCTGGTAAAACGTATGGAGATGAGTGGTGCCAAGGCTTATTTGGTCAATACAGGATGGAATGGTACTGGCAAACGCATCAGCATCAAGGATACCCGTGGCATTATTGACGCGATTCTCAATGGTGATATTGAGAAGGCTCCGTGCAAGCGTATACCCTATTTTGATTTTGAGGTGCCTACCGAACTTCCGGGAGTTGACCCCAAGATTCTTGACCCGCGCGACACCTATAGCTGCGCCTGCGAATGGGAGTCTAAAGCAAAAGACTTGGCTTCCAGGTTTATTAAAAACTTTGAGAAGTTCACCTATAATGAAGCTGGCAAGGCTTTGGTAGACGCTGGTCCCAAACTGTAATTTGAAGTAGGAATTAAGAACTAAGAACTAAGAAGTAGTCTGTCGTATTCGGATACTTCTTACTTCTTAGTTCTTGTTCATACTTATTATTCAATAATAATGTTGATATGAAAAAACTAATGTTAACCCTACTGACGTTTGCTGCCATAGTGGGTAGTGTAGGGGCCCAACCCAAGCGCATCACCCTTGATGATATTTGGTCGCGAGCAACTTTCCGTCCCAATGGCATCTCTTCTATACGTTCAATGAAAGACGGCGAACACTATTGTGTGCTCACCCGTTCTGGCATCGAAAAATACAGCTACAAGACTGGGGAAAAAGTGGGTGTTGTTTGTGCCTTTGTCGACCCCATGCGTAAATCCGTCAAGCCGATGCCTCCTATCGAATCGTATGAATTCTCTCAGGACGAACAGAAAATACTGCTTAGTGCCGAGTTTGAGCCCATATACCGTCATAGCGGTGTGAGCAGCTATTATGTCTACACTGTGGCAGATGGCACACTTCAGCGCATCACCATGGAAGGTAAACAGCGTCTGACCACCTTTTCGCCCGACGGCAAGATGGTGGCCTATGTGCGTGATAATAACTTATACATCATGGCACTCAATTCTTTAAAGGAGACTCAGGTGACCTTCGACGGTAAGTTTAATGAGATTATCAACGGCACCACCGATTGGGTCTACGAAGAAGAGTTTGCCATCACTCGAGGATTCTATTGGTCGCCCGACAGCAAACGTATTGCCTTCTATCGCTTTGATGAGAGTAAAGTAAAACAGTATTCCATGCAGATGTGGGGCAGTCTTTACCCTGAGAACTATACATACAAGTATCCCAAGGCTGGCGAAGACAACTCGGTGGTGGATGTGATGGTCTACGACCTCGAATCCCAAAAGACCCTCAAACTCAATATCGGTAGCCACAATGACCAGTATATGCCCCGTATTCAGTGGACAAAAGATCCCAATGTTTTGGCCTTGATGCGTATGAACCGCTTGCAGAATAAGATGGAATTGCTGCTGGCTGATGCCCGTACGGGTGCTATCCGACCCCTCTATACCGAAGAGGATGATGCCTATGTCGAGGTGCCGGACACCTGGATGTTCTTAAATGATGGCAAGCACATGCTTCTCACATCTGAACGCGATGGTTTCAACCACATCTATATGTATGATCTAAATGGCAATCTGGTCAACCAGATTACCAAGGGCGGCTACGATGTGGTCTCTGTCTGCTCTGTGGATGAGAAAGAGGGTGTCATCTACTATCTTTCCCACGAGACATCCCCGCTCAACAAGGAGCTCTACTCCATTGATTTTAAAGGCAAGAAGAAAAAACGCCTTAGTGACAAACCTGGTTGGTATAGTGCTTCATTCAGTGCCAACAGCAAGTACTATATCAGCACTTTTACTGATGCCAATACTCCGCCTGTTTATACACTCCATACCAGCAATGGAAAACTACTCAAAACGCTTGAGGACAATGCCGATTTGCGTGAGCGTATGCGCGAATATGGGGTTGGCAACAAGACTTTTGGCACACTTACTACCACTCTGGGTTCCGACCTCAACTACTACATTATTTTGCCTCCCGACTTTGATAGTACTAAAAAATATCCTCTATTTTTCTATGTATATGGCGGTCCTGGCAATCAACAGGTGACCAACAGCTATGGCTATAGCGACTATTATTGGTTCCATATGTTGGCACAGAATGGCTATGTGGTGGCCTGTTTCGACGGACGTGGCACAGGTGGCCGAGGTGCCCATTTCAAAAAGATGACTTATAGGAATCTTGGCAAAATGGAGTGCGAAGATGCCTGTGAGGCGGCACGTTGGTTTGGCAAGAAAAGTTGGATTGATGAGGACCGCATTGGTATCTTTGGTTGGAGCTTTGGCGGTTACCTCTCCACGCTCTCTATTCTCAAGGGTCATGATGTATTCAAGAGTGCCATTGCTGTGGCTCCTGTTATCACATGGCGCTATTATGACAATATTTATACCGAGCGTTTCCTCCAACGTCCACAAGACAATCCCCGAGGATATGACGACAACTCTCCCCTAAACTTTGCCAACCTTCTTGAGGGTAACTATTTATTGGTGCATGGCACTGGCGACGATAATGTCCATTTCCAAAATGCTGTCGACATGGTCACCGCGCTCGAGGCTGCGGGCAAACAGTTTGAATTCCGCATCTATCCCAACAAGAATCACAGCATCTATGGTGGCAACACTCGTCTGAATCTTTATCAGTTGATGACCGACTTCATCTATCGTAAATTGTAATATTATTAGCAACTTTTTTTGTATTTACTCATTAGTTTAAAAAAAAGTTGTATCTTTGCACGATTTTATTCCGTACTTATGAAAAAGATACTTATTGTTCTAACCCTTCTTATCACGTTGTCTGTCACTGCTCAGGCTCAGTTTCTTAACTTTGGTATTCGTGGTGGCGCAGGCATGGCAGTACATCTAGATGACCTTGCCGACAACAGCCCTATTATGGCTGCTAATCTTGGTGGTTTTGTCACCTTTGGTTTCACTAATGCTCAGTCGCTGATGGCGGAGAACTTCTATCTTCAGACGGGTCTCAACCTAATCCGTCGAGGTTCCAATTTTCAAGAGGTGCTCGAAGGCATCATGTCCATCCGTCAAGGTACCTTTGATGCTTGGTATGTCCAGCTGCCCATTTTGGCTATGTTTCGCTACGAACTACCCATACGCGAGCCTGGCCATCATGCCCTTCTTTCTGTAGGTCCGGCTGTCAGCTATGGCATTTTCGGTACTATGCATGATAAGAAAATCACACCTCGTCTTCCTCAGAGCGATTGGAACTACGATGTCTCAATACCCGCATTCAACGCCCTTTCTCCCCTAGATGTCAGTATTCTTTTGGGTTTGGGCTATGAGTATCAGGACCTCAGTGTGATGCTCCAACTAGACTATGGTATGATGGCGGTGGCCTCTTCGCCCGATGCTTTGAACATAAGCCAAGAAACCCCGCAAATCAAGAGCGTGCCTATCGGCAGCAATTTTGCCTTGCTCCTCACTGTCGGGTATCAGTTCCCGATACGATAAGTATTCGTCAAAACACTCTAAAACAGCGTCCACAGTCCTAAGGGCTGTGGACGTTTTTTTTATCGTCTTCATTCATCTTCGCAATATGTGACACCTCACCTTTGCGGAAACGGATTGTGCTGACGGTCATCTCAACGAGGCCTGTCGGCAGGACGAGCATGCGGCTGTCCATCTCCTAGGTCATCATACCGATAACAAGCTTCCGCAGCGTGTCGTAATGCATCAGCACGGCGAACAAAGAAGCCATAAGATGGGTGTATCTGTGGTTCATCTTCATAACCCTGTGTTTACAATACGGAAAAGATTATTATCTTTGCAAGACAAAAGATAATATATGGAAGCCACGAAGGAATTGTTGAAGTTGCTGTTACCAGAAGACTTACGGGACAGCTTTGAGATTGTAG
>JAFRRK010000066.1 GCA_017428115.1 Bacteroidales bacterium | reverse complement strand
TCAATAACCTTCTGAAGAATCCCGATTACAACATCCAGGCAGCCACTGTCATCTCCAACGAACGCGAAATTCGCCAAGACGGCAAGATAACCTACATGCCCGTCTATCTTGTGATGTTCATGGCGGTAGATGCCCCACAGGTAGACAATTCCGATTATATCTTTTGACCCCATCCATCATTTTTATAGAATCAACTAACCCTCAAAAAACAACACCATGAAACAAGCATCCCCTTTTAAACATCTTCTCCTCCTCTCAATCCTCCTCGCCGCCTCCCTCCCCGCCTTCTCCCAACACTTCGACTGGGTGAAGTCCTACACGGGAGAGGATGTAAGTACTGGTAGTGCGAGCAATGAAATTATTGGCTCGTGCGTCGACTCGGCAGGGAATCTCTACATCCTCGGCGAGTTCTCGCCTCAAGCCCAGTTGTGCGGTACCAATTTGCTACCATTCGAGGTCATCGAAACCAGCCGTCCAAGATGGCAGGGTGTCGTGATTGCAAAAATATCCCCATCAGGTGAACTGCTGTGGCATAAAGCCATTTATAACGGCAAGTATGGTTGCTATGCGTATGCCTTGCGCATGATCGGTGACAGCAATATCATGGCGATGGTTGCTCTTCGTCTGCCGTATAATTATGGTGGCAACTTATATTTGAATCTCCATTATCTTGACACGTTGCTGGCTGGCAACGATGATTACTTAATACCCACAGATAGCGTATCAAGCAATTCCTATAATGCTTTCATCACACTTGACCTCAATGGAAATGTCACAGAACAACATCTTATATGTGTGGGTTTTAAAGACTCCAACGGAAACGCCTTAACCGAAAGATTCAGACTGGGTGAACCCTATCAAGATAAATTGTCTGCTATTCCTTTGTCTGACAGAAATTTCAACATTGATAGCGAAGGCAACATCTATGTGGTACGCAGTGTCCATACAGACCGTATGGTGGGTGTACGACCATGTGACACTTGCGAAACACCTTATTGGAGTGTCGATGATGGCACTATTGGGGCAATGGTGATTGTTGTTGACGGAACCTACAAATTAACTTATCCAATCCCTTATTCTACGGCAATGTGGAATCAACAGATTCTAAAGTTCTCCCCACATTTCAACAGATTGATAGATGCCATATATATGTTTGATTCCACTTTAGGGTATACGGCATCCACAACGATGGAAGAATATTCATTTGAGATTGATTCTCAAAATAATCTATATGTAAACATGGAAGGTAATAGTGTTCCTAGTGGGCTCAGGCTTACGAATTCCAACGCGCTACATTTAGGTGATTCCACATCAAGACCGACATGGATTCTAAAATACAACTCGGATTTAGAGGCAACTGGGGTGGTTCAATTATCGTATGGATCCACAACTACAATATTTCCACAAATGTTACTGGAATATCCATATATTGACGACAACACTAATTCATTGTTTGTTCCTGGGGTAGTCGGTTGGGTAGGGGGGACGGTTAATCAAATTTTCTATAATAGTGACACCCTTGACTTACCAAATCAGACAAGTTTTTGGCTTCGCTTGGATAAAGATGACCTCAGCCTTCTATCTTATGGACAAGCACGCTCTGGTGAAAACGGAAGGGGTAGCGTTCCCCTATTGGCAGCATATAACAACAGGGTTTTTGCCCAGTGTTCGTTTATGAACACAATGATTTTTGGTGATACAACGATATACACAAATAATGGTGGAGATAAGGATATAGTATTTGCTGCATGGGATTACATCGGTCAAGAAATAGGTTTGTATGCACGCTATGGTGTCAGTTCTTTTTATAATGCAGCATATCCCCCTATTGTTAAAGACAGTATTGTTTATCTCATGGGAAGCATATGGGATGATGCTACATTTGGTGACATCACAACTCAGAACTATGGCAATAGCCAGGTGTTTATCGCTAAGTATGTAGATACGGCTTTCATGCATCCATACCCTCATCCTTCCGATAGGCAAGAACAGTCTATTGTATGGCAGCAAGAACTATCTTTCAATCTTGCTGATAGTCCGATTCTCCTAACCGCCGACGCTACCAGTGGGCTGCCTGTCGTCTACTCCTGTGGTGACAGCTCCATCGCCTATGTCCGTGGAGACACGCTGCACCTTGTGGCTGACGGCTACGCATGGCTCACCGCCACGCAGGACGGCGACGACCACTACTTCCCCGCCGAGCCTGTGCAAAAGCTCCTCACCGTGAGTGGCGTCGGCATCGCCACCGTCGGCGCCGACGGACAGGCCAAGGCCTACCCCAACCCCACCAGCGGCAGGGTGACCCTCGACCTCGCCAAGATACCACCCGCACCCCCGCTGCCCTACCACAAGCCAGGCCCAAGCGACAGCAGAGACGTGAGCATGGTGCTCTACACCAGCCCCGGTGCACCCTTCTCCCAAACTGAGACCTGCCCCTTCCCCTACCACCAACGCTACAACATGAAGGTGAGCGGTAGCCCATTGCTGTCGCACGACGGCGTGGTCACCGCCTGGCTCACCGACATGCAGGGCCGCCGCGAAGAGGTGGTGCTCACCCCAACGGGTCCTGACCAGTACACCCTCGACCTCACCTCCCGACCCCCTGCCGCCTACCTCCTCACCGTCACCACCGCCGACGGCCGCGAACTCACCTTCCGCCTCGTGAAGCAATACGGCCGCCGTTAGCCCCCGCCCCTCATACAAAAAACAGTACATAATTATTTGAATATTAAACACATTATTATTATGAAAAAACACATTTTCCTCTCAATCCTCCTCGTGGCCTCCCTCGCCTCCCATGCCCAAGGCTTCGAGTGGGTAAGCTCCTACACGGGGCCAGAGATCGACAACAGCGACGACGCGACCAATCGTATAATCGGTTCGTGTGTCGACTCAGCGGGCAACATCTACATCCTTGGTGAGTTCTCGCCGCAAGCTCAACTATGCGGCGAAAGGCTCCTGCCTTTTGACATAATCACTACACCGATCCATAGAGCTATAGTAATAGCCAAGCTTTCTCCATCGGGGGACTTGCTGTGGCACAAGGCCATCTATAATGGCAAGGAAAGTTGCTATGCCCATGCCCTTCGGATGGTGGGCGACAGCAGCATCATGGCAATGGTACGTTTTTATCTGCCTTACAGCAGCAACAGCAGTGCTATCTTTTATAGAAACCTCTACTATCTTGACACGTTACTGACGGGGAACGACGACTACCTGATGCCCACCGATAGTGTATCGGGTACTAACTATACCGCTTTTATCACTTTTGACTTCGACGGAAATGCCACCGAACGACACCTTGTCAGTGTGGGTTATTTAGATTCTAATGGCAATGCGTTGACCAACCGGACTATTTTTGGAACTTACTATCCTGACAAACTTTTTGTAAGACCTTTTTCCAGCGAAAGTTTCAACATAGACAGCGAAGGCAACATCTATATCATACGCGCAGTAGCTGAAAGGGTAATAGGTTCAAACGATCTGGAGTGGCGATTGGATGACGGCACTATCAGTGCCTTGAAGATAGTAGTTGACGGCACCCACAACCTGTATTATCCCATCCCCTATCGCACTGCTTTATGGAACATGCAGATTCTGAAGTTCTCGCCCCATTTCGATAGTCTGATTGATGCCGTGTATATGTTCGACTCAACGTTGTCCTACAATGTCCATCCCTTATTTAAAGTCTATTCATTCGAAATGGACGCTCAAAAAAATCTGTATATTAATATGGAGGGTAGACAACAATATCCAAGTGGCATAAGAATTGCAAATTCCAATTCTCTTCATTTAGGCGAGTCCTCTATAAGGCCGACATGGATTCTTAAATACAATCCTCAACTGGAAGCAACAGGATTAGTTCAGTTGTCGTATGAATCTCCCTCCAATAATCCTTCATCAGTAGGGATATTACTAAAGTATCCATATATTGATGACAACACAAATTCTTTATTCGTCCCAGGAGTGTTTGTTTGGTCAGAGACGATGGATCATCTTTTTTATAACGATGACACCCTTGATTTTGCAAATCAGACAAGTTTTTGGCTTCGCTTAAATAAGGATGACCTCAGCCTTCTCTCTTATGGAAAAGTTCTTCCAGTAGAAAACGGAAGGGGTGGCGTTTACCCTTTGGCAGCATACAACAACAGGGTCTTTGGCCAAGTAAAGCTTATGGATGGTATGAACTTTGGTGATATGATATATAATGCCTCCAATAGAGGTGATTATGACTGTTGGCTCGCAATATGGGACTACAGTGGTCACGAGGTTGGAATAGTTAATCACTACAATGTTCGTAGTTTAGATAATGTATTTAATTCTCCAATTATCAAAGACAGCATTTTGTACCTAACAGGAAGTGCGTATGAGGATGTCACATTTGGAGATATCACAACTCAGAATCATGGCAATAGCCAAGCATTTATAGCCAAGTACATCGACCCCGCTTTTGCCCTGCCATACGTGCATCCTTCTGACAGGCAGGAGCAATTCATTACATGGAATCAGGAACTCTCACTTACACTATCCGATAGTCCTGTTGCTCTTACTGCCACCTCCACCAGCGGGCTGCCCATTAACTATACCTGTAATGACAGCTCCATCGCCTACTCCGACGGCACCATGCTCTACCTCCTGCGAAACGGCACCACCACCGTCACCGCCTCCCAACAGGGAGACTACTATTTCCTCCCGGCGGAGCCAGTTACAAAAAACCTTCAAGTCAATGACGTGGGCACGGTTGCCCTCGCCAACTCTTCTCCACAGATATTTCCCAACCCCGTCTCGGATGCCCTTTACGTCATCCCCAATGGGGAACCCATCACCGCCGTCCGCCTCCTATCATCCCTTGGCAGGCAGGAACAGGTAACCCTCTCCAACAACAAAATCAACCTCTCTAACCTCTCCGCAGGTGTCTATTTCCTTTCAATTATCACTACATCAAATAATTATCAATACAAAATCCTAAAAAAATAACACTCTCATGCTATATTTGACTGATATCTCAACAGCATCGAAGATGCTGAATCTTAATAACCCCATACTAAGCGACTGGAGGGAGCGCAGTGTGGGGTACGC
>JAFRRK010000065.1 GCA_017428115.1 Bacteroidales bacterium | reverse complement strand
GTGAAGGAGCTGGGGTTGCTCAAATCGCTCAGTACACCGACTTGGAGCTGGTACTTGGCTTGAGTCTGCTTGAGGTAGAAACTCATCTGGAGTGTGTTGACATTGCCCTCGAATTCAGGCATAGCGTAAATGCCGCGCTTGTTGAGGATGAGGGAGTAGTTGCCGCTGTGGGCGTTGGCGGAGGCGTAGTAAATCATGGGTTTGTACTCGTCGGTCATGGTGACATCCTGCTTGGCGAGGGTCCAGCAGGGGGGCTCGACGCCGGTCTTGGCGGTGGTGGAGGAGGTGTAGGAGTCGAAGTTGTCGGTGTAGGGGAGGTCGTCGGCGGTAATGGCGGTGCAGGTTGGGCGGAGGCTGAGCACCAGGTCGTCGATGTAGTTGATGCTGTAGTCGCCGGTCTGGCCGGAGGCAAGGATGTTGCGGAAGGCGATGTAGTGTCTGTAGCCGGTGTAGGAGGAGAAGTCGACGGTGACTTGCTCGTAGTTGGTGCTGCTATTGTTGATGGTGGCGACAGGAACGAAATCATCACTCCAATAGTCGCATACCCCCACTTGCAGCTGGTACTTGGTCTGGGTCTGCTTGAGATAGAAGGAGAGCTGGAGGGTATTCACATCCCCCTCGAACTCTGGCATAGTGTAGATGCCGCGCTTGTTGAGGATGAGGGAGTAGTTGCCGCTGTGGGCATTGGCGGAGGCGTAGTAAACCATGGGCTTGTATTCGTCGGTTATGGTGACATCCTGCTTTCTGAGACTCCAGCAGGGAGGCTCGACGCCAGTTTTGGCGGTGGTGGAGGAGGTGTAGGAGTCGAAGTTGTCGGTATAGGGGAGGTCGTCGGCGGTGATTTCGGGGCATGGGAAGATGTAGCTGAGCACCAGGTCGTCGATGTAGTTGATGCTGTAGTCGCCGGTCTGGCCGGAGGCGAGGACGTTGCGGAAGGCGATGCAGTGACCGGTGCCGGTGTAGGATGAGAATTTGACGGTGACATGCTCATAATTGGTGCTGCTGTTGTTGATGGTGGCGACGGGAGTGAAATCACTACCGTCTTCATTGCATACCCCCACCTGCAGTTGGTACTTGGTCTGGGTCTGCTTGAGGTAGAAGTCTAGTTTCAAGGTGCCTATATTGGTTCCCCAAATGTAGGGCATTCTGTAGATGCCGCGTTTGTTGAGGATTAGGGAGTAGTTGCCGCTGTGTGCGTTGGCGGAGGCGTAGTAAATCATGGGCTTGTACTCGTCGGTAATGGTGACATCCTGTTTGACCAGTTCCCAGCAGGGCGGCTCCTCGCCGGTTTTGGCGGTGGTGCTGGTGGTGTAGCGGTCGAAATGGTCGGTATAGGGGATGTCATTACTGGAGATGCTAGGGCAGTACCCCTTATCAGAAAGTTCAATGTTATCAATGTAGTTCACGCTGAAGTCGCCCGTGTAGCCATCGGCTAAGGTGTTTCGGAAAGCGATGTAGTGGCCTTGGATATTGGGATCATCAAGAAATATATTATTATAGTATGTATAAATAGTGTCGGGATTGTTGATGGTGCGAACGGGTACGAAGGTGCTTGCGTCGTTGAGGTCGGACATCACGCCTACCTCCAGTTTGTATTTCGCTTGTGGCTGTTTGACATAAAAAGACAAACCACATCTATGTATATTCTTGACATAAGGCATGGCATAGATGCATCGCTTGTTGAGGATAAGGCTGTAGTTGCCGCTGTAGGCGTTGGCGGGGCTGTAGTAAATCATGGGTTTGTAAGCGTTGGTGATAGTGACATCCAGCGGGACGAGCGTCCAGCAGGGAGGTTCCACGCCGGTCTTGGCAGTGGTGGAGGTGGTGTAGTGGTCGAATTGGTCGTAGTATATGGGGTATGTGTTAAATTCTTCATTTTTAAACAATTGGCAGTTACCCGTGGGGGTGAAGTTAGCTGTCAGGGTGCGGTCTGCGGTGACGGTGAAACTATAACCTTGATAGGTGGAGACGACGGTGGAGCCTTCGGTCCAGTTGGTAAACTGATATCCGGGCGAGGCATAAGCACGCAATCCACAAGTTTGGCCGTTAGCGTAGTTTCCATTATTTCCTTCTATCCAGCCGCCCCCTGACGGGTTGACATTGGTGGAGATATGAAGTGGCGTTTCCCTCTTGTAGGCAAGCGTGTAGTTGCCATAAGAACGCGTCCAGTCGTTTACTTTCAGGTACACGTATCCCGATTGTGACGGGCAGTAGAATAACTTTGAACGATAGTCTCCGATACAGGTAGCGTTTTCATCATCAGCAATTCTTATGCCGTCACTGTTATATAGAGATAAATCGGTCCAGAAATCGGCTGAGGCGCCGTCTTCGCAGCCCGTCTTGAAGGTGTAGGCATAGCCTGCGGTCACATAAGTCCTGTATATTTTATAGCTGTTGCAGCCATCGTCGGAGGTCTGTGACGAGTGGGTTTGCCAAGAGTTGGTTGCGGTGATGGAATAGTGGTACTCGGCGACGTCGACACATCCCTTCTTGTAGGCAAGCGTGTAGCTGCCCAAATCGATACTGCTGTACCCTCTTACTGTCAAGAACAGGTAGCCCGACTGTGTGGGCTGGTATGCGATATACGACCCGGTGTTGCCGCAAGTCCCGTCGTCGTTATAGGCGAGCAGTGTACCGTTGGCATCACGTATACTCATCCAGGTGTCGAAATCGGCGTAGGCACCGTTGCCACAGCCTGTCTTGAAGAAGAATGTTCTATTGTTTGACACATCGTTGTCGGACACATAAAATCGGTATATTTTCGAGGGGTTGGTGCTGTCGGTCGTGGATGAGAGGGTCCGGTAGGAAGTGGTTGGGGTGATTGTGGAGTAAGAGGGATCAAAAGCCCCCTGTTTGTATGCCAGCGTGTAGCTGCCGGAATAGATTTTATTATATCCTTGTACTACGAGGTATAGGTCAGACGAGTTGGCGCAATATTCAATCATCGACGTGTAAGTGTTGCATGCGTTGTCGTTAGAGTCAAGCAGTGAGCCGGAGCTGTTGTACAAAAACAGCTTGGTGTCGAAATTGGCGGTGGCGCCGTCGCCACAGCCGGTCTTGAAGGTGTATCTGAAGCCGGGTTCAACTAAAAAACTGTAAACCTCTTTATGACAGTGGGCATTGAAGAGGTCTGTGGCCGATGAGATGGTTCTCCAGTTGGTAGTAGGGGTAAGTGTGTGGTCGTAGTCTGGAATGGTTGTACAATTGTCCCGATAGAAAATATAGTATCGGTTGGTGTTGGGCCAGTGGCCGGAAGGCCAGTAGGTGGAGGAGCCATTGGTAAAATGGGTGGCATGGTTAAGGGTGTCGATAATCCATCCGTCCTGGTTGTTGACGCAGAGACCCATCTGTCGTGACGTGGCAGGATCCTGTGAGGGTACGGCGGAGGGAAAGACGACTTGGATGTTGCCGTTTGCGCAGAGATGCACCTGCCATTTGTACGGCATGTTGCGTGTGGCGGAAGCGTATGTGCCCAGGCAGAACTCCACAACCAGATAGTCCAATCCGGAGGAACTGTTGAAATTCTGAGCATGCACGTAGTGCGTTCCGGCGACACAATAGCCGTCGCAGCCAAAGAAGTTGATTTTTGGGCTGTTTCCGCTTGCGTTGAGACTGTTGAACGGGGCAGTAAAGGAGCCTGTTCCCGTCTGGGTGTCACCCAGCCGCAGGTTTCCGTCTTCGTTGACGGAGAACTGTGTGTAGGTGTTGCCACCAAAGGGGAACGGGAACCCGATGTTCTGCACTGAAGAAGCCACATAGTCGCCGCTACTGGGCAGCAGGTTGGTCGTGTTGGTGAGGGAGACCCATTTACTGAAATTCGTTCCTGTAACGAATTCGTAACCAGCCAATGATGATTGAGCATTCGCGGCCCACCCGACACTGAGTGCCGCCACCAGGGCCAAAAGACGTATTAATGTTTTCATGATATTATGTATTTAGGTTGATTAATATGTGTAAAATGAACGTGGAGTTGAATGTTTATTTCAGATGCAAAAATACATCTTTTTTTCAAATAGACAAGAAGTTGCGACCATTTTTTTTGAGGGTGGAGTGGTAAATGACGGATATATTGTATTTTAAAAAATGTTAAAAGGCCAGAGGCTGTTGTTAGCATCTCGGAACATAGATAGAAAACAGCAAGGCACCCCGATTGGAGTGCCTTGCCTTTGGGAGCACGGGCATCCTGCCCGTTTGGGAGTAAGGACACCTTGCCCGATTTGGGAGTATGAGCACCTTGCCCGTACATGAATCTGGGCATCTAGCCCGTAAAAGTGTTTACTGCTTCACCACACGACGGACTTCAATGCTGTCTGGCAGTGTGATGCGGAGGGTGTAGAGGCCTGCAGCAAAACGGCTGAGGTCGAGGGCTGACGGTTTCTCATAGGTGGCTATACAGCGGCCTGTATAGTCAAAGACATTCACGCGGATTACCTTCTCGTTAGTTCTTATGGTCAGCTTGCCTGTAGTGGGGTTGGGATGAAGGGTCAGACTGTGATGTTTGTCAGGTTTGCTGGTCTCTATGCTGTTTTGGGATGGGCTTTTTTCAATCATGAGGTCATCAATATGGTTGCAGCTAAAGTCACCCGAATTGTCAGGGGCAAGGGTGTTGCGGAAAGCGATATAGTGTCCGTTGCCTGTGTAGGGGGTGAAGTCAACCTCGACATATTCAAAGCCGGTGCTGCTGTTATTGATGAGAGCGACGGGTGCAAAGGAGTTTGGGTCGTTAAGGTCGCTCATCACACCTACCTGTAGTTGGTGCGTATTCTGTGGTTGCATGAGGTAGAAACTCAGAGTTAAGTTGCAAATATTGGTGTCGACATAGGGCATGGCATAGATGCCGCGTTTGTTGAGAATGAGGCTGTAGTTGTTGCTGTGTGCAGTTTCGGGATTGTAATAAATCATGGGTTTGTCTTCGTCGGTCATCGGTACGTCCTGATGTGCAAGTCTCCAACAGGGAGGCTCAACGCCCGTGTATGCAGTGGTGGAAGAGGTGTAGGCGTCGAAGTTGTCGAAATAGGGCAGATTGGTAGTGTTGATGATGCAGTTTCCCAGCAGGGTGAGGTGCAGCGTGTCGGTGCTGGAACAACCGAGGCTGTCTACATAGTCGTAGGTGTAGGTGCCAGGGTCGGTGTAGGTCTGGTCGTGCCAAGTGTAGGGGTCGGGGGTATTCACGGTGACGCTTGTGAAAGTGCCCGTGTCGTAATGGATGTTGACGGTGTAGGTGCTGTCGGAGTAGCAGTTGTGGTCATCGCGGTAGAAGGAACGCACCCTGATGTCGTAGTTGCCGGAGGTGTCGAATTGGTATGAGGTGTTGGCACCTATGGTAGAGTCGGTATGGCCATTGTTGAAGAACCACCACCGGGTGGCAGCGGTGTCGACGGCGTCGGTGTTGTTGGGGATGTAGCTGTGGTTGGAGAGGGTGAGGCCTCCTTGGCAGGTCTTAGTGGTGTCAATGGCCATTATAGGCTTATTGTTGATGACGCGGGAGTAGAGTTTTGTGACATAGGGCTTGGTAGGATCCATGGCGGAGGTCATGTCGCAACGGAAGACCATGTTGTTGGTGAATTGCCCGCTGTCGGCACCTTGTGTAACCATAAAGTCGTTGAGGGTGCAGGTGTAGGAGTTGTCGGTGCTGGAGTCGGGAGTGAGCTGGGTGAAACCAACAGAGTCGGGGACTACTGTTAGGCCGTGAATGTTGTATCCATTGACATTGCTCTTGTACCACACATAGTTTATCATGTCTGCCGGGGCGGTGATAGTGGAAACTTCTTGGGAGGCACCGGCGTTGCAACCTGTTAAATTGAAACCGGTTGATTGGCAGTCGCCAGTCACATAGCAGTATCCATAATGGCCAGAGATGCCACAGTCGCTCATGTAAATCTCGATACGCACCTGCTCATACAGATAGTTGCTTAGGTTGATGGTGGCCTTGTGCCAGTCGCGGTAGAGCCCGTTGCCGTTGGCTGTGCTGTAGTTGTGCCATCCATCCACTCCGCTGTCGGCCACATTTGAGGAAATGGCATAGCAAAGTGTATCGCTGATTTGTTGCCACATGCCAGAGATTGATTGGCGAGCTACGCGGATAACGAAAGAAGGGTTATCGGCAAGAGCATGTAAAGGAGATTGCGCTACTATGGCATAGTATACGGATAACAAGGCATTTTGGGGATGTACCATCATGGTGTAGAACAAAACTTCGGCTTCTGCTCCAGTCCCGCAATTGCCAATGCGGATGGATTTGTGAATAGAAGTGTCGAAGGCGGTGGGGCAATAGGGCAGGTTGTATCCCGTCAAGGGGTCGTATCCAGGGAGCGAGTCTGTAGGAGTGCCGTCGGTGTCGGACATAATGCGGAAACGGTTGGTTGGATCAAGGCTGCTGCCGCAAGAACTGGTGCCTCCATTGCCTGTGGTGTTGGCCAATTGGCTGGCGGGGATAATGCCAGAAGTCATGTATACTCCGGTCTCTCCAGTCAGGGCGTTCGGGGATATGTGATTCTTCTGACCGGTCATTCCGGAGTAGTATCCTCTATACATTCCAGCAGTTGAACCCGAAGTGAATGATGTGGGATTCTTCAGGCCGGGGCAGGGAGAGGTATTCTGTGCATGGATAGATGCCAAGAGTAGTAAACATGTAATAACAGATATTAATTGTCTCATAATGTGTTTTTTTGTGTATTCTTTGAATATACCGTAAATAACAGAGGGAAATAAATCTGTACTGATACGGAGATGATATTGACTCTATGTTATACTGATGGCGACGTCTTAGTAGATGAAGCTGCTGCCGCCGAGGAATTCGCGCATGATGCTGGTGGGGGGGATGAAAGTGGGGTCGATCGGTTCGATGATGTCGATGAAGTTGAGCAGCCTCTGTGCCTCGGCATATTCGGGGCAGTTCTCGGGTATCTTTTTCAGTTGGGGTCCGGCATAGAGCTTCAGCACGCCCAGCTCGTAGAGGAGGGCGGAGTTGAACATGATGTCGGCCTGCTCTTGGTAGGGGAAGATGTTGACTTCCTCGCCGTGACGCACTTCGTGCCAGCGGTGCAGGGTGTTGTAGGCGTCCCATCCGCGGAAGTTATTGTCGCGCACAATGCGGCGGAGCATACGGTTTTCGCTGCTGCGGATGCTGTTGAGGTCGTCGATGGCTATCTGGGTGAGCGTGGAGACATAGACTTTGAACTTCAGTTCGTCGGCAATCTGTGCGGTGAGCTTGGGGTTGAGGGCGTGGATGCCTTCCACCACCAGGATGCTGTTGGGGCCGAGCTGGATGCTCTTGCCATCGTAGTAGGGGTCGCCTTTGAGGAAGTCGAAAGTGGGTATCTCCACCCTTTCTCCATTGAACATTCGCTGCAGGTGGTCGTTGAGCAGGGGGATGTCGAGGGCGTCGATGGACTCGAAATCGTACTCGCCGTTGGGCAGTTTCGGGGTGCGGTCGCGGCAGACGAAATAGTCGTCGAGCGACAGCTGCTGCACGTCGAAGCCCAGGACGGTGAGCTGCACACTGAGGCGGCGGCATGAGGTGGTCTTGCCCGAAGAGGAGGGACCCGCCACAAGCACCATACGCACTTGGCCGCGCTTGCGGAAAATCATGTTGGCAATCTCGGAGTAGCATTTCTCATGCAGGGCTTCGGAGATATGGATGAGTTGTACTTGGTTGTTGTCGCGGACGATGCGGTTGAGGTCGGTGATGGTGGAGACATGCAGGCGGTCGACCCATAGGTGGTGCAGCTTGAAGATGTTGAAGAGCTTTGGGGTCTCGGGCATCAGGGGAGGCCTGTCGAGATGGTGGGGGTCGGGCATTTGGAGCAGATAGCCCTCGTCGGCATAGGTGCGGAAATCCCATGATTTGAGGCACCCCGTCGAGGGGACGAGCTTGGAGGCCAGCTTGTGCATGGTGCCGTCGAGCACATGCATGGTGATGTAGAGCTGTGAGAGGGACTGCAGAAGGTCGAGGGTCTTGGGGATGTTCTGGTCTTTGATTTGCTCGATGGCGTCGGTAAGGAGCATGGAGCGGTGCTCGAAGGGGAGGTCTTGGTGTTGTAGTTCAATCATGCGGTCGCGGACGGTGCGGGCGACGGTGATGCGCTCTTCGTCGATGCCTTCGATGTTACAGTAGAAACCTCCCTGCATGGAGTGCTTGACGGAAAGGCGGGCAGTGGGGTAGGTGTCGCGGACGGCCTTGAAGAGCATAAAGGTGAGCGACGACTGGTACATGCGCCATCCGTGCGGGTGGTGGATGTCGAAGAAGAAGACAGTCTTGGGGCTGTAAAGCCGGAATTGCATGTGTTCCACCTTGTTGTTCACAAGGGCACCCAGGATGGGGTTCTGCAGGGGCATGCGTCCCAGATCGGTGTAGTATTCTTGGGCCAGTTGTGCAAGGCTGATAGCGCGTGGTACTTGGCGGCGTTCGTGGGTGTTTTCTATGATGACTTCGATAGTGTCCATGATAAAATAAGGGTAAAAATTTGTTGTAAATAACGCGTATGGATTTTTTTTAGTATCTTTGCATCGCGAAAAATATACGTTTATAGATGAAAAGATACTGCTTTATCCTGTTAGTTATGGCTTTGTTGCCGGCGTTCGTGCAGGCACAGGCCGACAAGAAACTTATCGACAAGGCCCATCAGGGCGACGTGGCCGCCATGGTGCGGCTGGGCGAGTGCTATGAGAACGGCGCCGGCGTGCAGCACGATTCCACCCTTGCCCTGCAGTGGTTCCGCAAAGCCGCCGACCTAGGCGACGGCGAGGCCTGGCTTCGTATTTCAAAATATCACTTGCACGGCACGCTCATGCCCAAGGACACGGCGCGCTATTTTGCCATCCGCAAGGAGTGGGCCGACAAGGGGCTGCCCAACGGACTGGCCGCTTTGGGAGCTTGCTATGAGAACGGCATCGGCTGCAAGGTGGATACCGCCAAGGCCAACCAGTTGTATCAAGAGTCTGTGAAAAAAGGCTCCGCGTGGGGTTATTTCTTCCTGGGCGACAACTACTATTATGGTATCTGCGGTGTGAAAGAGGATATGAAGAAGGCGCTGGCGTATTACGAGAAAGCCCTCAAGCTGGGCGAGACCGATGCCGCCGTACGCCTGGCACGCTATTACGCATATAAAGGCGATACCAAGAAGGCTTGGAAATATGTCGCGGAAGGCATGAAGTGGGGCGACCCCGATGCCGTCACTGCAGCCATAGAGTTCTATTGGAGCGGTGTGGGAGTGCCGGAAGACGAGGCCAAGGCCCAGCACCTGCTCGACTCGCTGTTGGCAGAGCACCATACGCTGAGATATACCCAGTCGCTTGCGGGTCTCTATTACATGTATCCCACCAACCCCGGTCTGCGCGACAGCACCAAGGCCATGCGCTATTGGCTGCAGGGCGATGCCTTTGGCAGCTCGCATTGCCAGCTGCGTTTGGGCCGTTTCTTCTACGAGCAAGAGCAGTATCCCGAGGCGTTGGCCTATTTCCGTAAGGTGGCAGTGAAGGAGGGCATGTACGAGTTGCAGGACGATGCTTGCCATCTGATGGGTGTGATGGTTTACAACGGTATTGGTTGCGAACAGAATGCCGACTCGGCCATCTTCTGGCTCAAACGCGGCGCCGACCGGTTCGAGAGCGCCGAGTGTGCCTCGTTCCTTGCCAACATCTATGAGAGCGAGGAGCATAAGGACATGCCTCAGGCAGTGAAGTATTACCGTATGGCCAACGAATATGGCGACACTACCGCACTGGTGAACCTCGGTCGCCTCTATGCCAACAACGGCAACAACGACCGTGCCGCCGAGTGCTTCCAGCAGATGATAGACAACGGCCAGGCCGACGGCTACTTTTGGCTGGGCATGCTCTATGAGTCAGCGGGAGACAGCAAGACCTGCAACGAGTATCTGGTGAAAGGCGACAAGAAAGGCAGCCGCATGTGCTCGGAGGTACTGGGTACCATCTACGAGTTTGGTATGGACGGCAATAAGGTGGACTGCAAAAAGGCCGCCAAATACTACGAGCGTTCGGGTTCTTCCAAGTCGCTCTACCGTCTCGGTCTCTTCTATCTCAACGGTGATTTAGGCAAGAAGAAGGACAAGGATATTGCCAAGGGTATGGAGCTGGTGTCGCGTGCCGCCGACGAGGGCCTGATCGATGCCATCTATGCCATGGGCTATTGCTATGAGACGGGTCGCAATGTCGACACCGTCGACCACGTGAAGGCCGTCTCCTACTACAAGCAGTTGGCCGATAACGATATTGCTTCGGGTCAGTTCAAGATGGGCCTTTATTATGAGCTGGGCGACGGCGGGCTGGAGGCCGACAGCACCAAAGCTATTGAATATTACCAGAAAGCCGCCGACCAGGGGCATGGCGAGGCCATGTGCTATCTGGGCGACTTCTACCGCATAGGGCAGTATCTGCCCATGGACAAGACCAAGGCTTTCGAATTGTATACCCAGGCACACGAGGCGGGTGAGGAGACAGGCACATATTATGTGGGCCGCTCCTATCTCGAGGGTTGCGGGGTGGAGGTCGATACCATTGCCGCCATCCCTTATCTGAAGGCCGCCGCTGCAAAGGGCGTGGGCAATGCCGCCTACAAGATGGCCGACATCTATAATTTCGGCCGTGCCGGTGTCCCTGCCGATGGCGACTCCGCCTTGCATTATTATGTCATGGGACATGAAAACGGCAGCGGCGATGCCAGCAACTTCCTTGGCCGCCTGCTCCTGAATGAACAGAATTACAGCCAGGCTTTCGAGTATTTCTATGTCGCCGCCCAGCGTGGAAATGTCGACGGTACCATCTCCTTCGCAGTCATGCTGCAGCAGGGCATAGGTGTTGACGCCGACCCCGCAACGGCTTATCGGGTCTTCGAGAACTGCGCCCGCTCGTCAGGCGACAGCCGCGCCTATTGCCAGCTGGGTATCGCTTGTCTGCAGGGCAACGGATGCCCCGAGGACGAAGCCCTTGGCAAAGCTTATCTCGACACGGCTGCAGGCATGGGCAATGTGCTGGCCATGTACGACCTCGGGCTCTGCTACCTGAACGGCTACGGCTGTGTGACAGACACGGCTATCGCCATCTCATGGCTGGAAAAGGCCGCCGACAACGGTCGTATCGATGCCATCAATTCCCTCGGCGATGTGTACGAGGCCCAGGGCGAATTCAAGAATGCCGTCCTCTATTTCGAGAAGGCCGTCACCATGGGAAGTCTTGAAGGCTATTGCAACCTTGGCTACTGCTACGAGCAGGGACAGGGAGTGGTGCTCAACTCGAAGAAGGCTTACGAACTCTACCTCTATGCCGCCGAGCATGGCTCTGTGCGCGGGTGCATGTGTGTGGCCAACTGCTATATCAACGGCATCTATGTGGAGAAGGACATGGCCAAAGCCCTCGAATGGTATTCCAAGGCTGCCGAAGGCGGCAATGTGCTTGCCATGTACTATTGTGGAATCATCCTCGAGAATGGCGACGAGGGCGTTCCCGCCAACAAGAAACAGTCCAAGAAATGGCTCAAGATGGCTGCCGATGCAGGCTACGCACCTGCCGCCGCCGCTTTAGGCCGTATGAAATAATAACTTTCAGTTCTATCATATCTATAAAATCTATCCCTCTATAAAATAATGAACGTAGAAGAATATATAGTAGCCCGTGTCAACGCCCTGATGCATACCCAAGACGCAGCCATCGTAAAACGGCTTGAGGGAGGCATGAGCAATTACACCTATGTCGTCGAGACACGCGGCAAACGCTATACCTACCGTGTGCCGGGCAAATATGCCGAGAAGTTTGTAGATCGTGTGGAGGAGTGGGACAATATCCAGGAGGTGAATAAGCTGAACTTGAACAATGCCACTTCATACGTCGAGATTATCTCCGGCGAAAAGTTGGCCGAGTATGTCGATGGTGTCATTATGTCCGAGACCGATGTGGTGAGCTACAACGACCTCTCGGTGCAGGCGCTGAAAAAGATTCACAACAGCAACCTGCATTTCAAGGACTATAATGCCTTCGGCCGCCTGTCCGACTACGAGCGCTACTGCCGCGAGATGGGTTTTACCCATCCCAAGGAGTATATCGAGTTGCGCGATAAGCTGGAGCAGATGCGTCAGGCTCATTCCGATGTGCCCATGGTGCCGTGCCACTGCGACTATCAGCCTACAAACCTTGTCATCAGCGGTGACAAGCTCTATGTCCTCGACTGGGAGTTCGCCGGGATGAACGACCCGTTCTACGACATTGCCTGTTACGGCAACGCCGGGTTCGACAAGGCGCTCTCCCTTCTCGAAGCATACGTAGGTCATAAGCCCACCTCACAGGAACTGCGACGACTCTACTACCACCGCGCTTTCCAGTGCCTGCAGTGGTACAACGTGGCTATCTACAAAGACCGTGTAGGCCTCAGCCGCGACCTCAATATGGACTTCAACCAGGTGGCTGCATTCTTTTTCAACATGGCACGTGACCTTGCCGCCCAGTACGATAACTTGTAATGTTTTCATAATGTTGAGTATGCCGCACAACCCATCCGTGGTTGTGCGGTTGCTTTTTTTATTTTTTGGCCGTTTTTTCAGGTGTGATGGGTTTTACTATCAGTGTATTTGCATCTTTTTTTTAAGATTTTGCGAGGGCGTTGAAACCTTTGTGGTATTTGGCTTTACCTTGATAATAATAATGTCTTTTTTTGAAAAAAAGTTCAAAAAAAACTATTAAATAATAAAAAAGTTGTAACTTTGCATCCGTTTTTGAGTTAAAAATATAACACAAAATCAGTAAAGTAATTAACATTATAATGGATATACAAATTTCAAAACATTGTTATATGCCACCCAAAGTCCAGACGGTCGAGTTCCTCGTCGAAGGTGGTTTTAACAGTTTCGCACAGCTTTCTCTTTTGGACCTAGAGGATAGCGGCACCGGAGAGTCTTATGTCGAATCAGCCAACAGCGGAGAAGGGTTCTTCGGGGGTACAGGAAATTACGGGACAGGTACAGAGTCGTACCAAACTGACCCCAATAATCCTTGGCAATGGTAATTAATAAATTAGCAATAAATAGTTTGATATGAAAAATATGAGATTTTGCAGCCTTTTAGTGGTTGCTATTTTAGTTTCGGTGGTTGTGTCGGGGTGCAAGAAGGACGGTACCGTCTCGCTCCGTGCAAAGATAGCCAACTTCGGCAACGAATCCAAGGTGTATCTGGACAACCGCACACCGCGCTGGTCCGCGAACGACCCGGTCAATGTCAACGACAGCCTTGTCCTTCTGAGGTATTCGGGAAGTAATCCCGTCTTGGATGTGTCCCAGGCTCCTACGTACTGGGCTGTGTATCCGAACCAGATAGTCACCTCTTTCTCCAACAGTCGGATTAATCTTTCTATCCCGCAAGTCCAGACTTACGAGGAAGACGCCTCTGGTCGACAGGTGGTCAAAGCCCCCATGGCTGCTTACAGCAGGGGAGAGGAATTGTCGTTCACCAACCTTGGAGCTCTGCTTGCCATCAATATTGTAAACAATGCATACGGCTCAATTACCGTGAGCGAGGTTCGCGTCACCGCTTCCGACATTGCGCTTTGGGGCGATGGCTATGTGGATGACTATCAGAGCGACAACCGCAAGATGGTGCTTACCTCTACGCCTCAGGACCACAACGAAATTATCGTACGTGGAGCCGACAACGCATCGCTGAATTTCGTGATAAGCAGGAATAACTCGAAGACAGTGTATGTCTATGTCCCCGCCACCGAGTCGGCCAACAAATATTCTATCACTGTAGTGGCGACATCTGGCAGCACCGATGTTTCCAATACCCGTACACAAAGCAATTCTCATGGTGGCACCCTGCCCAGAAATTACTTTGCCGTTGTTCCCTTTAATATCGCCGACATAGCTCTGCCAGAAGGTGCGTTGAGCGGTGTTTTCACCGTGACTTCTGGTGGCGTCAAGGTGAGATTCTCGCAAGGTAATCTCCAATATAAAGCTACGGCAGCCTCGGGGAATAAATGGCGTTTTGCCACCAATCAGTGGGATTATGTAGGCGATGCCACTCACGGCAATGTGTATGAAAATGGCGTGAAATGCAACAATGCTTTGATTAGCTCTACCTATTCCGGCTGGATAGATCTTTTTGGTTGGGGTGCCAATGGATATTATGGTAGGCATCCTTATACTCATACTAATGACGAATTGGATTATGGAGTTGCTAATTCTTCTAATGTATTAGGCTATTATGAGTGGGGGAGGAATCCTATCTCTAATGGCGGGAATGCGGATAATACTACCCTATGGCGTACATTATCTTCAGCGGAGTGGTACTATTTATTGAATACCAGAAGATTCAATGGCCAAATGGGGAATGGGAGTTCCTATTCAAAAGTTACTATAAACAACGTTTGGGGGCTGTTGCTCTACCCCGATGATTTCTATCTTCAGTCTTCATATAATGGAAGAAATGATTTAACAGAGGTGCCTGATGGTTGTGTCTTTCTCCCGGGAGCAGGATTGAGAGATCCTGACGGCGCAACTCCTGTCACTAATCCGGGTTCTGAAGTTAGTTATTGGATGAGAAATGTTGCTACTTTGACCCCCAAAAAACCTTACTTGGTAGAAGCTACACCTACTGCATCCGTAGAGACCGCAGGTACTTGTGAAAAATATAAAGGTCTTTCTGTTAGGTTGGTGCAGGTTGTAGAGTAAGCTATCGCGTTATTACCCCACAGCAATCAAGAGTGCCTCCCTAGCGGTGGCACTCTTTTTTTTGGTGGCATGGCCAAGTTCCTGTGATAGGACAGTGAGCCGGATGTCCGCCTGCCTGCATCTAACCCAAACCGGTAGTCAGGAAACCGAAAACACCTACAGTCTAACTGTCGAATCGTGCAGTGCACAGGGGAAAACCCTGCCCCATATCCTTGTTCAGCCTGCCCGCCCTGCGCCGTGGAGCGGCAGCGTTTACCCCCCGCTATGGAGTGAGGCCGTTCAATCCTGCATCGTTATAGTATCGCTATGGCATCGTTACCCGACATGATGACGGAAAACAAGCCGGGAAGCAGGCGGCATCGAGCCGGGATTGAACGGCCCGGGTGTGCCGTGCGTGCTGTCCGCCGAGCGCGGTTGTCCCGATAGACAAGTCGGCTGACGGCCGATTTGGGGTTTAATGCAACATACAGTGTGTCAGTATACTACGCAATATATGGATTTCTTTGAAATATATTAAACAAGTGTGTAACAGCAAGTTGCAGTGATTTTTCATTTTCCCCGTGTCTGTGAGTGCCGATTTTTTGAAAAAACGAGTGGTTTTTCCTTTTTTTGCGGCATGCTGCGGGTCGGTTTTCCGGGGTTTCCGAAAAAAAGTTTCGCCCGCAACGCGCTGGTTCAAAGGAGTGAGCGAAAAAAGTTCTGGGAAAAGCGAAAAAAAATTTTGGTGTTTTGGAAAATGGTTGTATCTTTGCACCCGCTTTCGACAGGGGAGCGGCAGAGAAAAAGCGAGGCTCCCTGAAGGCAAAAGGACATTGAAACAATTGGGAAGATGAGATAGCGTGTGTCGGAGACCTTCAGGC